>JBCCVP010000037.1:0-34958 GCA_039195135.1 Pseudomonadota bacterium | reverse complement strand
GCAGCGGCGAACCGGTGATTCGTCAGGCGGTGCGCCAGGCGATGCGCATCATGGGACATCAGTACGTAATGGGCCGGGATATCGACGAGGCGCTCAAACGAGTAGCGGTAGGCCCGGTTGTTGCCCTCCGCCGCCCGCTTGAGCGCCTCGTCGATATCCCGGCCCATTACGTACTGATGTCCCATGATGCGCATCGCCTGGCGCACCGCCTGACGAATCACCGGTTCGCCGCTGCGGGCGGCGAGTTTTTTCAGCGACGGGACAAACCCCCGCTCCATGTCCGGCGTAACCCGCACCAGGCGCCCCGTGAGCATCAGCCCCCAGGTGGAGGCGTTCACCAGCAGCGATTCGCTGCGCCCAAGGTGCGACTCCCAGTCCGCGTCGCCAAGCTTGTCGGCAATCAGGGCATCCGCGGTGTCCGCGTCAGGAATCCGCAGCAGCGCCTCGGCCAGGCACATCAGGAGAATCCCTTCCGACGAGGACAGGTCGTACTGCTGCATGAAGGCATCCACGGGGCTGACCTCGTCCTGGTTGGCGCGTACCCGCACCACCAGCGAGCTGGCCAGCGACGTGATCCGCTCCTGCGCCGCCCGGGAAAACTGGAGCTCCTCGAGCAGTGCCTGGACGTGTTTCTCCTCGTCCGCCAGCCAGGCGCGGGTGATGGCGTCGTGGCCCGGCCAGTTCAGCTGCGGCGGGTGGTCAGAAATAAATGATGGGACGCGGCTCATCGGCGGTTTCCGGGCGGTAGAGTAATGGTCGCGATTCTACGCCGAATACAATTGTTGGACACCGTTCGCGTTTCCCTCGACAGGTGTCGACAAAATCATCACATCGGGTTGTGCGGGGTCCTGCGGCTGCCTAAAATACGCTGTCCGCAAAGTCTGTGTTGCCGTGATCGAAGTACAACATCACAGCGCCAGCTCGCGCGACCAAGCGCGGTGGCGCATTCAGCTTTCGCCCAACCGGTCGATGAATCGGCAAACGGCGCTGCGGGTGTTCGTTTTCATTTCCCTGTGCTGCCTCGGTATCGCCCTTTGGTTTGCAGCCCAGGGTCTCTGGATGCCGCTGCCTTTTGCCGGGCTTGAGGTATCGGCCCTCGGCGCCTGCTGGTGGCTGACGATGCGCCACGCAGAGCAGCGCCAGGTGATCGACCTGGACGCAGCCCGGGTGCAGGTGCGGGATGCGAACCGGGCCGAACGGTTCGACCCGTACTGGGTTCGCCTGGAGCTGGCCCAGGCGGCGGCGCGAAATCACCCGGATCGGCTGTCGCTGGCCAGCCACGGTCGCCGGGTGGAGGTGGGGCCATTTCTCACCAACGCTGAACGCCATCAGCTGAAAGATACACTGGAACAGACGCTGCGGGCGGTGCGAACACCGCCGGCCAACGCCGACGCCGACAGGGCGCCGGATTGCTAATTGAGTTAAAGGACGGAAAAACGGATGTCCATCAAGTTATCCACCCCGCTTCGGGTCCTGAGTGTGTCGCTGGCGACGGCGGCGGCTTCGCCGGCCTACGCCGAGTACGGCCTCAACATGACCCGGGGAGTCACGCCTTTCTCCTCCGAGGTCTACGACCTGCACATGACCATCCTGTGGATCTGCGTAGCGATCGGCGCGGTGGTTTTCGGCGCGATGTTCTACTCCATGTTCGCCCACCGCAAATCCCGCGGTCATGAGGCGGCGCAGTTCAGCCACAGCACAAAAGCGGAAATCCTCTGGACCATCATTCCCATCCTGATCCTGGTGGCGATGGCGGTGCCGGCGACCAAAACGCTGATCCTGATGGAGCAGACCGGCGATACCGACATGACCGTCAAGATCACCGGCTACCAGTGGAAATGGCGTTACGACTACATCGAGGACGGCATCAGCTTCCTGAGCACCATGGATCCGGCCAGCAACGCCGCGCGGCAGCTCGGTTCGGGCATTGACCCAGCTTCGGTGCCGAACTACCTGTTGGAGGTGGACAACCACGTGGTGCTGCCGACCAACACCAAAATCCGCTTTCTGATCACCGCTGACGACGTGCTCCACGCCTGGTGGATCCCTGAATTCGGCTGGAAGCGGGACGCCATCCCGGGGAAAGTGAACGAAGGCTGGACCTACATCGAAGAGCCGGGCATCTACCGCGGCCAGTGCGCCGAGCTCTGCGGCAAGGACCACGGCTTTATGCCGATTGTGGTGGACGCCCGCTCGCCGGAGGCTTACCAGGCCTGGGTGGCGGAGCAGCAGGCGGAGCAGGTGGCCGAGGCTGCGCAGGCGGAGCGGGAGTGGAGCCACGCTGAGCTGTTTGAGCGCGGCAAGGGCGTCTACGAGCGTCAGTGCGCCGCCTGCCATCAGCTGGACGGCGAAGGACTCGCCCCGGCGTTTCCCGCCCTCGCGGGCAGCCCGGTGGCCGCCGGGCCCGTCGATGAGCACCTTGAGGTGGTGCTCAACGGCCGGCCGGGCACCGCAATGCAGGCTTTTGGCAACAGTCTGAGCGAGGCGGACATCGCCGCCGCCCTTACCTACACCCGCAACGCCTGGGGCAATAACGACCCCGAACCGGTGCAGCCGAAGGCTGTGATGGAAGCCAAGCGCGGTTAAGCGCCGCCCGAGCAGGAAGAGACAGATGAGTCAGGCAGAAGCCCTACACCACGACGATCACGACCACGGCCCGGACAAAGGCTGGCGGCGCTGGGTCTTTACCACCAACCACAAAGATATCGGAACACTGTACCTGCTGTTCTCGCTGGCGATGTTCTTCGTCGGCGGCGCCATGGCCATGGTGATCCGCGCCGAGCTGTTCCAGCCCGGGCTGCAGGTGGTGGAACCGGATTTTTTCAACCAGATGACCACCATGCACGCGCTGATCATGATCTTCGGCGCGGTCATGCCGGCCTTCGTGGGTCTTGCCAACTGGCTGATTCCCATGATGGTGGGCGCGCCGGATATGGCGCTGCCGCGGATGAACAACTGGAGCTTCTGGATTCTCCCGTTTGCCTTCGCCATGCTGCTGTCTACGCTGTTCATGGAGTCCGGCGCACCGGCCGCCGGCTGGACCCTCTACCCACCCCTGTCGCTGCAGGGCGGTAACAGCTTCGCCTTTGTGATCTTCGCCATCCACCTGATGGGTTTTTCTTCCATCATGGGGGCGATCAACATCATCGTGACCATCTTCAACATGCGCGCCCCGGGCATGAACCTGCTGCGCATGCCGCTGTTTGTCTGGACCTGGCTGATCACCGCGTTCCTGCTGGTTATGGTGATGCCCGTGCTCGCCGGAGCGGTCACCATGCTGCTCACGGACCGCTACTTCGGCACCAGCTTCTTCAACGCTGCCGGCGGCGGCGACCCGGTCATGTTTCAGCACATCTTCTGGTTCTTCGGACACCCGGAGGTGTACATCATGATTCTGCCGGCCTTCGGCATTGTGTCGGAGATTCTGCCGACCTTCGCCCGCAAGCCGCTATTTGGCTACGTGAGTATGGTTTACGCCACGGCCAGCATCGCCTTCCTGTCGTTCATCGTGTGGGCCCACCATATGTTTACCGTGGGCATGCCGCTGGGCGGTGAGCTGTTCTTCATGTACGCCACCATGGTGATCGCCGTACCCACCGGGGTGAAGGTGTTCAACTGGCTGGCCACCATGTGGAAAGGGTCCATGACCTTTGAAACGCCGATGCTGTTTGCCATCGGGTTTGTGATCCTGTTTACCATCGGTGGCTTTTCGGGCCTGATGCTGGCCATCGTGCCGGCGGACTTCCAGTACCACGACACCTATTTTGTGGTCGCCCACTTCCACTACGTGCTGGTGACCGGTGCGGTCTACTCCATCATGGCCGCGGTGTACTACTGGCTGCCGAAGTGGACCGGCAACATGTACTCCGAGAAACTTGGCAAGCTGCACTTCTGGCTGTCGACGATCACGGTCAACATCCTGTTTTTCCCGCAGCACTTCCTTGGCCTTGCCGGCATGCCGCGGCGAATCCCGGATTACTCCGTGGAATTTGCCGAGTTCAACCTGTGGTCCTCCATCGGCGGCTTCGCATTTGGCCTGACGCAGCTGCTCTTCCTGTACATCGTGCTCAAGGCTTCCTTCGGCAAGCGCACCGAGAAGCTGCCGGATCGGGTCTGGGAGGGCGCGAAGGGCCTGGAATGGACCGTGGCGACGCCCGCGCCCTACCACACCTTTGACGAGGCGCCGGAGCTGCGGGACGAAGATCTGGCCCACAGCGACGTCGCCCACTGACCGTGAGCAGCCCCGCCTCCCCGAGAGAGCAGGAGCAGCGCGGCCGGGCCCGCCGCATGGCGGTGGGGCTGGTGGCGGTGGCCATGCTGATCTATGTGGCCTTCATCGCCAGCGGTGTGCTGAGTGCCCAGGGGTCGGTCCCCGGGGCGGGGTAAGCGCATGTCCGACGGCGCCCCGTCTACTCCCCGCACGCAGGGGGTCAGTCCGAAGAAACTGATCGGCGGCCTTGGCGTGCTGGCGCTGGCCATGTTTGGCTTCGGCTTTGCCATGGTGCCTCTGTACAACGTGTTCTGCGAAGTGCTAGGCATCCGGCTTGAAGACGGCAACGGGCGCATTACCGAGGCACAGGCGGCGCCAACCCAGGTCACCGATCGCTGGGTCACCGTGCACTTCGACTCAAGTATCGAGTCGGGGCTGCCCTGGTCGTTTGCCCCGGACCAGAAGTTTATGAAGGTGCGGGTTGGTGAGCTGAGCGAGGCCTACTACACCGCCCGTAACCTCGCCAAGACGGCGGTGAGCGGCCATGCGGTGCCCGCCGTCGCGCCGGCGGAAGCATCGATCCACTTCGCCAAGACCGAGTGTTTCTGTTTTACCCGGCAGCAGCTTGCGGCCGGTGAGGACCGGGAAATGCCGGTTCGTTTTATGCTGGACCCGGCGCTGCCGGAGGACATCAAGGTCGTAACCCTGTCCTACCGCTTTTATCTCATGGATGACCCCGAGCCTGATCTGAGCGATACTTCCGCCGATCAGGCAGGCGCTGCCGCGGGCAGCCCCTGATTTCGGATCTGACCGGAACTGAATAGAGAAGAGTAAAGAACATGGCCAACGCAACCGGCGGCTACTACGTCCCCCACGGCACCACCTGGCCCATTGTGGGGTCCATCGGACTGACTACCCTGGTAGTCTCAGCGGCCAATTTCATGAATGGCAGTGGCAGCATCTGGCTCCCGGCCATGCTCGGTGGCTTCGCAATCGTGGCGGTCATGATGTTCGGCTGGTTTGGCGTGGTGATCCGCGAGAGCGAAAAAGGCCAGTACAACGGCCAGGTGGACATCTCGTTCCGCATGGGCATGATCTGGTTCATCATCAGCGAGGTGATGTTCTTCGCCGCCTTCTTCGGCGCCCTGTTCTACGCTCGGCAGTTTGTGATTCCCTGGCTTAGCGGCGAGGGCTCCGGGCTTGCGACCAACCAGTTTGTGTGGCCCGCTTTTGAGGCCGCCTGGCCGAGCAACGGACCGGCCAATCTGGGGGGCGATTTCGCCACGATCCCAGCTTTTGATCTGCCGCTTTACAACACGCTGATCCTGCTGACTTCGGGTGTGACCGTGACCATGGCGCACCACGCGCTGAAACACGAAAAGCGGAAGGATCTGGTCTGGTGGCTGGCCGCCACGGTAGGCCTTGGGTTTATTTTTGTTTATCTGCAGGCTACGGAGTACATCCACGCCTACGCCGACCTCAATCTGAAGCTGAGCTCCGGAATCTACGGCTCCACGTTCTTCATGCTGACGGGCTTTCACGGCCTGCACGTAACGGTGGGGGCGATCATGCTCACGGTAATCATGTTCCGCTGCATGAAGGGCCACTTCAGCCCCAAAAACCACTTCGGTTTTGAAGGCGTTGCCTGGTACTGGCACTTCGTGGACGTGGTCTGGCTCGGGCTGTTTGTGTTCGTCTACATCTTGTAGCGGCTCCAGCCCGGCGCGGCGCCGGGCCTCACTGCGAGGTCCGGGAACCGTTAGCCGGAGTTGACCTCCACCTGTGGTTTGACCCCCAGCGGATTGGTATGGGGCTGGATAAAGCCCAGCTTGACCGCTATCAGCAGTCCGATAAACAGCACAAAAGACAGGCCGACACGCCATTTCAGGGCGTTCAGCGTGCGGGTTCCCTCACCCTGGTCTTTGATGAGATACACCATCCCCATGGCCAGGTTGAAGATGATGAACAGCAGCATTCCTACGATGAGTACTTTGATCCACATGATCGATGACCAACTAACCGGGCGCGGAGTATAGCCGATGATCCGTGCTCTGCCTGTGATTGCGGCAATCCTGGCCACGGCTCTGTTCTGCCGCCTCGGCTTCTGGCAGCTTGATCGGGCGGAAGAAAAGGAGATCCTGCTTGACGGCTACGCCCGGTCCACGGCCGCAGCCCCGAAGGCGCTTTCCCGCTATGAGGCGCAGGAACGCTTTCAGCGCGTGGTGCTTGCCGGCCGCTTTCTGGATCGCCAGTTCCTGCTCGACAATCAGATCCTGGATGGTGAGCCCGGCGTACATGTGCTGGCGCCGTTTGCCCCCGCGGACGGCGGGCCGACGATCCTGGTGAACCGGGGCTGGCTGCCGATTCGCCGGGACCGGCGCAGCAAACCCGCACCGCCGCCGCTGCCGGATCTTGCGCAGGTGCACGGCCACCTGTCGAGCTATCCGCGGCCGGGTCTGAAATTGGGTCAGCCCGACTACACCCAGCCGGAACCGTGGCTAATTGCTCGACTTGACCCAGAAACATTGTCGCCAGCATTGAAATTGACCCTGGCTCCCCAGATCTTGTTGCAGACCGAGGCGCCGTCCGCCGCCACCCCGGACGCCGCTGCGGCGGGCCTGGTGCGTCGCTGGCTGCCGAACATCATGCCGCCGTCCCGGCATCGAGGCTACGCCTTTCAATGGTTCAGCCTGGCGGCCGCGGTGGTCCTGGTGACCCTCATTGTGCAGTTACGAAGAAAGAAAGACGCTGATGGATAACGCTCAACCCAGCAACCCGCAGCCCGGTGAAGCAAAGACCGGGCAGACCAGTCCCACCGGTCGCGGCCGCGGCACGCTGATTTTGATTTTTGCCCTGTTTCTGGCGCCGGTGCTGGCAGCGGTCTTTTTGAACAGCACGTTCAGCGACTGGCGCCCCGGCAGCACCCGCAACTACGGCCAGCTGATCACGCCGGTCATCCCGCTTGCCAACGAACTGCCGCCACGGGTGACAGGCTCTGACACGCCGCCGTGGCAGCTGCTGTGGCCGCGGCGATTGAGCTGCGGGGATGAGTGTGCGGCACAGCTTGCGGAGCTGGAGCGTATCCGCCAGACGCTGGGCCGGCACCGGGACAAGCTCGAGATCGCGCTGCTGCCGGAAGGTGTGCCTGATACGGCACCGCTGCTGGCGGCGCTGCGGGCCCGGGAGCTGGATCCGGAATCCCTGTATCTGATCGATCCGCTGGGCAATCTCATGATGGCCTATACCCAGCCGGTGGATGCCACCGGCCTGCGAAAAGATCTGGACCGGCTCATCCGCCACAGCAAGTTCAAAGAGAATCGGTAACCAGCATGGGAAGCGAAACCTCCGGTGCACTGAAAACAGCCGCGTGGCTGGCGGTGGGCCTGGTCCTGTTTGTGGTGGTGCTGGGCGCCTGGGTACGCCTGTCCCACGCGGGTCTGGGCTGTCCCGACTGGCCTGGCTGCTACGGCGAAATCACCTGGCCCGACACGGCGACGGAAATCGACGCGGCAAACGCAGCCTACCCGGATCGGCCGGTGAGCCAGACCAAGGCCTTCAAGGAAATGCTCCATCGCTATGTCGCCGGCACGCTGATGCTGCTGGTCTACGGCATCGCCTGGGCCCGCTGGCGCAAACGCCGGGAAGACCCGACAGGCGCCCGACTTGCCGCGGGCATTGCCGCCCTGATTACGCTGCAGGCGCTGTTCGGCATGTGGACCGTAACGCTCAAGCTGATGCCGCTGGTGGTAACGGCCCATCTGCTCGGGGGCATGGCGACTTTTTCGCTGCTGCTGTGGCAGGCGTTGCGCCTGACCAGCCGCGCCCCGCCGTCCGAGAACCGCTGGCGCGGGCCGCTGCTCGTCGGGTTGGCGCTGCTCGTGGCACAGATCAGCCTTGGCGGCTGGACCAGCAGCAACTATGCGGCGCTGGCCTGCGCCGACTTTCCCACCTGCGGCGGCGAGTGGTGGCCCGATACGGCTTTTACCGAAGGCTTTGAGCTGCGCCGGGAAGTAGGCGTGGACTATGAAGGCGGCGTACTGGACTACCCGGCGCGGGTTGCGATCCACCTGGCGCACCGGATTGGCGCGGTGATCGTCTCAGGTTACCTGCTGCTGCTGGCGGTACTGCTTGCCCTCAGTAAGTATCGGCTGGCAGGCGGGCTGCTACTGGTGGCCCTGGGCACCCAGGTTGCGCTCGGCATCGCCAACGTGGTGTATAGCCTTCCGCTCGCGGTGGCGGCTGCACACAACGGGGGTGCGGCATTTCTACTCGGGGTGCTGGTCCTGCTGTTGGCCGGGTCCCGTACGCCTATAATGCGCCGATGACTACCGCCGTCCAGACCGCCGCGCCGCCGAGCGTATTCTCCCAGTACCTGGAGCTGTGCAAGCCCGGTGTGGTGCTGCTGATCGTGTTTACCGCCATTGTCGGTATGCTGCTGGCGACCACTGGCACGCCGCCGCTGGGGCTGCTCGTGGCTGCGACGGCGGGTATCGGGCTGAGCTCCGCGTCAGCGGCGGCGATTAATCACCTGCTGGATCGGCGCATCGACCGGGTGATGGATCGCACGCGACATCGGCCACTGCCGAGCGGCCAGCTCGACACCTCGCGGGTGCTTATCTTCGCCATCGTGCTCGGCTTGGCCGGCCTCACGGCGCTTGTACTTTGGGTCAATATGCTCACCGCGGTGCTCACTGCCGCATCGCTGATCGGCTACGCCATCGTTTACACGGTGTATCTGAAGCGCGCCACCCCGCAGAATATTGTGATCGGCGGCGCCGCCGGTGCGGCCCCGCCGCTGCTCGGATGGGTGGCCATGACCGGCACGCTGGATCCGCCGGCGTTTATCTTGTTCCTGATCATCTTCGTCTGGACGCCGCCCCACTTCTGGGCCCTGGCGATTGCCCGGCGCAGCGACTACGCGGCGGTGAACATGCCGATGCTGCCGGTGACCCACGGCGTAACGTTTACCCGCTGGCAGATTCTGTTTTACACGGTGCTGCTGCTGCTGGTGACGTTGCTGCCTTATCTCACCGGCATGAGTGGCGTGTTCTACCTGGCCGGCGCCGTGGTGCTGGGCATCGGCTTTCTTTACCTCGCGCTGCGGCTGCTGGCGGACTCGGAAGAGCGGCTGTCGATGCCGGTTTTTGGCTATTCCATCTGGTACCTGATGGCGCTGTTTGCCTTCCTGCTGGTTGATCACTACCTGCCCGCTTCGCCTTCGCTACTCTAAACAAAACAAAGCCATGAAAGACCATCTTGAGGAACTGATTAATCAGGCGCTGCTGGACATGTGCCGGGAAGGCAGCCTGCCCAAGGATCTGCGGCGGGACGTTTCCATTGAGCGCTGCCGGCAGGTGCAGCACGGCGATTTCAGCTCAAACATCGCCATGATCCTGGCCAAGCCGGCGCAGCGTAATCCGCGGGAGATTGCTGAGGAGATCATCTCCCGGCTGCTGCCGTCGAAGCACGTGGAAAAGGTGGAGGTGGCGGGCCCCGGGTTCATCAATTTCCGCCTTACGCTGCAGTCCCTCCAGTCGGTGCTGAATCAAATCCTGACCCAGGAAGGCCAGTACGGCGTGTGCCGAGATGGTCACGACGAGACGGTCAACGTGGAGTTTGTCTCCGCTAATCCCACCGGCCCGCTGCACGTGGGTCATGGTCGCGGGGCGGCGTTCGGCGCCTCCCTGTCGAACCTGCTGGAGGCCGCCGGCTATCGGGTGCAGCGGGAGTACTACGTTAACGACGCGGGCCGGCAGATGGATATCCTTGCCACCAGCGTCTGGCTGCGCTACCTGGAGCTCGGGGGAACGGCCATCCGCTTTCCCGCCAACGGCTACCAGGGCGATTACATCTACGACATCGCCCGGGGCGTGCGCCAGGACCACGGCGACGACCTGCGGGAGATTGCCCACAACGTGCTCGACGGCCTGCCGCCGGACGGCCAGCCCGGAGATGATCCGGAACAGAAGGCCCTGCGGGAACAGCACATCGACGCGATGATCGTCCGTTGTAAGGAGGTGCTCGGCGATGCAGGCTACCAGGTGTGTTTCGAAGCTGCGCTGGGCAGCATGGTCGAGGATATCCGCGAAGATCTGAAGGCGTTCAACGTTGAGTTTGACGAGTGGTTTTCCGAGCGCAAGCTGGCGGAAAGTGGCGCCACCCAGCGAGCCCTCCAGACCCTCAGCGGCGCCGGCCACATCTATGAGAAGGACGGCGCCCAGTGGTTTCGCGCCACCACCTTTGGGGATGAAAAAGACCGGGTGGTGGTGCGAGAAGACGGCCGTACCACCTATTTTGCATCCGACATCGCCTACTTTCTGAGTAAGCGGGAGCGCGGATTCGAACACGCCATCTACGTGCTGGGGGCGGATCATCACGGCTACGTGGCGCGGCTGCGGGCGGCGGCTCAGGGCCTGAACGACAACCCGGACGTGCTGGAAATTCCTCTGGTGCAGTTTGCCCACCTGTTCCGCGACGGACAGAAGATGCAGATGTCCACCCGCTCGGGCAAGTTTGTCTCTCTGCGCGAGCTGCGCGAGGAAGTGGGCACCGACGCGGCGCGCTACTTTTACGTGCTCAGATCCCACGAGCAGCACCTGGATTTTGATCTGGAGCTGGCAAAGCGGCAGTCCAAGGACAATCCGGTCTACTACGTGCAGTACGCCCACGCGCGTATCCGGCGGGTGTTTGACCGGCTGGAAGACAGCGGCGAGGCCTGGAATCAGGCCATCGGCCAGGCCGCCCACGGCACCCTGACCGCCGACCACGAGATAGCGGTGATGCGGACGCTGGCGCAGTACCCCGAGGCCGTTTCGCTTGCTGCCCGCAATCGCGCGCCGCACGTGATGGCCCACTATCTGCGGGAGCTGGCGCAGGTGTTTCACGCTTACTACGACGCGGATCCCGAGCTCAATCTGCGGGTGCTGGTGGACGATGAGGATCTGCGCAACGCCCGGCTGAACCTGTCTCAGGCGGTAGCCCAGGTGCTCACCAACGGGCTGGCGCTGCTCGGCGTGTCGGCGCCGGATAAGATGTAGTGGGCCTTCCCCATGGCTAAAGCGAAGCGGCGCTCCCCCCGGCAGGCGGTGCGCGATGGTGACCGGGCCGTCGTTCCGGCCTGGGTCTGGCTCCTGCTGGGTCTGATCATGGGCGTCAGCCTGAGCGTGTTTCTGGTGCTGGCGGGTTTTCTGCGCCAGCCCGCGGCGGACCGGCCCGTGCCGCGGCCGGTCAGCCGGGAGGCGGTGGATTCGGTGGAGGACCCGCCGGCGGTGCAGGACTCCCAGTTTGATTTCTTCACCGTGCTGCCCGAGATGGAGGTGGTGATCCCGGAGAACGAAATCCGCGATCGCGTCAACGAGCGCGAGGAGCTCGCCGCCCGCCGCGGCCCTTATCTGCTGCAGGTGGCTTCCTTTCGCCGCGCCGATGACGCGGAAAAAATGAAAGCGGAGCTGGCCTTCCTCGGCGTGGTGGCCAGCGTTGCCCAGGTCCGCATCAACGACGCGGCCTGGCACCGGGTCCGGGTGGGGCCGGTGGACAGCCTGCGCGAGCTGGACGCCACCAAACGCAAGCTGCAGGACGCCGGCTACTCGGTGCTGGTGCTCTCAGAAAACGGGTAGCACCGTGGCGGTGGGTTATTCTTCCTGGCCGTCAGCAAAGACCAGCTCGCCATAGCGATACAGGCGACCGCCCCGGTCGACAAAGTAGAGATTGCCCGCCTCATCCTCACCGAAGCCGCTGGGCGTTGGGTTTAGATTGTTGCCCTCCGTGTCGCGGATCACCGAAACGGTCTGAGACGTCCACAGGCCGCCGTTTTCCACCCCGATGAAGTACTCCCTGGTGACAAAGTCGGCGTAGAAATAAAGCCCCTCAGACGCCGCCAGCGGCCCGCGATAGCGGTAGCCGCCGGTCACAGAGCGACCCTCCCGCTCGGGATGATCGTAGGTCAGGATCGGCGGCACCACCGCCGGCGGATTGGCTCCGTCGCACACGGCGGCCGAGGCACCAAACGGCAGATTGCCTTCAAAACAGTCCCAGCCGTAGTTTTCGCCGCCACCGGACGCCGCCGGCTGAAACGAAATTTCCTCCTGATCGCCCTGACCCACGTCGGCGATAAACATGTCGCCGGTAATCCGGTCAAAGCTGAAGCGGTAGGGATTGCGCACGCCAAAAGCCCAGATCTCGTCGCAGATGCCGTCGTCGCCGGCAAATGGATTGGTGGCGGGAATGGCATAGGCCACCGGGCCCCCGGCGTCATCACCGCAGGAGCCGGCCGCGGTCTGCACGTTGTCGACGTCGATGCGCAGCATTTTGCCGAGCAGCGACTGGGGCGCCTGGGCCCGATCCCTCGGGTCCCCGCCGCTGCCCCCATCTCCCATACCGATGTAAAGATAGCCATCGGGACCAAAGTGAATATCTCCGCCGTTGTGGTTGGTGAAGTCCTGCGGCACCGTAAGCACCAGCTGGGCGCTGCCCGGATCCGCCTGATTCGGATCGGCTGGGCTCACCGAATAGCGGGCAATCACCGTGTCGCCCACTTCGATGGCATTAGCGGGATCGGCGGGATCGGCGGTGTAGTTAACGTAGACGTAGCCGTTGGTTTCGTATTCGGGATGGAAGTCGATGCCCAGCAATCCCCGTTCGCCGGACTGGCTGGTCATCCCCGTGAGATCGAGAAACGGTTCGGGCTGCAGAATACCCCGGGCGCTGATCACGCGCACCAGACCATCCTGCTCCAGCACAAATATGCGGCCGCTCCCGTCGCCGGCGTGGCGGGCCGCGAGCGGCGCCGACAGACCGTCCGTGATCAGCTCAAGCTCAAGCTCCGGCGTTTGTCCGGCGATGGCATCACCCGCGGCGGTAAGGGCAAGCAAAAAGACGATTGATCGCATGAGGAACTCCTGATGTGAGGGCCGGAGTATAGCCAGTTGTGGGGAGACTGAATGTGACCGGGTTTGGTTTGGCTTCGGGGGTGCCGGGGCGAAGTCAGGGCGATGAAGCCAGCTGCTGCGCGATGCTGGCAAAGTCGACGCGCGACTGTTCGCGCACCGCATCCACGAGCTCGTTGAACCGCGGCGAGCTGCGCAGCGCTTCAAGCCGCAGGTCCTGTTCCAGCTCCACGGCGCTGGTGTAGCCCTGCGGCAGCGTTTGCTCAAACAGGGCCATGCCCTGTTCCACATCGCCGGTCTGCGCCAGCAGCGTGGCGTCCAGCTCGTCCAGAAAAACCGACTCGTCCCCCTGCAGACGCAGGCGATCGAGAATCCGCGACGCTTCGCCGCGAAGATCGCCGGCGCCTTCCACATCCCCGGCTGCCGTCAACGCGAAAATCTGCCAGGTCATCAGCTGCAGCGCTGCGTAGGGCACGAGAATATCGCGACGATTCACTACCGTGGCGAGGCGCTCCGCTGCCGCCGCCGGATCATTCCGACGCAGGCTTACCATCGCCTGCCAGACCAGGGGCCGCAGCGAGTCGGCGGTGGCGCCCTTTTCGATCAATGACAAACCCTCCAGGCGGGCCGCGGCGTACTGCTCCAATTCCTCGAGCCGGTCCGACATCAGCAGAAAGCGCGACCAGGCAGCCTCCACTTCCATGTTGTAAGGCGCCAGCTCCACCGCCCGGGAAACCGCCGCCTCGGCCCGGTCCAGCTCGCCCCAGCGCATATAAAGATGGCCCAGCTGGGTGAGCGTCAGGGGTTCGTTCGGCGACAGGCTGTCGGCCTGTATCAGCAGCGAATGGGCTTGTGCGTGGCGGCCGGCGGAGGCGGCCCAGGCCGCGGCAAAGCGCAGCAGGAGCGTCGAATCGGGCCGGATATCGAGCTGTGTCTGCAGCCGTTCCATACCCGCTTCAACCTCACCCTGGCGAAGCTGGTTGTCGGCCATGGCCATGTTGAGCAGTTCGTCGAACTGGTGATACTCCAGCGCCTGCTGCAGCACCAGCCGCTCTTCACCGAGGCGCCCCTGATCGCCCAGCAGGCCCGACAGCCAGTTGGCGGCCTCGACGTTTTCGGGCTCCAGCGTGAGCGCCCGCCGCAGATGGGCTTCCGCCTGGGGATAGCGGCCGAGCGTGCGGTTGAGCAGGCCAAGGGTGGCAAAGGCTGACGACAGCTGCCCGTCAAAATCGAGCGCCTGGCTGATGTTCTGCTCCGCCAGGCTCACCGCCTCTACCACGGCGCGGTTGCCGTAGCTGGCCTGCAGCAGGTAGGTGTCTGCGAGGCCCACGTAGGCCGGAGCGTAGCTGGGATCCTTGGCCAGCGTTGCCTTAAATTTCTCCTCGGCTCGCGCCAGCGACTCCGGCGT
Organism: Pseudomonadota bacterium; assembly: GCA_039195135.1. GTDB lineage: Bacteria > Pseudomonadota > Gammaproteobacteria > Xanthomonadales > SZUA-38 > JANQOZ01. Next base: position 20,455 of record JBCCVP010000037.1, on the reverse strand, counting down.
GCGCCGGTTCCAGTCGAGGCGCGCGGCGGTGTAGTCCTCCCAGGCACTGAAGCTGGCGATGGTGCGCCGTTCTTCAAAGTCGGTTTCCAGGTTGTCGGCACTGCCCAGCAGCCGGGCCACGACCTCCCGGGCAATGTCGTCCTGAATATCCAGCGTGTTGTCGAGATCGCCTTCAAATGACCGGGACCACTCGCTGATGCCGGTGGCGGTAGCGGTGAGGGCAACCCGCACCCGCAGTGTCTGGGCCTCTTTCCGGACGCTGCCCTCCAGCAGCCAGGCAACCCGCAGCAGGGCGCCAATTTCCCGCGGTGTGCGCTCCGAATCACTCAGCGCCCGGGTTGCCCGCCCGCTCACCACCTGCAGGCCCTCCACGTTGGTCAGTGCATTGGCGAGCTCCTCGCCCACGCCGTCGGCAAAGTAGGCCTGATCGGCTTCCGGCGACAGGTCCTCAAAGGGGAGTACCGCCACCGCGTCATTGCCGATGGGTGAAGCGGTCAGGCCGGGTGCCAGCCCCGCCGTCACGCCACGGGTTGCGGGCGTATCCTGCATCACGCCGGGCGCGTAAACCTCATAAAGGTAGGCGGCCAACACCCCGTCCAGCAGCAGCACGCCAATTACCAGCAGAATCTGGGAGCGGGGCGTGCTGGCGCCGGTTTTCTCCCGCCGGATACCCTGAGGAGTGATCTCCAGCACCCAGGCGAGCACCACCACGATGGGAAAACCCAGGATGACCGCGACGATCAGTGCGCGCAGCGACCACGCAGGCAGCTCCAGCGGGTCGAAGGTGATCTCTCCGAGCTGAAGCACCACAAACGCCACCACCGCGTAAGCCGCAGTGACGCGAAACACCTTGCGCCGCTGCATCTCAGCAACCAGGGTCGCTATTGTGTTGGCCATGGCCTCCCGCCAATTTGATGAGCCCGGCCTGTGCCCGGCTCTTCCTTTCAACGTATCGCCACCATTTGAGTTACTTTAAAAGTGGTGGCAGGCCGCTGAATTCTAACAGCCTGGGTCCTAGATTAGACGCTGCCAGAAGCCCGTCGGTTACTTGGAGCCCGGCGCGCGAAAGGAGTTCCAGCAAGCGTTGAAGAATTCGTAGGAGTTTTGGGGTCCGGCAGGCCGCCGGTCCCGGGTCTTGAAGCCGTGGCAGCGGCCCGCGGAGAGGACGCGGGCCGTGCCGGGAGACGCGTCAGGAGAGCGCGTCGGAATCGGTTTCTCCGGTACGGATACGCACTACCTGCTCCAGCGCGTGGACAAAAATTTTGCCATCGCCGATGCGGTCGGTATTCGCCGACTGGGTGATGGCCTCCACGACCGCTTCGATCCGGTCGTCCGTTACCGCAATTTCCAGCTTCACCTTGGGCAGAAAGTCCACCACATACTCCGCACCGCGGTACAGCTCCGTATGCCCTTTCTGGCGTCCAAAACCCTGTACCTCCGATACCGTGATGCCCTGCACTCCCACCTCCGACAGCGCCGCGCGCACATCATCCAGCTTGAAGGGCTTGATTACAGCAGTCACCATTTTCATTGTTAATCCCTCTTAAGTTGTCAGATGTGTTATTTGAGACCGGGTTGGGTAAATTCGGGATAGGCTTCCATCCCGCACTCGGCCACGTCCACACCGCGCTGTTCTTCTTCCGGATCCACCCGCAGGCCAAGCGCCAGCTTGATCACAAACCAAAATGCAAAGCTGACGGCAAAGGTCCAGATGAAAATGGTACCCAGTCCCAGCAGCTGCACGCCGATCTTGGCCCCGTCGTTGGTCAGCGGCACCGCCAGCAAACCCCAGCAGCCGACCACGCCGTGTACAGAAATTGCGCCGACCGGGTCATCGACGCGGAGCTTATCCATCATCACGATCGAACCCACGACAATCAGGCCGCCCACCGCGCCGATCAGCGTCGCTTGCATGGGCGGTGGGGTGAGGGGCTCCGCGGTGATGGCCACCAGACCCGCAAGGGCGCCGTTGAGCATCATGGTCAGATCGGCCTTTTTGAACCACAGACGGGAAAGGATCACCGCTGCCACAACGCCGCCGGCGGCCGCGGCGTTGGTGTTGGTGAAGATCAGCGCCACTGCGTTAGCGTTTTCAACGCCGGTGATCCGCAGCTGGGAACCACCGTTAAAGCCAAACCAACCGAGCCAGAGCACGAAGGTGCCGAGCGTGGCTAGCGGCAGGTTGGCGCCGGGAATGGCCCGCACCGTCCCGTTCTCGCCGTACTTGCCGTGCCGGGCACCCAGCAGCAGGACGCCAGCCAGGGCGGCCGCCGCCCCGCAGAGGTGCACAACACCCGAGCCGGCAAAGTCTTGAAAGCCCTGTTGATCGAGGAAACCCCCTCCCCATTTCCAAAAGCCCTGCACCGGATAGATGAAGCCGGTAAGTACCACAGCGAACGCGAAGAACGACCAGAGCTTCATCCGCTCGGCCACCGCGCCGGAAACAATCGACATGGCGGTGGCCACGAAGACCACCTGGAAGAAAAAGTCTGAAAGCTTGGAGTAGTAGGGCGGTTCTTCGCCGCCGCCGGTGACGTCGGCGACCGTGTTGTCCGCCTGGCCGAGCAGCAAATCAGAGAAACCCGGCACGTAGGCTGTCCCGTCTCCGTACATAATTTTGTAGCCGCACAGCATGTACATGATGCAGGCGATGGAGTAGAGGCCAATATTCTTGGCCAGAATTTCGGTTGTGTTCTTAGACCGGACCAGGCCGGCCTCCAACATGGTGAAGCCGGCGGCCATCCACATGACCAGCGCGCCGCAGATGAGAAAATAAAACGTGTCCAGCGCGTAGCTCAGTTCCGCAAGTTGTTCCACGTGTTGCCCCTTTTGTCCGGGTGTGCCGCTCTTACAAGCGATCTGTTAATGACAAGCCTGACCTTCAGGTCCGCCTATGCCGCTCGCAAAGGCCGTGCCAACTCATCTGACCGCGGTATTCATCGCGCTGGTTAGCAAAACTGGCGCAGATCGCACCAGTTCCGTGCGACAGCCATGACGCTGCGCACCACCGTGGTGCGGCGCTGGCGGCCCTGAAGACATTTCCCCGGCCAGATTCGTGCTAAGGTCGCGCCACAATTTCCCAACGCCTGCGACCATGAAGCTAGATCCGGAAAAAATTGAAGAACTGAGCACCGCCCTGGGCCGCCTCATTCCTGAGTCCCTCAGCGAAGCCGGCGACGACCTGAAGGCCAATCTGCGTGCGGTCGCTCAGGCCTGGTTCGATCGCCTGGATCTGGTCACCCGGGAAGAGTTTGACGCGCAGAAGGCGGTGCTCGCGCGCACCCGGGAAAAGCTTGAAGAACTAAGCCGCCGGCTGGACGAAGAAGCCACCGAATAATCCCCGCCGGGCCCCTCGGGATCCCCGGTGGGCGGCGCCGACATAACCTCTCGCAGCGGCCTCATATCGCCGCCGGTTATGTCGCTATAGCACCAAAATCGTTCTGATTCCCCACGACCGTCCGTAGGCTGAGCGTCCCTGTTCAGTCCGGAATCGGCCATGTCGTTGCCTGTTCAAGCCCCCGTATCTCCCGAGTCGCAGCACGAGCTCACCGCCCTGGCGGGCGGCTGGTCCGCGGATCAGCAGCTCTGGGCCAGCGGATTCCTGGCCGGCATGGCCGCGGCCCGGGGCCATGCGGCGCCTGCTTCCGCGCCGGCGCTGAAAGGCACCGTGCTGTTTGGGTCCCAGAGCGGCAACGGTCAGGGCGTCGCTGAGGCCCTGGCGTCCGCCGGCGCGGACCTCGGTTTTGAGCTGCGCGCGGTCAACATGGCGGACTATGCGCCAGCCCGCCTGGCCCGGGAGGAGCTTCTGTTCGTGGTGGTGAGCACCCACGGCGAAGGCGACCCGCCGGACGACGCGGCCGACCTCTGGTCGTCGCTGGCCGATCCCACCGGTCCGCGCCTGGAGCAGCTTCGCTACGCTGTGCTCGCGCTGGGCGACTCAAGCTACGCGCACTACTGCCAGACCGGGCGGGACTTTGACGAGCGTCTTGCGGCCCGCGGCGCGCAGGCGCTGGTGCCGCGGGTGGAATGTGACCTTGAGTACCAGGAGCCGGCGGAAGCCTGGCGATCGCAGGTGCTTGAGACGCTGAAAGAAGAATTTGCGCCGGCGGCCGCGCCGCCGCGGCTGCGGGCGGTGCCCGCTAGCGAGGCCTACACCTCGGCGCGCCCGTTTCCGGCCCTTCTGGAGGTCAACCAGAAGATCACAGGCCGCGATTCCAGCAAAGACGTGCGCCACCTGGAGCTGTCGCTGGACGGCTCGCAGATCGAGTGGGAGCCGGGCGATTCGCTGGGCGTGAAGATCGCCAACCCCGCTTCCATCGTCGACGAGGTGCTGGAAGCGGCAGATCTCGACGGTGACGCGGTTGTCCGCCTGGCTGATGAGGAAACGTCTCTGCGGCAAGCCCTGACCGGCGAGCGGGAGATTACCCGCCTGACCCGGCCGGTGCTCGAACGCTTCTCCGGCCAGACGGACCATCCCGATCTCACCGCCGCGCTGGCAGATTCCAGCGAGCTGGCACCGTTTCTGTTCCGCCACCAGGTGGTGGACCTGCTGCGGGAATACCCGCTGGCGCTGGACGCTCAGACGCTGCTGGACGTGCTCTCGCCGCTGGCGCACCGCGCCTACTCCATCGCCTCCGACGCGCAGGCCACGGGGTCCAGCGTGCACCTGACGGTGGCCCGGCTGACCTACGAGCAGTTTGGCCGGGCCCATGCCGGGGCTGCGTCGACGAGTCTGGCGGACGCCGCGGCGGGCGGCGAGATTCCGGTTTTTCTCGACCCCAATCCGCGCTTCCGGCTGCCGGAGGATCCCGCGACGCCGGTCATCATGATCGGGCCGGGCACCGGCGTTGCTCCGTTTCGCGCTTTTGTGCAGCGCCGGGAGGCGCAGGGCGCCAGCGGCAAAAACTGGCTGTTCTTTGGTGATCGCCAGCGCCACAACGATTTCCTTTATCAGGTGGACTGGCTGCGCTGGCGCAAGGCCGGCCTGCTGGAGCTGGACGTGGCGTTCTCTCGCGATCAGGAGGACAAGCGCTACGTGCAGCACGTGATGGCCGAGCGCGGCGCTGAGTTCTACGACTGGCTTGAGTCGGGCGCGGCGGTCTACGTCTGCGGCGACGCATCTCGCATGGCGCCGGACGTGGACCAGGCGCTGACCCAACTGGTGCAGAAGCACCAGGCCCGCGGGGCGGAGGCGGCAGCTGAGTACGTTCAGCAGCTGAAGCGGTCCGGCCGCTACAAGCGGGACGTCTACTGATGAGTGATGAACGCAAGCTCAGCGACGTTGAGCGAATCAAAACCGCCAGCCGCAACCTGCGCGGCACGCTTGAGGAAAGCCTGACGGACGACGTCACCGGTGCCATCGCGGAGGACGACACGCAGCTCAGCAAGTTTCACGGCATTTACCAGCAGGACGACCGGGATATCCGAGCCGAGCGTCGACGGCAAAAGCTCGAGCCGGCCTACAGCTTCATGATCCGGGCGCGGGTGCCGGGCGGCCTGTGCACGCCGGCCCAATGGCTGGCCATGGACCGGCTGGCGCGGACCCACGCCAACGGTACGTTGCGCCTGACCACCCGCCAGGCATTTCAGTTTCACGGCGTGATCAAATCCCGCCTCAAGGCCACCGTGGCCGGTATCAACGAAGCGCTGCTGGATACCCTGGCGGCCTGCGGCGATGTGAACCGCAACGTGATGGCGAGCCCGATTGCCGCCCAGGCGACGGCGCAGCGAGAGGTGGCCCGCTGGGCCGACGTGCTGTCGGAGCACCTGACGCCGCAGACCGGGGCTTATCACGAAATCTGGCTGGACGGCGCGCGGCTTGAAACGGACGCAGCCGAGGCCGAGCCAATCTACGGCGCCACCTACCTGCCGCGGAAGTTCAAAATGGCCTTGGTGATTCCACCGATCAACGACGTGGATATCTACACCCAGGACCTGGGCCTGATCGCCATCATAGAAGATGGCCAGCTGGTTGGATTCAACGTCAGCGTTGGCGGCGGCATGGGCATGGCCCACGGCGTGCGGGAGACCTACCCCATGCTCGGCCAGCTGCTGGGATTTATCACGCCGGACCAGGCTGTTGCCGTCAGCGAGGCGGTGGTTACCACCCAGCGGGATTTTGGAGACCGCAGCAACCGCAAACATGCCCGCCTGAAATACACCATCGACGATCGCGGCATCGACTGGTTCCGCGCTGAGGTAGCGCGTCGCGCCGGCGTGACGTTCGCGCCGCCGCGTTCGGTCACTTTCACCCAGCGCGGGGACGCGAGGGGCTGGCTCGAAGACGACGAGGGCCATTGGCACTACGGGTTGTTCGTCGAGAACGGACGCATCGGTGATACGGAGCATCAGCAGCTGCTGAGCGGTCTGCGCGCCGTGGCGGAGGTGCACCGCGGCGAATTCCGCCTGACCGGGAATCAAAACGTCTGGATCGCCGGCGTGGCGGCGGACCAGCGGCCGGTGATCGACGACATTCTGAAAGCCCACGGCATCGGCACCGGTGTCTCCGGGCTGCGACTGAACTCCATGGCCTGCGTGGGCTTCCCCACCTGCGGCCTGGCCATGGCGGAAAGCGAACGTTATCTGCCGGAGCTGATCGACGCCATCGACGAAATCATGATTCGCCATGGGCTCGATGATGAGCCCATCGTGCTGCGCATGACCGGCTGTCCCAACGGCTGCGCCCGACCCTACGCGGCGGAGATTGGCCTGGTGGGCAAAAGCGACAATCACTACGCCCTGTTCCTGGGCGGCGACTTTGAAGGGCAGCGCCTTAACCGGCTTTACCGCGCCAGCGTCGCCGAGGCGGAGCTGCTGGAGATTCTCGATCAGCTGCTGCGCCAGTTTGCCAGCGGCCGTATGGGCGACGAGCGGTTTGGTGATTTTCTGGTGCGCAGCGGCGTGGTGGCGCCGGTGCTGCACGGTAGCGAGATTCATGAGGAGGCAGCATGAGCGCGCTTCGGGCCCTTGATGAGACTCAGTCCCGATCGGTAGCGGCCCAGCGGGCCAGTAAACAGCTGGGTTCGCTGCGCGCCGCCGACCGCGTGCGCCGGGTGGTCGAAAACCTGCCCGGGCCGCTGGTGCTCAGCTCCAGCTTCGGCGCCCAGAGTGCCTTGATGCTGCACCTGGTTACCCGGGAGCTCCCGGATATCCCGGTGATCCTGGTGGATACGGGCTACCTCTTCCCGGAGACCTATCAGTTTGTCGATGTGCTCACCGAGCAGCTTAAGCTCAACCTCAAGGTGTTTCAGCCCCGCATGAGTCCCGCCTGGCAGGAGGCCATGTACGGGCGCCGCTGGGAACAAGGCGCGGCGGGCATCGATGCCTATAACCAGGACAACAAGGTTGAACCCATGCAGCGGGCGCTGGCGGAGCTGAAAGCCGCCACCTGGCTCGCCGGCCTGCGCCGCGATCAGTCCAATGGCCGCCGGGATCGGCAGATCGTTGAGCTCGCCGGCGACCGCTGGAAGGTGCACCCTATCATCGACTTCAGCGATCGCGACGTGCACCATTATTTGAAGGCTCACGGGTTGCCCTACCACCCGCTTTGGGATGCCGGCTACGTTTCCATTGGCGACTGGCATACCACCCGCTCGCTGGCGGAGGTCGACTCGGTCGACGAGACCCGGTTTTTTGGCCTGAAGCGGGAGTGTGGTCTGCACACGGCGATCTGAAAAGCGTGTCGCCGCGGCGGGAAGCTGCGTTTATCCGCTGGCGGCGGCAGCCGCCGATCCCTCCGTCGCCAGATCCCGCGCCAGCAGCAGGCCGCACCATAGCAGGCAGCCCGGCACAAAGTGCAGCGCCAGCCGGTTGGAGGCGGTCGCGCTCTGGGCCCAGATCGCCGCGTGGGTCAGGAAAAACAGCACAAACAGAAAGCCCAGCCCCATCACCGCGAAGGTCGCCAGACCGCGGCCCTCCGGCTGATCCCTGAACCGCCAGATCGCCCAGGCGCAGGCCGGCAGGAGCAGGTAGCCGACCAGATGCCAATTGGGCAGTGCCAGGAAAGTCTTCCCAAACGCTGGCCACTGGCTTGAGTAGTCGATGCGAAAAACGCCGAGGTACGGCATGGCGATTTCCTCCGGCGTAATGGCAAAACGAATATCTCCGAGCACCGTCAGATCAAAACCACCCATGGCCAGCCACAGCACCGAGGCCAGCGCCACCAGAGCCAGAAACCCCAGCCGCAGCCGGGCGTCGGTAGCGCTCATGATCAGCACCGGCAGGCAGAACAGGGCCCACACCAGCCCTTCCAGCTTGGTACCCGCGGCGGCCGCCAGGCAGGCCAGCGCCAGCGCCAGCCACCGCAGCTCCCGCCGGGTAAGCCACAGCAGCGTAAACCCGCAAAAGGCCATCAGCTGGCCCGCAAGCCACAGGTCCATCATGCCCGGCAGCGCAACCTGAACGTTGAGAATGGGAATCGAACCGATCACGAAGGCAATGGCCATTGCGGCGATGGGGCTGCCGCCCAGTTCCCGCACCACGCCGTAGGCAAAGGCCAGCATCGCGGCTCCGGCAAAAAGCCAGGGCGACAGGGCCGTGGCATCGGTCCAGGCCCCCTGCCACCACAGCACCCAGAGCTGGAAGCGGGGAATCAGCTCCGGATAGCCCCAGGCTTCCGATGTGTACTGGTCCGGAGCCCGGTCCGTCAGCCACTGGATGACGGAAACAAAGTCCACGTGCGGTCCAAGCTCCAGCCAGACTCGGGTTTTTACCGACCAGGCGGACCAGGCGTCCCAGGGGTAGATGGGCCGGGTCATAGCTTCCGCGGCCGCAAGGGCCAGTCCCAGCAGGAGGAGCGCGAGGAGCAGCCACCAGGCTGCGCGCGCCATCGGCCGGAGCGTAACCGGGGGTGCCGCTTCGATCCCTTGCGGTCGGCGCAGGGCCAGCACCGCGCCGCCGGCCGCGACCGCAAGTAGCCCTGCCGCTGCCGGTATCGGAGTGGCCTGCCAAGGCAGCAGCAGCGTCAGCCAGCCCAGCACGCCCGTGAGCGGCGCACCGATCACGTAGCCCCCGCCGAAGGCCAGGCACAGTCGGGCCGGCGTCAGAGGGCCCGGCCCAAGCAGGCCGATCAGCAGCAGACCGGCGGTAAGCGCCGGAAACAGATTGGCCGCGAGCGCCGTCACGTGGTCGGACACTCCGGATAGTTGGTGACAAACTGAATCAGCGCACCGTTGCCACTGCGGGCGAGCACGCGCACGGCACACTGGCGGGCGGCGAGTTTGAGGTGGCCCCGGGCCGCCTGCTGCACCATGCCGGGCCGCTCGTAGAGCAGCAGGTAATCCCCCGCCGCAATCAGGTCGGCGCCGTAGGTCGATTCGCCGGGCAGAAACGGCAGCACGTTGTGGGGCAGCAGGTGCCAGGCGGCCCGCAGGCGGAAAAATCGCGCGTTGGCCGAAACGTAGATGTGGTCTTCGGACGGCAGCGTCAGCACGCGGCTGGCCTTTTTCACCAGCTCCACCAGGTCCCGATCGTAGAGACCGGGCGCGGCGTAGTCTGCCGCGTCTCCGGGCGCGTCTTCCGCAAACAGCTGGTGTGTGGCCTGGTGCTGAAGGCCCAGCGAGTAGAGCCAGTGCAGATAGCACAGGGCAACGGCGGCGACGACGGCGGTGCTGCCCGCGCGAAGCAGCGCGCGGCGGGTACGCAGACCCAGGGTGAGGCCCAGCAGAACGATGGCGCCGACCAGATATAGGGTCAGCGCCGGCAGCGCCCGAAGCCCCTCGGCGCTGTCGGGATAGTCGCCCAGGCTGCTGGGGCTGAGCATCTCCCAGGGATCCGGCGCCAGCCACGCGGTGATGAGGGCGCGAATTCGGGCGCCGAGGGAATCGCCGGAGAGTGCCACCCGGGACAAAACCAGGGGTTCGGTCAGCGGGAGGGGCGGCGTGGTTTGCAGCTGCGGGTAGATGTACACCGCCAGCTCGATGACCGGCCCGCGCCATTCCTGATGGTTGTTGAGCCAGTAGGTATCCCGGCCGCCCCGGGGCGACTGCAGGCGCAGGAATCGGGCCTCGGCCTCCGGGTCGGGCTTCCAGGCCAGCATGGTGATGTAGTTGTGAGGTATGCCTTCCGCTTCCAGGGTCAGCACCGGAAAATCGGCAGCGTTGACCGGCGCGGTCAGGGGCCACACGAGAAACGCCTCCCCGGCCTCCGACAGCATGGTGACGACGAGACGCTCCTCGGCCGTCTTCACCTGTCCCATCACCGCCTGCCAGGCGTCCGGTGGTGCCCGAAGCAGGGCCGGCGGTACCACGGCGGTGTCGCCCGCCTCCTGTACGGCCGTCGGGTCCGCGGTGGTGTCGGGCGGTGTCGCCGGAGCCGTTGCGCCGGGTAGCAGCAGAGCCAGCCCTATGACCAGGACAAGAGCCCAGGCAAGCAGCACAGCGATGGCAACGAGGCCGCGACGCAAAAAATCCCTTTGCGCTATCACGGGCGCCATGTTCGGTGGGGTTTACCGTTAGGTCAACCCGGTGACCGTTACGCGGGGCGTTTCCCGGGGTCGGCGGGCGATACTCCGCCGCCTCAAACGGCGCCTTCCCGGGTCAGCTCGCGGGAAGGGGTGTCCAGAAGCCGCAGGGCGGCGGCCTCGCAGGTGTGCGCGCGCACCCACCGAAGCGCGTTCTGCTGCAGCTCCCGGTAGGCGTTCTCCCGCTCGATATGCGCAATCTTCTGCGCAAGCTCGCGGGCGGAGTCAAAAGCCACCGCGTTCACCATGTCCTCCAAGCCATGCGGTGCACAGCGCGGGGACTTGTGCCCGAGGCGGTAGAAAGCCGGTACGGCGTAGTTGGCGGCAATTTCATAGTGCCGCATGCAGTCCCAGCCCCCTTTTTTCATGGTGATGCCGTAGCGCGAGCGGCCCAGGTCGTCGTAGTAGTCGGCTTCCCGGTCGAACAGGTACCCGCGCCCGCAGCGGGCCTGTACCTCCGGCAGCTGGTAAGCCTCCTCACACTGGACGTGCCGGGCAAACGTCTGGGTTTTCTCTGGCGGAGTCAAACGGATCTTGCGGGCGGGGATGGAAAAACTGACAGGCTGCACCAGCGACAGCGTGCGCCGACCGTACTCGCGTTTGTAGTAGCGACCAAACAGGCACGCCGCGGCGTAGGTGCGATGCCCGTCCTGGCCGTCGAGGAACAGAAACCGGCCGCGCGAGCGGCCCGTCAGCAGACCGCGGCGCAGCCACTGCCAGAACAGCGTTTTCTGCCGCCGGATGCTGCCAAAGATGATTCGGTCGAAGGCACCGTCGGCCACGCGCCGTTCGATGTGCTGCCGGTCTACGTCGATGTCGTCGAGCAGCCGCCAGAGGGTGAACCCCCGGCCGTAAAGCCCATCCTCCGACGCGTCGCCATACATCACCGTTTTCCGCGGGTAATCCACCAGCTGCGACCCGAGCAGCTGCCGCAGGCCGTACAGCAGCTGGTCCTGGAGGTAGTCTTCACGACTTTCGGTGAGGTAGAGAATATTCACGGCGCCGCCCTGCTGCTGGAACGTGAAGCCTAAACCAGTGCTGTGAAACTACGGTTAAGCCGACGTGCAGTCTTTGTACCTCGCAGCGGCTGGTGTTTGTTTTCTGAATTCGCTAACCGGGATCACGGATCGCTCGTACTGCGCTAACCCGGGTCCCGATGGTTCCAGGCCGGCTGCCCCCGTGTCGGCGGGCCCTGCCCTGACCCGGATTTCGGCGGCTTTACGCTTTATCTCTTAACCTGCTAATTCAAGGGCCCCAACCATGTTGAAGCCGAAGCCATTAACTGCGCTGCTGCTGGCCGTGCTCACTTTTGTGCTGCCCCCGTCCGTCCTGGCCCAGGGCGTGATTTTCCTCGACAACATGGAAGAGCCCGTGCCCGAGCCGCTGTTCCCCGTTGATGCCGGAGGCAGCCCGGCGCTCCCCGATGGCGCTACCACCCGCGCCCTGAACTGGTTTCTGGCGCAGACGGTGCCCGGGGTGGTGCCTTCCGATCAGGACATTCAGGACAACTTCACCGACAACTTCATTGCGTCCCAGAGCATTAACGGGTTACGGGACTTTCTGCTGTCGGTGCAGACGAACTACCCCAATGCGCGGGTGACCGACCTGATCGGCATCTCGCCGCTCCAGTTCAACGGGCTGATTACCGGGAGCAACGGCAATGAGGCATTTGTGGTGCTGGGGGCGAGCTTCACCACCGACAAGATTAGCCAGCTGTCGGTGAGCTTCTTCGGCACCGGCGGCGGGGGTGTGATCACCGTGGACGACCTGAATCTGACGCTCGAACAGGCGGCGGATAAGTTTATGACGCTGTCCACCGAAGCGGGCCTGCTGCTGGCGCGGGTCAACCGGCAAACCAACCAGTGTGAGCCGGTGCTGGAGCGCGACGCGGCCACGCTGCGGGCCACCGCCTCCGTCTTCAAAATTTTCTCCCTTGGCGCCGTGGCGGACGCGATTCAGGACCGCACGATCACGACAGACCAGCTGATCCCCCGGGTGGACGAGGAGCGCACGCCGGGCGGGCCGCTCATCAACGAGCCCGACGGCACGCTGCTGACGGTGGACGAGCTAGCCACGCTGATGCTGAGCCTCAGTGACAACACCGCCACGGACCTGCTGCACGAACTGGTGGGTCGCGAGCGGCTGAATCGCCTGGTCGGCGAACTGGGTCACAGCACGCCGGATGCCATCACCCCGTTTTTGAAAACCGGTGAGCAGTTCCACCTGCTGAACACCTTCTCGCTCGTCCAGGCAGAGAGCTACCAGAACGGAACCGAGCAGTTTCAGGCCGACTTTGTGGTCAATCAGATCGAACCGCTCGGCAATTTTGTGGACAACCGCGGCAACGTCAACAACACCTCGGTGTACACGACGGTCACCTGGCGGGCGTCACCGCGGGACGTGTGCCAGGCCCTGGCGGCCCACCGCGTATGGCCCCGAGGATCTGATCAGGCGCGGCAGGTGGACCGGGCCCTCGGCGCACAGGCGGCGCAGCCGAACGTGCGCGAAGCCTGGGATCGGGTCTGGTACAAAGGCGGCGGCCTGAGCATCAGCGCCACAACCCAGGTGGTGCTCACCCACGCCTGGCTGCTGGAAAACGGCGGTGAGGACCCGTGGGTGCTGGTGGCGCTTTCGAACAACCCGGGCGCCAACATCGATCAGTTTGCGGTGCAGTCAGTGCTCGGCCGGCTGCTGCAGCTCGCCGCCAACCTCTAGCGGAGCGCTGAGGGTGGGATAGCGCCCCAGCGCCAGCAGGATCACCGCGCTGGCCCCGAACAGGCCGGCGCAGAGCATCATCACCTGCTGGTAGCCGCCGTAGATGTCAAACAGGTAGCCGAAGAAGGTGGGCGCAATGCCCGCCCCAACGGCAAAAGCGACGTAGGGCACGGCGTAGACCTTGGCGTAGTGCGCCAGGCCAAAATAGCGGCTCACCAGAAACGCGATCAGGTCAAACTCGGCGCCGGCGGCAAAGCCGATCAGCAGCACGGCAACCGCCGCCTCCTGCGAGCCCGGATTGTCCTGCATCAGCAGCAGCGCTGAGATGATGGGCAGCGCCTGCACCACCGCGGCTACCGCCGGGGCCCAGAAGCGGTCGATGAGAAAGCCAACGATCATGCGCCCGGCGATCACGGCGATGCCGATCAGGCCCACCACGCCGGCCGCGCTGGCCCGCGTCATGCCGGTGCCGGTGAGCAGCGGCACCAGGTTGGGAATGGACCCGCCGACGGCGAACGACAGCATGAAATACGACACGAAGATCACCCACAGGCGCCAGTCCCGCACCGCCTGCGCCAGCGTTACGCCGGGCAGCGTCACGGCCCGGGCGGCGGCGCCGGGACCGCTGCCGGGCGGGTCCCGCAGCAGGGCAAAAACCAGCGGCAGCGCGAGCAGCGGTATCAGGCATAAACCGAGGTAGGCGGCGCGCCAGTCGAAGCGTTCGATCAGGGCCGCCACGTAGGGGGGCGCGAGCATGGCGGCAAAGCCCGTGCCGGCCAGTGCCAACCCGAGGGCCAGACCCCGCTGCTGGTCAAACCAGCCGCTTAAGGCCTTGGTCCAGGTCACCGGGCTGGTGCCGGCGCCCAGCAGGCCGAGCAGGCCGGCGCCGATGTAAAAGGTTGCCAGCGAGCGGGTGAGCTGGCTCAGGCAGACATAGCCCAGGGCAGCCCCGGAGAGACTCAGTAGCACCACCCGGCGTACCCCGTAGCGATCGGTGGCCCAGCTCACCAGCGGCACCGCGGCCAGCCCCACCACCGAAAACACGGTGAACATGCCCTGCACCTGGGCCCGGGACCAGGCAAACTCACTTTCCAGCGGCTGCACAAAAAGACCGAGGGTGTAAAACGGGATGCCCGTCACGCCGGCTCCGATGCCGATGCCGCAGACCAGCACGATGGTCCAGTTGCGCCGCAGTTCCGATGGTGTGTTCGCCACAGTATGCTCCCCCGGATGAAGCGAAGAGTCTCTTACAGATGACCCGCCGGAGCCAGTCTTCATTGGCGATACCCGGTGTAGCAACCTGCGATAGCCCGGCTGGCCAGCCGGCGGCGCGGACGGTTAAGGTGACCCTATGAACTCGCCCGACCGCAATCGGCCGGAGACCCGGCCGCTGACGCTGCTGATTGCCGTTGCGGTGGCGCTGGTGACCGGCTTCATCGGCTCCCTGGCATTGCGCCCCCCGGGCCAGGCAGCTACCGCCGACCGCGCCGCGGCAGAGGTGGCGCTGCCCCGGCTGACCTGGCGCGCTGCGTCGTCCTTCAACCAGTCCACCCCGATCCTAGGGCCGGTGGCCTGGCACGTGGCGGAGAGCCTGGACACGCTCACCGGCGGTGCCCTCAAGCTCACCGTCTACGATCCCGGCGAGGTGGTACCGGCGCTGGAAATCACCGAGGCGGTGCGCGGCGCCAAGATCGACGTAGGGTTTCAGTGGGTGGGTTATGACCAGGGACGCATTCCTGCTTCAACGCTGATCAGCGCGGTGCCCTTCGGTATGGAGCCGACCGAATTCACCGCCTGGTGGTATCACGGCGGCGGGCGGGAGCTGGGCGAAGCGCTTTACGAACCGCACAATGTAATGCCCATCCTGTGCAGCGTGATCGGCCCGGAAACGGCCGGCTGGTTTCGTGAACCGGTGGAGACGCTGGCCGATCTTGAAGGGCTGAAGATTCGCTTCGCCGGTCTCGGCGGTAAGGTGCTGCAGCGGCTGGGCGCTTCGGTCACCATGATTCCCGGCGGTGAGATTTTTCAGGCCCTGGAAAAAGGCGCCATCGACGCCACGGAGTTTTCCATGCCTGCGGTGGACCAGCGGCTGGGCTTTAATCGCGTAGCCCGCTTTAACTATTTTCCCGGCTGGCACCAGACTTTCAGCGCCTTTCACATGCAGGTGAACCTCGACCACTGGCGCGGCCTGAACGCCCGCATGCAGGGCATCCTGCGGCATGCCTGCCAGGCGTCGGTCACCTTTAACCTGGCGCTGGCGGAGGCTTCCCAGGGATCGGCGATCCTTGAGTTCAGCGAAACCGGCGTGAACACCGGCATTCTTCCGGAACCGATACTGCGGGAGCTTATGGCGGTGGCGCAGGAGGTGCTGGACGACGAGGCGGCGCGGGATCCCATGTTTGCCCAGATACTCAATTCCCAGCGGGAATTCTCCGCCGTCTATCGGGAATGGAAAATTCGTGGCTACCTCCCACGCACCTTCTGAGCCGGCAGCCACGGCCATGGGTGGTGACCTGCCTCACACACTTTTTTCCCGCGGCGTCTCGCGCCTGCTGAAGGCCATCGCCGAGGGCCTGTCCTGGATCTGGCTCGCGCTGGTGGCGGTGGTGCTGATCAACGTCATCATGCGGTATGTGCTGGGGCAGGGGCGCATCGAGTTTGAGGAGATTCAGTGGCACCTTTTTGCCACGGGGTTTCTGCTGGGCCTTGCGCCCTGCCTCGATACCGATCAGCACGTGCGGGTGGACGTGTTCAGCGCCCGCGCGTCGCCGGTTACCCGCGCCTGGCTGGAGCTGTACGGTCTGCTGCTGCTGTTTATTCCGTTTGTGGTGGCAATGATCATTTTCTCCGGTCCCTTCGTGGCCTACTCCTATTCCATTGGAGAGGTCTCCGGCGCCCCGGGCGGTCTCGGGCTGCGCTGGCTGATCAAGGCCGTGCTGCCTTTGGCCATGACCCTGCTGCTTCTCGCCGGCTTAAGCCGCCTCACCCGGGTTACCGCTTACCTCTTTCAGTGGCCGCGACGTGTCGATTAGCGAACTGCTGGCGGTGGCGATGTTCGCCGCGTTTGTGCTGCTGATTCTCACCGGCTTTCCGGTGGCCTGGGTGCTGGGCGGGCTGGCCATCGCCTTCAGCGCCATCGCCATTGTGCTGGAGATTGATCTTGGCATCGTGACCGGCGTCGACTGGGCCTATACCTCGCTGGCCGCGAACCGCGTCTGGGACGTGATGAAGAACTGGGTGCTGGTGGCGCTGCCGCTTTTTATCTTCATGGGGCTGATGCTGGAGCGGTCCGGCATCGCCGCCGATCTGATGACGAGCATGTCGCGACTGTTTGGCCGCGTGCGCGGCGGCCTGGCGATCACCATCACGCTCATCGGAGTGCTGCTGGCCGCTACCACCGGCATCATCGGCGCGTCCGTGGTGCTGCTGGCCCTGCTGGGGCTGCCCGTCATGCTGGACGCGGGCTACCGGCCACGGCTGGCCGCGGGCACGGTGTGCGCCGTCGGCACCCTGGGCATCCTGATCCCACCCAGCATCATGCTCGTGCTGATGGCCGACCGCCTGGCCATGCCGGTGGGCGACCTGTTTCTTGGCGCGCTATTTCCCGGGCTGCTGCTCGGCGGCCTCTACGTGCTCTACCTGCTGGTGATCAGCGCTCTTAACCCCGAGGCAGCGCCGCTGCCGGCCAAAGATTTGGCGCCGCCCGTCGGGCATCCGCTGCTTGAGCTGCTTAAAGCGGTGGTTGCGCCATTTGCGCTCATTCTCGCCGTGCTGGGCAGCATTTTTGTCGGGCTGGCAACGCCGACGGAGGCGGCCGGCATCGGTGCGTTTGGCGCCCTGCTGCTGGCGGCGCTGCGACGGCAGCTCTCGATGAAGGTGCTGAAGGAAACGCTGCGCCAGACCACCACCACCACCGCCTTCATTTTTGCCATCTTTGTCGGCGCGGCCGCCTTCAGTCTGGTGCTGCGGGGCCTCGGCGGGGACGAGTTGGTGGAGCGAGCCTTAACCGGCCTGCCCTTTGGACCTCACGGCGTGGTGATCTGCGTGCTGCTGGCCACCTTTCTTCTGGGATTTGTCCTCGACTGGATCGAGATCTCGCTGATTATCCTGCCGCTGGTAGCGCCGGTGGTGGTGAGCCTGGGCTTTGACCCGGTGTGGTTTACCGTCCTGTTCGCCGTGTGTCTGCAGACCTCTTTCCTGACGCCGCCGGTGGGTTTTGCCATCTTTTATCTCAAAGGCGTGGCGCCACCGGAGCTGCCGGTCGCCACCATCTACCGCGGGGTCTGGCCCTTTGTGCTGCTGCAGCTCACGGGCCTGGTGCTGATCTACCTGTTTCAGCCGCTGGTCACCTGGTTACCCGCCCAGGCCTGGTCGACGCCCTGACGGGTCAGCCGCCGCAACCGCCGCCACATCCGCCACCGCAGCCGGAGCCGCCGTCGGAACCGCCGTCCGCTCCCTTGCCGGCACCCTCCGTTCCGCTTTTGGAGCTGCTGCCGCCGGTCCCGCCGGCGCCGCCGCAGCCCGTGCCGCCACCGTCGTGGCTCTTCTGGCGATTGCGGTACGCGGTGATACCCAGCACCAATATCACGGCCACCACCAGCACGATGAACAGGCTCATCCCCACGCCGCCACCGGCAGCGTAGGCCGGTAGCGCCGCCACGCCGAGACCCACAGCGCTCAGGGCTCCGGTTGCTGCCCGTTTGGGCAAGAGCCAGTAGCGCCCGGTGTTTACCCGGCGGAAGCGAGCGGCATCTTTGAAGCGCTCGGCCACCGCCGGCCACACGTCTGCCGGGGGCCGCTCGCCGAACGCTTCGGCGTAGCGATCCAGGGTGTGCTGGTAGGCGTCGGCCCATTGCGCGCCCTGGCGCCGGCCGCCGCGCGTGGGCTGATGGTGTAGCGCGGTCCCCAGAATGTCGCCGCACAGGTCCTCCCAATAGGAACGGGTATAGACCAGATGCAGATGCCAGGCCTGGTCGACCGCGTCGCTCGGCGTATGCATGGCCGAACCGGTGGCGCAGAGGTAAACGAACCTCAAGTACTCCTTAATCACGCGTCGGGCATAGCTGTGGCTCCAGCCGTTGTCCCGAGCGAGGCGGTCGGCAAAACTGAGGGCCGGTGTACCGGTCTGAAACTCAAATTCCTGAAGTTGCTTGAGCAGCGGGTCACATTTCATAAGAGGCAAAGGTCCCGTGAGGAAACACGGTTCATCATACGGATCGGCCTTCGGGCGCGCGTGGCGGAGAAGTCATGGCCTGATCCAATGAAGAAAACGGGCAGAACACGCACTAATAGAGAAACAGACACCGATGAGGTAGCAGAGCCATGAGCGATTTGAGGGAAGACGTGCTGGATCAGGAACTGGCCCGGCTGCAGAACGCCGAGCTGCCGGATGCGGCCGGCGTGCTGCGTCGCGTCACCAGCCAGGCCAGTCGGCATCGCCGTATCGCCACCGCCAGTCTGGTGGGCGTGGCGGTGGCAGTCTTCGGGACCGTCGTGTTTACGCTCCGGGGTGATCCCTTTGGCTATCTGGCCTTGAGCGGCACGGCGGTGGTGATTGTGCTGATGGCCTGGCGACATTTTCGCAGCGCTGAGCGGCTGGCCCGGCTGCAGGGGCCGGCGGCCCTGGAAGCGTGGCGGGCGGAGCTTACCGGTGATCTGCGTCAGGGCACCCAGGCGCTGATCATCACCGGCCTGTTTGCAGGCCTTACCGCCTTTGTGGTGGCACGCCATGGACTGATGCCCAAGTCCATGCTGTATATCGGCACTTCGGTGGTGCTGCTCTGGTACGCGCTCCATCAGCTTCTGGTCCGGCGGCCGCTGCTCAAGCGGGAACTGGATCTGCTGGATGAGCACTGACGTTCTGATCGTGGACCGATCCGGCCTCGACCCCGCCGAAGTATTCCGGGATCACTCACCGGCGGTCTATCGGTTGGCCTTGAGTCTCGCTGGCCATCCGGCGGATGCGGAGGACATCACGCAGGAGGTGTTTCTGGCGGTGCTCAAGGCGCTGCCCGGATTTCGTGGCGAAGCCCGTCTGTCGACCTGGATCTACGCCATCGCGCTGCGGGTTGCGACCCGCTGGCTGGCCCGGCGACCGCGCACCGGCCCGGAGCGGGCGCCGGATCCGGGCGTGAAGACGGAGCTGCCGATCGATCTGCTCAATGCGCTGCGGCGGCTGCCGCTGAATGCGCGCATGGTGATTGCGTTGGTAGCGGTGCAGGGGCTGCGGCACGATGAGGCTGCCCAGGTGCTCGGGATACCAGCGGGGACCGTGGGGTCTCGTTTGTCTAACGCTCGGCGTCTATTGCGGGAGTACCTTTCGGCCTGAGGCTTCGATTCGCGGGGCTGGCGGTTCGGAAAAAAGGGAAAAAAGTTGTCTGACCCCCTTTTTTTTTCGAAGCTCGACGTCTGGGTTCAGTTGGCGGGAGCAAACCCGAAGCGGCGGAAGGCGGGTTGCGAATCCTGAGAAAGGAGGTGTTCGTAAAGCTGTCTCGCCGCGGGTGACGGATTTCTCAGGAGAGCAATTTCGTAGGTGATGGCTGTTGCTTCGCGAGGCACCTCAAGGAGGACACGAACGTGGCTGTTTTCGTGAACGTCGGTGCGGTATACGAAGCCCAGGATTGAAGGATCGTTGGCGACCATCGCCAGCGCGCGGCGTACGTCGGCGGCGGGCGCAACCCGTGGAGCAAGTGCTTCCCACATCGTGCCGGTCTGGTAGGGGATGGACTCGAGATAGCGGCGGGCATAAATGCCGGCCGGGACGGCCTCCGGGTGGCCGAGGGCGAGGTAGCGGAAGCTGTCGCCGGCCAGGTCGGTGATGGCTGTCAGCGAGATGTCCCGCTCCGGGTGGGCGATCAGCACCAGCTGGTTGCGGGCCAGGGCGCGGCGGGTGCCGGGCTCAAGTCGGTTCGCTGTTTCCAGTTCGTCTACCCAGCGCGTGTTGGCGCTTAGGAACAGATCCGCCCGGGCCCCCGCGAGAATCTGCTGGGCCAGCTGGTTGCTGCCGGCAAGATTGAGCATGAACGGTTCGCCGCCGCTGGCCTCAAGACTGGCCTGCTGCGCCGTCAGCACGTCGCCCAGGCTGGCGGCGGCAAATACCCGGGGCGGCTGCGGCGTGTCCGGCTGGCAGCCGGCGAGGATCACGGTCAGCAGCAGCAGCGATAGTCGCGTCGACAGGATTCTTGGCGGCGGGGGAACACGGGGCATGGGAACCAGTACACTAGCATCGAACCGACCCTCTCTGGACCCGTATGTCCGACGCAACCGTCAGCGCGATGCTGC
>JBCCVP010000036.1:0-36112 GCA_039195135.1 Pseudomonadota bacterium | reverse complement strand
GGGGGGGGGGGGGGGGGGCCCCGGGGTCTGGTTCGGCCCCGGGGGGGCCTTTTTTTGTCCCCCCCCGCCCCCCCCCCCCCCCCCCGGCACAGGCCACTTGAGGCCGATCCACTTCGCCGTCAGAAGGGCTTATGCCTCGTTTTTTGTTTGGCGGTGGGGCTGGGGTTGCGGTAGGTTTCGCGCCATGGATCAATCATTGACGCCCGATCTCGTGGCGGTGGACATCGGTGGGACCCACGCACGGTTTGCCCTCGCGACCCTTGCGGCCGACGGGCGGCCGACGCTGCGCGAGCCGCTGGTGCTCAAAACGGCCGAGTACGCGAGTCTCGGGTCCGCCTGGCGGGCCTTCCGGGAGACAGTTTCCGGACCCTTTCCAAACGCCGCCTCGGTGTGTTTTGCGGGACCGGTGCGCGGGGAACGGATCAAGGCCACCAACAGCTCGTGGATTATCCAGCGCAGCCAGCTCGCCGCGGACCTGGGGGTGGATCGAGCGCATCTGCTGAACGACTTTGGCGCCATGGCCTACGCGGTGGCCGCGCTGAAGCCGCAGGAGCTGGAGCTGATCTGTGGTCCGGACCGCTCGCTAAGCGAAGATGGGGTGATTACGGTCATTGGGCCCGGCACCGGACTGGGGGTCGCGCTGCTGGTGCGCCGGGGCCAGCGCGTGACGGTGATTGAGACCGAAGGGGGGCACATCGATTTTGCCCCGCTGGACGCTTTTGAAAGCCAGATCGTCAACCAGCTTCGGGAGCGCTACCTGCGCGTTTCCACCGAGCGCGTGATTTCTGGGCCCGGGCTGGCGGCCTTGGTGGAGGCGATCGCGGCGATTGAGCAGCGCCCCTTCACGCCCCGGGATGATGCCACGCTCTGGCAGTCGGCGCTGACCGGCGACGATGAGCTGACGCGCACGGCGCTGGACCGGTTTTGCCTTTGCTACGGCGCCGCGGCGGGCGATCTGGCGCTGGCCCACGGCGCCAGTGCGGTGGTGCTGGTTGGCGGCTTGTCCCAGCGGCTGGCGGAGCGTCTGCGGGATGGCAACTTTTTCGAACGCTTCTGCGCCAAGGGTCGCTACCGGGATGCCATGCAGCAGCTGCCGGTTAAGCTGGCCCGCTACGACCAGCTGGGCCTGCTCGGCGCGGCCGCGGCTTTTGCGGCGCTGGAGTCGCGCTGACGCGCAGCTACTTGTAGCAGTGTTCCGGGCCGGGAAATGATCCGTCTTTGACCGCGGCCACGTAGGCCGCGATGGCGCCCTGGATGCTGCCGCCGTCCGCTTCCAGAAAATTTTTCACAAACTTGGCCGGACGACCCGGGTAAAGCCCCAGCAGGTCATGGAACACCATGATCTGACCGTCGGTTTCCGGGCCGGCGCCGATGCCGATCACCGGAATGTCCAGCGACTCGGTAACCCGCGCTCCCAGCTCCGCCGGCACACATTCGAGCAGCACGATGCCGGCACCGGCATCCTGCAGCACCAGCGCCTCGTCGATAATTTCCTGCGCTTTGTCCGGGTCCCGGCCCTGTACCCGAAAGCCGCCCAGGTGGTTGACCGACTGGGGCATCAGACCCATGTGGCAGCATACGGGAATACCCCGCTGCGTCAGCAGCCGGGTGGACTCGGCGAGCCAGGCACCCCCTTCCAGCTTGACCATCTGCGCGCCCTCGCGCATGAGCACAGCGGCGTTCTCCAGCGTGACCTGCTCGGAATAAAAGCTCATGAAGGGCAGATCCCCCATGATCAGGGCGCCCTGGTTGCCGCGACACACGCAGCGGATGTGATAGGCCACATCCTCGATGGTGACCGGGAGCGAGCTGTCGTGGCCCTGGATCACCATGCCCAGCGAATCGCCAACCAAGATCACCTCCACACCCTGATCGCTGACCGCGTGGGCCTCGCTGGAACCATAGGCGGTCAGGCAGGTGAATTTCTCCTGCCCCTTCATCTGCTGCAGCGTGGTCACGGTAACGGGTTTGCGCGGTTTGCTGCGGGGCTGTGCGGACATGGCGGATGCTTTGCTCGAGGTTCGGGCGGCTATCTTCGCATTTTCTCACTATCATGACCGGTCGACGTGCCCGACTGCGCGTGAAAGGACACAAGACATTGAGCAACCGACCCCCCTACCGCGAGATGGAAGCGGAAATCCGCACCGATTTTGACGGCACCATGGCCTACGCGGACTATCTGCATCTAGACCGGGTGCTGTCGGCGCAAAAAATGCGCACGCAGGAACACGACGAGATGCTGTTCGTGGTGATCCATCAGGCCACGGAGCTGTGGCTCAAGCTGTCGGTGCACGAGCTGAAGGCGGCTATCGACTACATCAGCGAGCAACGCTTCGGGCCCGCCTTCAAGGTGCTGTACCGGGTCAAACAGATCCTCAATCAGATGAAAAACTCATGGTCCATCCTGTCCACTATGACGCCGGTGGACTACCTCAAATTCCGCGACAGCCTGGGTCACGCGTCGGGCTTTCAGTCGGTGGGGTATCGCAGCCTTGAGTTCCTGATGGGCAATAAGAACCGCGGGGCCATGAACGTGCACAAGGACCGGCCGGATCACTGGGCAGCGCTGACCGAGCTGATCGCGGCGCCGAGCGTCTACGACATTGCCATCGAGCAGCTGGTGGCCGCCGGCTTTGCTATCGATCGCTCTCACCTTGAGCGGGATTTGAGCGAGCCGTACCCCATCAATCGCTCGGTGCAGGACGCCTGGCTTGAGGTGTACCGCAACAGCGACCGATACTTCGACCTTTACTCGCTGGCGGAGAAGCTGGTGGACCTTGAGGACGCGTTCCAGAACTGGCGGTTCCGGCACATGTACACGGTGCAGCGGATCATCGGCTTTAAGCGCGGTACCGGCGGCTCCAGCGGTGTGGGTTTCCTCCGCAAGGCGCTGGACATCAACTTTTTCCCCGAGCTGCTGGCGCTGCGCAGCGAGCTTTGACTTCGGCACGCCGCCGGCGACGGCCGGCCTAGGCGGCCTCGGTGGACCGGCTGGCGATGCCGTCCAGGTTGCGGATCAGGGCGCTCGCCCGTTCGGCGATCATCACGGTGGGCGCGTTGGTATTGCCGCTGACCAGCGTCGGCATGACCGACGCATCCACCACCCGCAGACCCTCAATGCCATGCACCCGTAGGTGATCGTCCACCACCGCCAGGGGATCACTGCCCATTTTGCAGGTACCCACCGGGTGATAAATGGTCTCTGCTTTGGCCCGCACGAACGCCTCCAGCGCTGACCGGCTGGTGACGTCCTCCCCCGGAAACAGCTCGTCATCCCGGTAGGCGTCAAATGCCGCCGCGTTCAGGATCCGCCGGGACAGGCGGATTCCCTCAATCATCAGGTCCATGTCCTGGGGAGCGCTCAGGTAGTTGGCGTGGATGGCCGGATAGGTGCGGGGGTCGCTGCTGGTGATTTCGATATGTCCACGACTGTCCGGCCGCAGGGCGCAGCAGTGCAGCGTAAAGCCAGACCCGTCCAGGCGGTTGCGGCCGTGGTCGTCGAGCATGGCGGGCACAAAATGCAGCTGCAGATCCGGCCGGTCATCCTGGGCCAGGTCGCTGACAACAAAACCGCCGGCCTCGGCAATGTTTGAGGTCCCGATGCCGCGGCTGAACAGAAGGTACTTAAGGCCCACGGCCAGGTCGTTGGTGCGATCGTAGGTAATGGGCTGGCGGCAGCGGTAGAGGGTGCACACGTCCAGGTGATCCTGCAGATTGCGGCCCACGCCCGGCAGGTCCAGCTTTTCTTTGATCCCCGCCTTGCGCAGTACCTCCGCCGGTCCAACGCCGGAAAGCATCAGCAGCTGCGGCGAGTTGATGGCGCCGGCGCTCAGAATCACATCCTGGCGGGCCCGGGCGCTTTGCAGGTAGCGCCCCTTTTTAAACTCGATGCCCACGGCGCGCCCGTTTTCGATCAGCACGCGGTGGGTCAGCGCTTTGGTCACGACCGTCAGGTTTGGCCGCTGCCGGGCTTCACCCAGATAACCTGCCGCGGTGCTCCAGCGGGCGCCGTCTTTCTGGGTTACCTGGTAGTACCCGAAGCCGCGCTGGGTCGGACCGTTGAAATCTTCGTTCAGCGGGAAGCCGCACTCCCGGGCGGCGTCCAGAAAAACCTCGCTCAGCGGATTGTGGTGGCGAAGGTCCTGCACGCTCAGCGGCCCGTCGGAGCCGTGATAGCGGGAGGCGCCGCGTTCCTGGTTTTCTGCTTTGACAAAAAACGGCAGGACGTCGGCGTAGCTCCAGCCGCTGTTGCCGAGGTTGGCCCAGTGATCGTAGTCCGCCCGATGGCCGCGGGCGTAGCACATGGCGTTGATGGAGCTGGAGCCTCCCAGCACCTTGCCCCGGGGCCAGTAAAGGCGCCGGTTGTCCAGCTCCGACTCGGGCTGGGTTTCATAGCCCCAGTTGAGCCACTTGATATTGACCAGCTTGGCCAGCCCCGCCGGCATGTGGATGAAGGGGTGCCAGTCGCGGCCGCCAGCTTCCACCAGCAGCACGCTGAAGCTTGGGTCTTCCGAAAGCCGGTTGGCCAGCACGCACCCGGCGGATCCGGCGCCAACCACAATAAAATCGAATTCTTGTACGTCCATGCAACCTGATGATCAGTAATTTGAGGCACGACACACCGCTGATCCCGCCGAAGTTGCCGGTTGGTTCGCAGGTGAGGGCCAGCGCTGCCGCGGACGCTGCGGAGCGAAACGCTGACCGGCGGGCATGGTGCCCAATCCGGCGGTCCCGCGCAAGTTTCTGTCACCGCGGTCGGCCTGGCCACCGCCATTTTCGCAAGTGATTGTCAACGTGGACGGTCCGGCGAGGCTGTGGTTTATTGGTTGTTTCATCGCTTGGGGGGGTCGTGCATGACGGTGTGGGTGACGAAGCAGTCGAGCAGACGCGGCCAATGAGTCCCCGGGAAGTTCAGTTTCCGGCCAAGGACGTTGCGCTGAAGGAGGACGTCAGCGCGCTGGGGTCCATGGTGGGGGCGGTACTCCGGGAGCAGGGCGGCGAGGCGCTGTTTGCTCTGGTGGAAGCCATCCGCCTGGCAGCGATCGAGCGGCGCGAGTCCGGCAGCGGCGACGTCGGGCCGCTCAAGGCGCGTATCGATGAAGCCGATGCGGCCACCGCCATTCAGGTGGTGCGCGGTTTCTCAGCCTATTTTCAGGCGGTCAATCTGGCGGAAAAAGTGCACCGCATTCGCCGTATTCGCGATCGCCAGCGGGAGGAGGAGCCGGTGGCCGGGTCCCTCGAGGATGCGCTCCGGGAGCTGAAAGGCTCAGGGATCAGCACCGAAACGCTGCGCGACCTGCTCAAGCGCCTCACCATCGAACCGGTGATGACGGCGCACCCCACGGAAGCCACCCGCCGCACGCTGCTGGAAAAAGAACGGTCGACGGTCACACGCATGGTGGAGCGGCTGGACCCGAGCCGGACGCCGGAAGAGGAGGCCACGGCGCTGCAGCGCATTCGCCAGGCGCTGACCTCCGCCTGGCAGACCCGGCCCTATTCCGTGGCCCGGCCCACCGTCGCCAGCGAACGGGAGCACGTGATGTTCTACGTCACCGAGGTGCTCTATAAGGTGGTGCCCTACTTCTATGAATCGTTCCGCCGGGCGCTGGACCGCTCGTATCCCGACGCCTTCGGCGGCGAGCGGCTGCCGGCCATGCTGCGCTTCGGCTCCTGGGTCGGCGGCGACATGGACGGAAACCCTAACGTGTCGGCCACCACCATCCTTGAAAGCCTGAGCGAACATCGGGAGCTGATCGTTGGCCGCTACCTGCCGGAGGTACGCCGGCTGGCAAAAGAGCTGTCCCAGTCGGTGGGCCTGGTACCGGTTAATGAGGCGGTGCTGCACCGGGTAGCGCGCTATGAGCGCATGCTGCCGGAGGTTCGGGCAACGATCCCGGACCGCTACGAGGACATGCCCTATCGCTGCCTGCTGACGCTGGTGACGGCCCGGCTCGTGCAGGTGCTCAAGGGCGGCAGCAACGGCTACGCCAGCAGCACCGAGTTTCTGGCGGACCTGCAGCTGGTCCGCAGTTCGCTGGAACAGAACCGGGGCGAGCATGCCGGCCTGTTCCAGGTGCGGCGGCTCATGTGGCGGGTGCGAACCTTCGGCTTTCATCTTGCCGCCCTGGACGTTCGTCAGGACGCGATGGACCTGCGGGCGGCGGTTTCGGCGCTGGCTGGAGACGAAGACTGGATGGAGCGGCCGGCGGAGGAACGGACTGCGCAGCTCAGCCAGTGGCTGGCGGCGCCGCCGGAGCTGCCGGACGAGCCGACCGGGCCGCTGGCCAACACGCTGGCGGTGTTTCAGGCGATCGCTGAGGCCCGGACTACCTTTGGCACGGGCTCAATCGGCTGCTACATCATCAGCATGACCCAGGGAGCGGACGACGTGCTCAGCGCGCTGCTGCTGGCGCGGGTGGCGGGCCTGGTCGACGACCAGGGGCAGGTTCCGCTGGACATCGCCCCGCTGCTGGAGACGGTGGATGACCTGACGGCCGGGGAGACGGTGATTCGCGGCCTGGCGGCGGAACCCGGCTACCGCACCCATCTTGCCGGCCGCGACGGTCGCCAGCTCGTGATGATCGGCTACTCCGACAGCAACAAGGACAGCGGTATCGCCGCCGCCCGTTTTGCGCTTAAAAACGCGCAGCGCGATCTGTCTGCGCTTGCCGAAGAGCTCAAGCTTCAGGTGAGCTTTTTTCACGGTCGGGGCGGCACCGTCAGCCGCGGCGGCGGCAACACGCGGCACGGCATCATGGCAGCTCCCGCGGGCAGCGTGAACGGCTATATGCGGGTCACCGAACAGGGCGAGGTGATTCACCAGAAATACGGCATCCGGCCGCTGGCGGTGCGCAACCTGGAGCAGATGACCGGCGCCACGCTTGCCGCGACGCTGCGCCGGGCGGCGCCGGACACCGACGAATGGAACGAGCGCATGGCGCTCATTGCCCAGCGGGCCCGGGAGAAGTATCGCGCCCTGGTATATGACGATCCGGATTTTGAGCCCTACTTCCGGCAGGCGACGCCAATTGATGTGATCGAGCGGCTGGCCATCGGGTCCCGCCCCAGCGCCCGGCGCACCAAGCAGGGGATCGGCAACCTGCGGGCCATTCCCTGGGTGTTTTCCTGGGGTCAAACCCGGGTCAACCTGCCCGGCGTGCTGGGCTTTGGAACCGGCGTGGCGGCGGCGCTGGACGAGTTTGGCCTGCCCGTGGTTAGGGACATGCTGCGCTGGCCGTTTTTTGCCAGCCTGGTGAACGACGTGGAAATGGTGCTGGCCAAGGCGGATCTGGATATTGGCCGCCAGTACAGCGAACTGGCGGCGCCGGGGCTGCGGCGTATTTTTGACGAGATCTCCGCGGAGATTGATCTGGCTACCCGACTGGTGCTGGAGCTTAAAGGTTACGACCAGCTGCTGGAAAACGATGAAACGCTGCGCCGTGCCATTCGCCTGCGCAATCCCTATGTGGATCCGCTGAACCTCATTCAGATCCGACTGCTGGCCGCCTGGCGGGATAGCGACCGCAAAGACGAGGGGCTGCGCAGCGCGCTGTTTGACACCGTGAACGGGATTGCTCGCGGCATCCAGAACACCGGCTGACGTACCCGACGCAGCGCAATTTTGGCGACCGGCCTTAACTCTGGCTTAAGGTTTGGTGCAGTAGCCTCCGGCTATGGGTACTCCAAGCGCCGCGGCCAGCACGCCGACGTTAGGCGCGGCACCGCTGTGGCGTCGCCGGCGCTGGCGTGGGCCGGGCGTTGCCCTGTGGGTCTGGGTGGCCCTGGCGCTCCACGTGGGTTTACTGGCCCTGCTGACCCGCTACCCGATCGCTCCGCCGGCCCAGCCGCCGGCCATATCGGTGCGCCTGGCGCCGGCGCCGGAGACCGTGCCGCCGGCCATTGAGCAGCGGCCCATTGCGCCACCGCGACCCCTGCCGGAGCCGGCACCGTCCGCCGCTGACCAGCCGGGGCCTGGGCCCGTGCCGCAACCTCAGCTGACACCGCCCATTACACCGCCCCGCAGCACGCCGACGCCCACCGGTGCCGACCTCCTGAATCGCCTGAGCCGCTACCGGCTGGACGGCCAGTCGCAGCTTGAGCTGACGCTGCCCGATTCCGGCCCCGAGCTCCTGCCGCTGGGGCTGGCGGATCAGAGCAACATGCTTCAGTCTCTCGACCGGCCTACGCCGCTGCTGCCGTTTGAGCCCGGCGATATGGGCGTTAATTTCTACCCGAACGGCGTGCAGGGGGATGTGGCACGGCTGTTTGACCGCATCACGCCGGAGTTTGGCTTTGTCACCAGCTTCGGGCTGGAGGTGAAGTGTAAATACGTGCTGATCGTGGTGTCCTGCGGCTGGGGGGAGCGGCTCTGACCCCCAGTGTTAACGCTGGTCCCGATAAAACAGATTGTACGTATCGAAGGGATAGATCTTCCCGTCCGGCGTGACGAAGTGCACGCAGGCCCGTTTCACCGACGAGATGCAGAAGTCGTGGGCATCCAGAAACGACATGATCACCACCCGGAACACGTCGCCGTAGCCAAGGCCCGGCGCTTCCACCCGGGGCAGACAGCACAGCAGCTCCTGGAGCCGGTCTTCGGCCTGATCGCCCAGGGCGTCGAGAGAAAACGCGTTGAGAAAGGCCGCCTTCAGTTCCGGGTTGGTTTCAAACGTAATGTTGTTGCCGGCGCTTTCCAAAAGCGCCTCCCGGGTCAGCATCCCCGATACCGGCACCAGCCGCTCCGGCTGATCGGTCTGACGCAGCCCGTAGCCGATGCAGATGTTTTCCGGATGACACGGCAGGGGCAGCAGATCCTGCGCCGTGAAGGGGTTTTCGCCTTGGGTCAGCGCGCGCCGGATATCGCTCAGTAAAAAGCGATCTGCCGGCGAAAAATCCTCGGTCCGGCCTGCCTGCTGCACCGGCTGGAAGGTGACGCCGCGCACGCAGCGCCAGGTCAGGGCGTGCTGCACAAGCTGGTCGATTTCCTGATCGTTCACGCCCCGGGCGACCGTGCAAACCAGCGTGGTGGAAATGCCTCGCGCTTCCAGGTTCTCAAGGGCGCGCTCGCGCACGCTGCGGGCGTCGATGCCGCGCAGCGTTTTCAGCGCCGGCGCGGCGAGGGAATCAAACTGCAGGTACACCTCAAACCCCCGGCCCAGGGCTGCCAGCTCGTCGACAAACTCCGGGTCGTTCGCCAGGCGCACGCCGTTGGTGTTGAGCATCAGGTGACGCACCGGGGAGGCGTGGATGCGGCGTAGGATGGTGCCGATCTCCGGGTGCAGGGTGGGTTCTCCGCCGGAGACCTGCACCAGGTCCGGTTCCAATTCGCTTTCCAGCAGCGTTTCGAGCATCGCGTCCACGTCCGTCAGCGTGCAGGCCCGGCCGCGGCCCGGAGCCGAGTCGGCGTAGCAGATTGGGCAGCGCAGATTACACTCGTCGATGATGTCGAAGATCGCGAGGCAGGAGTGCTGCTCATGATCCGGGCACAGGCCGCAGTCGTGGGGACAGCCTCGGTTGATACGGGTCTGGAAGCGGTGCGGCAGATCACCGGGCTTCAGGTAGTCCCGGCACTTTTTGTAGTACTCGATGTCGCTGGACACCTTCACCTTCTCGGTACCGTGGGCGGAGCAGCGCTTCAGGTAGTAAACGCAGCCGTCCTGAAAGATGATTTTGGCCGGCACCACCGCCAGACATTGGGAGCACAGCGACTGCGTCTGGCCGTAGAACAGATACGGCCGCTGCTTGCGGACGGCAGCGTCAGCCATGGGCATCTGCCAGCGGCTGGCGCGCAGCCTTCAGCATGTAAAGGCCATACCCGGCCAGCAGCAGGCAGAACAGATGAAACAGATTGAGCGGCCCGACCAGCGCTGCGTAGGGTTTGAGAAACTCCCAGAAAAACCGCTGGGTCGCATAAGCCAGGGCAAACAGATAAAAGCCGTTGCGCCACCAGCCCTCGCTGCCCCGGCGGATCGCCTGGAGCGCAATCACCGCCAGCACGCCCATCGTGGCGGTTTCATAAAGCGCTACCGGGTGCCGCAGAACGCCGTCGCCCATGTCCACGCCCCAGGGCAGCTCCGTCGCCGTGCCGTAGGTCTGGTCTTCAAGCCCGGCCGTAAAACAGCCGATTCGACCGACAGCAATGCCGAGGGCCAGCCCCGGGACCAGGATCGCCCCAGTGGATCCGCGCAACCCATGCCAGGCCTTGAATCCCTCGGCCGCCACGATGCCTCCGAGCAGGGCGCCCAGAATCGATTTGCCCAGCACGTCGGTAATACCGCTCAGATATAGGTTCAGCGTGCCCAGCAGCAGGCTGCCCAGAATCACGCCCTGGGCGAGGCAGATGGCATAGGCGAGGCGCAGGCGCTGCGGCAGCGGCTGCGGAGCGCCCCAGCGACGGCTGATCCAGATAGTGGTAAACGCGGCAGTCGCGTAAGCCAGCAGATCAAAAAAAAGATGGGTGCCAAACACCAGCAGAATCCAGCCTGGCTAGGGCCCGAGCCCCACGGCGCAGCTGCCGAACACCACAAACGCGGCCACCACCATCAGGGTGCCACCGGCCAGCAGCTGGGGCCGGCCTGTTGTCTCGCTCGGCTTGAGCGAGACGCGCATCGCAAAGCCGAACAGTATCAGGCCCGCCAGCAGACCGATGATGACAAAGGGACTGCCGTATTCCGTGGTGAATATCGCCGCACAGCCGATCAGGGCGATGAAGCCGATCGTGATCAGGGTCCAGATGATCCAGAACAGACCCTGAAGCCAGCCCGGTCGCTCGTTTTCGAAATCCGCGTCCACGGCCCGATTCTACAAGACCGCGTCGTCGCGCTCAGCGGTGGCGTCCCGCGGGCAGCCCTCAATAGGGGCCGTTGACAACCTCGGCGTTGCCCCAGGCGCTCGAGTAAACCTCGCCGTGGAGGATAAAAAGGGCGCTTTCCTCGCTGATCACGCCGCGCCCCGCCCGGCCCGCTGCGTCAAGCCAGGGATCACGGTCGGGATCCGCTTCGGCCGTATGGGTGATGAGTACGTCCTTGAGCTCCAGGCGGGCGTCGGCGCCGCCGCCCGTCACCTCGAACATGCCCAGCCCGGTATACCGGTAGTCGTAGAACCAGGTTGGGTCGGCGGAGATCTCTTCTCCGTCTTTGGCGTCATGCACCACCAGCGGCACGGTAATCCGGGGGGTGCGCTCGTCGGTGCCGGGCAGCAGGGCAAAGGCATGGTGGTCTCGAAGCAACGACGACTCGCTGCCCCGACGGCCGATGTCGACCCGATTGAGCAGCGTCGGCTGCGCCGGGTCCGCCACGTCAAACAGCGAAAGCTGCAGGCCCTGATACCAGGCGAAGTTGCCGTCCCCGGGGCCGCTCGCGTCCACCGCGTTTTTGCCAACACCCACCAGCAGATCGCCGGGCAGCGGGTGCAGGTAATCTGAAAATCCCGGGATCTCCAGCGCGCCGGCAATAAACGGATCTGCCGGGTCATCCAGGTTGACCACGTAGAGCGGATCGATGTTCTTGAACGTGACCGCGTACAGCCGATTGCCGACAAAGCGCACGCCAAACAGCTGTTCGCCCGGCTTGCCCAGGCGTTCCGGGCGCCGCGCGTTCGGCGCAAAGCCGGTGACGGTCAGCGCCGCCGGGTCGAGCCGCAGCACGCTGACGCGGTGCTCACCAAGCTCGTCCCAGTCGCCGCTGCTGATGACCCGCAGCTGGCCATCCGCTTCGCCCAGGGCAAACGACGGGTTGAGCCGGTTGGTGCCCACAAAACCTTCCACGGTACCGGACCCGGCATAGCTGACGGCCCCCTCGCTCAGCGCAAACCGGTGGATGTCGCTGGAGTAGTTGCGGGGAATC
Organism: Pseudomonadota bacterium; assembly: GCA_039195135.1. Taxonomy (GTDB): domain Bacteria; phylum Pseudomonadota; class Gammaproteobacteria; order Xanthomonadales; family SZUA-38; genus JANQOZ01. The sequence continues at coordinate 24,269 of JBCCVP010000036.1, read as the reverse complement.
ACGTCGGCCAGCACCGGCGCAAAGCTGTAGCCCCAGCGGGAGCTGGCGAGATACAGGTTTTTCTGGGAAACGTACACCGTGGCCGCAAGACCCAGATACGTCAGCGTGGCGGGGTCCGCGGCCAGATCCTTAAGAGCAAACGCGGAGACCGACACCAGGTCCGGGTAGTAGTAGCCCGGCGCCACGGGCGGCAGCAGCACCCGATCGGGGGTCACCAGGGGCTGCCGGGTAACGCCCCGTCGCAGCTGCGGCAGGCGCTCGGTCAGCTCGCTGCCGGCAAGTGGCTGGCTGCGGCTGACCACGTAGAGCGTGTCGTCGATCACCCGGCTTTCCAGCAGCTGGCCGTCAAACTCGAGGGTTGCGACCGGCTGCGGATTGGCGCGGTCCGCCACGTTGAAAGCGACAATTCTGGTGATGCCCTCGATCCAGGGCTCCGGAAGAAACCAGTCCAGCGGGTTGCCGTAGAAAACGTCCGGGCTTGCGACCACGGTCACCTGGCGCTCGGCTCCGGTACCGGTGAGGTACAGGCCGCTGGCGCGCAACCCTCCCAGGTCCAGCGCCACGCTGGCCACCTCGGCGATATCCCGCGGCGCGTCGCCCAGGGACAGAATGCGCAGGCGAGGGGTGCCGTCGGACGGCTGTTGCAGCACGTAGAGGTGGGTCCCGTCCGTCTTGACCACGTCCGCTTCATCCACGCCGGCCACCTGAAGATTGGTGGTGCTCACGTCGGCCAGAGGGACGCTGATGGCCGGGGAAAAGTTCACGTCGGGGGTGGAGTAGATCTGCGGGTAGGCGGAGTTGGCGTTGTCGAACCAGGCGCTGAGCAGCGTCTCGTTGGTCAGCGGCGCCATGTCCGCGTCGCTGCTGCGGCCCGATGGCCGGTCGGTCAGCTGGGCGATCGGCGTCGGGCCGGTGACCCAGTCGCCGGACTCCAGCTCAAGCTGGGCGTCGGCAACGCCGATCGTCTCTGACAGAAAATTGAGCCTCAGCGTGCCGGCGAAGCTGAATTCCGGTGCAACCTCGTCGCAGCCCGGACACCGGCCGGTGAACGCCAGCAGCGTCAGCGGCTCGCCGGCGGGCAGGGCGATGTTGTCACCCCAGGCCCAGCGCGGCTGGCCCGCCGCGTCGTAGTAGTAGAGCACGCTCAGCAGCACGTTACCCTGGGTGGCGATGCTGTACCCGTAGCCGCTGCGGCTCGGCTGATACCAGAAGCCGGTCTGGTCCAGCGCTGCGGGCTGGTCCGTGGCGATCAGTGGCGCGATCGCTTCGCGCCCCGTCCTGCTGCCCAGCTCCCAGCGCATTTCTGCCGCGTAGCCGGAAGAAAACTCAAGCTCAATCTCGCCGGCCGCTTCGCTGCTCAGTACGCCCGTCTCGGCCTGGCTGTAGCGGGTGAGCGGCATGCGCCAGACCTCGCCAGAGCGCGTCCCGGTACCGAAATACCAGGTGGCTTGCCCGGCGTCGTCGTAGGTGGCCCAGATGCCGACGATCTGCTCACCGGCCGGGTGCAGGTCCAGGCCAAAGCCGGGGTTGTCCTCGGACCACCAGAATCCCGCCCGAAAAAACGCGTTATCGGGCTGGGTGTAACCATTACTCAGGCGCTCCGCCGCCGGGGTGCCGGTGGCGATGGCAATAGTGAGCAGCGACAGAACGAACCGATAGGTCATGGTTTTGCTCCCTGGGTTTTGGGACCCCGACTTTTGCCGGGATCTGCCAAGCAGACGCCGGAGCGGGGGTGCTACCCCCAACGCGGGGAGCCGCCCCTTAGAACTGGTAGGTGAGCTCAAGGCCCACGTTCCGCGGGCGGCCAGGCAGGTAATCGATCTGTTCGCTGGGATCGCCGGTAAAGCGGCCAAACAGATTTGGGGTGGTCTGGTGATAGCTGCGGTCAAACAGGTTGCCGGCGGTGAGGGCGAGGCCCAGCGGTCCCCGCTGCCAGGCCAGGCGCAGATCGGTGATCGCCGCCCCGGGAATCCTCGCCTGGGTCGGGTTGTTGGCGTTGGCTTCCACCTCGCTGTAAAAGCTGACGCCGACGCCCAGCTGCCACGCGTCGGTGAGGCGCCCCAGATAGCGCAGCGAACCGGAGTAGCGCGGTGCGCCGGGAAAACGGTTGCCGGCGGCGGACTGGATCAGCGCGTCGCTTTCGAAGGGCAGAAAGCGGTCAAAGCGGGTAGCCAGCCATCCAAGGCTGAACTTCAGCGCGTGGTCCCGCCTAAGCCGCAGCTCGCCGTCCAGCTCAATGCCGTGGCTGCGCGACTGGCCATCGTTGCTCACGTCGCTTAGCACGACGTTGCCCTGCACCACGCTCCACTGCTGCGACAGCTGGGTGTAGAAAGCGGTGGCGGTCAGCTCCGCCGGTCCCCGCCGGCCGCGCCAGCCCAGTTCGGCGCTGCGGGCGCGCTCCGGCTCGAAGAAGATCCAGCGGGGCACCCCGTCGAAGGTGGCGTCGGAGATGGCGCCGCCGGCGTTGTAGGCCTGCGCCAGCCGGGCAAACCACTCGCTGCGCTCGCTGCCGGCATAGCGCACGCTGAGCTCCGGATTGGCCGTCAGATAACTCTCCTCGAAGGGTTCAAAAACCCCATCCGCCGGCGTGAGCAGCAGATCCCGTATCTGCAGGCAGCTGCTTTCCCGTGGGGGGCCATTAACCTCGCAGGCAGCTTCCAGCCGGTCCCGGATCAGCCGGATGCCGGTTTCGATGCGGACCGTTTCCGACGCGTCAACATCGGCATTGACCGCCAGCGTGTGCCGGGTCAGCGTCTGGTCAAAGCGCCAGCGCCGTTCTTCCCGCAGGTAGGTATCCGCCTGCTCGTTGCGGCCGCTGCTCAGGCCAGCGCTGAAACGGGCCGGCCCTCGCGTCCAGCGCCGCGTGAGCTGGACAAAGCCGAGAGAACTGCGCTCCCGGTCGATCAGCGGGTAGCGGGCGCTGAAGGTGTTCTGCAGCTTCACCGTGGGATCCAGCGCGGCCTGGCCCCGGGAGCCGGCCAGCAGCAGGTTCCAGGCATCGGTGGCACTTGGCTCATAGCGGGCCGACAGGCTTCCCAGCTGCGCGTCCACCCGGCGCCGGATGAAGGGGCCAACCCGCCCCTCGCGGGTGAAGGGGTCCGCGGCGGCCAATCGGCGCGGTCCGGCGGCGCCGCGAAGCACGTCCAGGTCAGCGCTCAAAGACCAGCCGGGCCGAGCCGCCGGTTCCCATCTGAGAGCGCCCCGGGCGTGGGTGCTGCGGGCAAAGTCCAGTTCTTCGCCGAGATTGGGGTCGCTTAAAGTACCGGCCTGGGACTGGTGGTCGATGCTGAAGCGGGCGGCCAGCTCGTCCGGGATGAGTGGCTGGTTCAGGAGCAGGGCCGTCTGCCGGTCACTGAGTTCCGTGGCCGCGAGTCGCACCCGGCGCTCGGCGGAAAACTCCGGTGCCTGGGGCGTCAGGGCGATGCGTCCGGAGTACGCGCCGAAGGGCCCTGCGCTCACGCCGGCGCGGGAGCCGCGCTCGAAGCCGGCCTCCGCGAGGTCCCACGTGCTGAGGGGCAGATTGGCGAGCACCACGTTGGGCAGCGGCGTCTCCCCGAGCACCGCCGTTGCGTTGCCCAGGCTGTTGAGATCCCCGCCGGTTGGAATGCCGCGAAAATAAAACTCATCACCGCTGCCAAACACGTTTGCGGTGCGCGCAAACAGCTGGTCAAGCTGCCGGTCGCCGAGCGCTTCGGCGTCGCTGCCGGAGTAGCGGGTCTGGCTGGCGCCGGTGCGCAGGGGCGCCGGCGGATCAATCAGCGGATCGGCCCGGATCGGCAGCGCCGCGAGGTCCACGCGGCTTGCGTTCTGGCGGCTCAGTTCCCGCACGCCGTCGGCCCGGATGCGCAGCGTAATGCCCTCGCGTTGCAGCCAACCCGCCAGTTCCGCTTCGCTGCCGAGCGCCTCCGGCACCTTGAGCGATAGCTCCACGCCGGGGCCCAGCACGTAGCTCCAGGCGTGGCGCTGACTCAGCATCTTAAGCGCATTTTCCAGGGTGCGGGCCAGCGCCGGCGTGGTAAGCCCCAGCGCGAGCAGCCCGACCACGAGGGTCCGTAGCATCAGTAGAGAATCTGCAGCGATCCCAGGCGGGTCAAGCGATGCCCGCTGTTCGCGGCCAGCAGTGTGACAATGGCATTGCTGTCCTGAAGGGAGATGACCGCGGTAATCGGCGGATCACCGCGGCCGGGAAGCTGCAGCACGGTGGTGTCCATAAAAGGCTCAAGCTGACTGATCACCTTGGTGAGCGGCACCCGGTTGAACACCATCTGTCCCTCACGCCAGGCGAACGCCTGCACCGCCGCGTCCGCGCGCAGCTGCAGCTGGCCTGCGCGCAGCAGCTGCCCCGGCCCGAGCCGAATCTCGCCGTGTACGGGATCTGCCACCGAAACCTGTCCGCTGATCACACCGACACTGCGCAGCGCATGGCGCCAGCCGACCCCGAATTCGGTGCCCAGCACCGTGACGTTGCCGCCTTCACTCTCCACCACAAACGGTGCTGCGGGGTCATGCACCACGTCCAGGAAGATCTCGCCGCGCACCAGCTCCACACCGCGGCCCCCTGGGCGCCGGTTCACCGCCGTATCACCCGCCAGCCAGAGGGTGCTGCCGTCCGCCAGTTCCAGTGTGGTGGTTTCGCCCCGGGCGGTGCGAAACTCGGCTTGGTTGGCCGAGAGCAGGCTCAGGAAGCCGGGCAGCCAGAAACCCGCCACCACCACCGCAACAGCGCCAGCTGCCAGCCGCCAGGATTTGCGCTGGCGGCGGATCCAGTTGTCGGCACCGGGAGGCATGGGACTGACCTCGATCTGTTCCGCCGCAAACCAGACGGCGCTCACCTCGGCAAAGGCTTCCCGATGCTCGTCGGCTTCTCCCAGCCAGGACAGAAACGCCGGATCCTCCCAGTTGGGATGTTCGCTGGCGCCAAGCTGGCTCATCCAGTTTGCGGCCTCTTTTGTCACGGTGTTCCTGGTCATTGCGTACGTCCTAAACGAAATTGGGCGGTCTGACCCCCAAAAGTGCTACTGCAGCCGCTTCTGAAGCGCATCCCGCAGCAGCTTGATAGCCCGCCCGATGTGGTTTTCCACCGTCTTTTCCGTAATGCCGTCCCGGGCGGCAATTTCTCGATAGCTGAGCCCCTCGTACTTTCGCGCGACAAAAGCACGGCGGCACTTGGGAGGCAGTTCGGTAATGGCGGATCGCAGCAGCACCAGCTGCTCGTCTAGCGCCGCCACCTCCCCCGCGGCCGGTGCGTGGTCTTCCGCTTCAAACGTTTTCAGGTGCTGGTCGCTGCGCTTATCCCGGCGCAGCAGATCCCGGGCGAGATTAGCGGTGATGCGATACAGGTAGGCGCGCTGGTTTTCCACAACCTGGCGTTCGAGGGCGCGGCTCAGGCGGAAGTACGCGTCCTGCACCACGTCCTCCGCGCGGTCGGCGCCGACCATGGCGGACGCGAAGACGATCAATTCCTGGCGATACTTCTGCAGCGCCGCGGCGGCCGTGGCCTCGGCGTCATTCACGTGGCGGGCTGATTCAGGCGGTAGTCGATGGGGATGCGAACCTCGAGGCGCTCGCCCGCCACGCTCGCGGGCAGCGAGGGGTAGGGCGCGGCGTCGGAGATCAGCTTCAGGGCGGCCTGATCCAGATGCGTTGAGCCGGAGGATTGCACCAGCGTCTTGGTAACCAGCTGGCCGTTTCGCCCGATCACAAACCGCACGGTAGCGGCCCCTTCCAGACCCCGGCGGCGCGCCGTCGGCGGGTAGGCCTGGAACTGCGCCAGGCGTTGGCGAATGGCCAGCACTACGCCGCTGCGGTCCGGCGCCTGAGCTGGCGCTGCGGGGGTGCTGCTTCGCTGCGGCAGCGGCGCCGGCGGCGTCAGCTGTCGGGAAAAATCCGGCACCAGGGCGGTGATGGTCTGGGCCGGCCCGGCCGCTGCGGGCGGCGCGGCGCCCCGGGGTAGGCTGCCGGCGGTGCGCCCGGCGGTGCCGGCGGCCACGTTCTGCCGCGCACCACGGTTCGGAACCGGCGGCGAGGCCGGCGCTGGGGTTGGTTGCTGGCTTGGCGCTTTTGCCGTGGCCGGGCGTGCCTCCGCGGAACCGGTCAGCACGACCTCCAGCGTGGGCAGGCGCACCGACGGCACCGCCGGGCGATCCAGGTAGACCAGCAGCACGCCGTGGCAGAGCACGGAAATCATCCCGGCAATGAGCAGGCGTCCACTCACGGGCCGTCACTCACGTCCCGCTCGAGCTTCAGCGCCCGCGCCCAGCCGTAGTTGGCCAGGCCAACGCGATTGTTGCCGAGGTCGACGTTGTTGTTGGTAATGGTCTGAATCACAAATCCCACGATCGGCAGGCCGCGAAATACGTGCCCTTCGTCCGAGATAATCTCGCCGCTCAGACCATAGCGCACTTCGCCGTCGGCGGCGTTATTGGGAACTCGAAACTCGGCCCGGGTGAAGGGGCAGGGGGAGGTAAAGGGCTGCGTATTGGTCATAAAGACCGTGGTGATCGTGGCCTGCGCCAGATTGCAGTCCGGACGTCCGGCGAAGGGGCTGAGCTGAAACACCCGCCCCTCCCGGTCCTGGGCCTGCACCTTGACCTCCGTCTCCTGTTTGTTCTCACCGCCGGCGGCGGGGAGGGAGACGGCAAACGGTGCGAGCACTCTGTTTTGCCCTGCCGGCAGGTAAAACGCCTGCGCATCGACGTGGTACGGGCGGGTGGGAAACGTGAGCGCGGTAAACGTCTGGGCGTCGGTATCGCGGCTCACGGAGTAATCGGTGCGGGCGGCGGTGGCCATCAGCAGGGCGTCTACCGCGTGCACGGGAAACTCAGTCCAGGTGGATACGCGCTCCACCTGCAGGGTTCGATTGCCGAACACCACCGTCTCCAGCACGCGGCTTTCCGGTGGGTCCACGTCCGCCAGGCTGGGCTGCCGATCCATATCCGGTGCCGTATGCAGGGGGCTGGTGCGAAAGTCCGCCAGGGCGATGGCCTCAAACTGGTGAGCGCTGCCGTTGTCGACGTTGACGATGATGGCGTAGCCTTCGATGCCCCCGGTTGGTGCGCTCAGGTCCGCCAGCGGGTCCTGCCGCCAGGTACCCCCAGTTGCCCAGCGGCTGCTGATCGCATCGCAGTCGCCGGCCAGCTCCTCGGGCAGGGTGCCCATCTCGTAGACCTCGATAAACCCGTTCGCCAGGCGGCTCTCCGGGGCGAAAATCTCGTCGAGGTCTTCGGTGAAATGGGCCGCGGACAGGGCCAGCCCGTCCGGCGCTGATGCCCGGGTCGGGAAGGTGCAGCTCAGGTCGACCCAGGGCGCCAGCGCTGCCTCCGCGCTGCTGACAGCCGCGTCCGCATCGGGCGAAAAAAGCGCGCCGGACCAGCTGTCGCCGGGCTCGAGGTAGACATTCAGCGACAGGGTCGGGCGTCCGTTCAGCGGGTCCCGGGCCACGAAGCGAAGTGCCTTGCCGGCGCTGCTCTGGTTGCGGATTTCGAACACGGTCTGAAAGCCGCTGCCGGTCATAAACAGCGGGAACAGCAGCACCTGCCCGGAGTTGTCCAGACTCAGACGCACGGCGCTGACTGCCGGTGTAAGCAGCATCAGCGTCGCGCTCAATAGTGTGATGATGATCGGGCGCATCGGTCAGTTTGACGACGCCGGGCGTCGACAATTCCCCCAAATTCGAACCCGCACAAATGTGGCCGGGAGGCCCGTAAAACTGGCGCTTCCGCCGCGGTGCCGGAACAGTATGCTTGTGGCTGGCTCATTCGGTAGCACACTGTGCATTTTAATACGCCTTTGATCACCGAGCGTTTCGGCGATATCGAAACGCACCTCAAAATGGAATGTGACCAGCCGACCGGGTCCTTCAAGATTCGCGGCATCGGGCGCCTGTGCCGGTTTGCCCGGGAGCAGGGCGCGGCCGCGGTGGTGAGCTCCTCCGGCGGCAATGCCGGCCTCGCGGCGGCCTACGCGGCGCGCGAGCTTGGCATGAGCTGCTCGGTCATCGTGCCCGAAACCACGCCCCAGCTGACCGTCGACCGGCTGGGCGCCCTGGGCGCGCAGGTGCGTCAGGAAGGCCGGGACTGGGACGCGGCTGACGCGCTGGCCCGGCAGGTGGTGGAGCAGGAACAGGCGTTCTACGTGCACCCTTTTGATCACCCGGAGATCTGGGCCGGCCACGCCACGCTGATCCACGAGGCGGCGGATCTGATGGAACCTCCGGACGCGGTGGTCGTGGCGGTGGGCGGCGGCGGGCTGCTCAGCGGGCTGGCCGCCGGTATGGCGGACGTGGGGTGGGGCGAAGTTCCGCTGGTGGCGGTGGAGACGGAGGGGGCCGCATCTCTGAACGCCGCCGTGGCGGCGGACGCCCTGGTGGACCTCGACACGATCGACACGATCGCCATTACCATGGGCGCCCGCCGCGTTGCTTCCCAGGCCCTGACCTGGACCCGCCGCCGGCCGGTGCAGACGGTTACGGTGAGCGATGCCCAGGCGCTGGCGGGGAGCGTGCGCTTTGCCAATGATCAGCGGCGCCTGGTGGAGCCGGCCTGCGGCGCCGCGCTGGCGGTGGTCTACGAAGCGCTGATCCCGGTGCGCCGGCCGCTGGTAGTGGTCTGTGGGGGTGCCGGCGTCACGCTGGACCTGCTGCGCAGCTGGGGCGAGCAGCTGGACCAACCCTGAACGCAGGTCGGCAGGAGTGAGAGGGTTCGACGGCGCGCTGCGTCCTCGGCTCCATGAACACGCCGATGATCTCTCTGCTGATGCTGACCGCCGTCGCAGCGGCCAGCGCCGAGGCGCCGCCGGAACCCAAGGGTGAGCCCGCCGCCACGGTAGCGATCGACCCCGGGCGGGCACCGCTGGACGAGCTGGGCCGTCCCCAGTTTCTGGGCCTGCGACCGTTTCCTCTGGGCCTGCCGCTGATCCCTGCCAGCGACCGGGAAATACCCGCCGCGGTGGGCTACCGCCTCACGGTCACCGCTGAGCCGCTGGCGAGTGGCAGCGTGCAGGTCAGCGGCCCTGGTGGTACGCCGTTGCTGTATCCGATCCCCGTGACGGGAATTCCCGGTCCGGGGTTTTTTGAGCTGACGCTGGAAGCCGCTTCGCCAGCGCTGATGCCGGTTGCGCCGCTGACGGCCGTCTACGCGGTCTTCGACGCCGTCGATCTGGGTCTTCCGACCAGCAAGCTGATCCCGCCGCCTGGCATTACCCAGGATGAGCTATGTCTGGCCGAGCTGTTCTGCATCGTCCAGTCGCTGCTGGCGGCCGACCTCGACATAGAGGATTGCTCGATTTTTTCCGGCGAAGGGAAAGCGAAGGGCCCGGGCACCGGTTTTGGCCTCACGCGTCTGCGGCGGTTGCGTGATGAGGTGCTGGAGCCGACCCCGGCCGGGGGCTACTACGCGGATCTTTACTACGACCATTCACCGGAACTGGGGCAGATCATGGTCAGCCACCCCACGCTGCTTTACGACCTCGCTGAGGCCAACCGGTTATGGGCACCCACGATCGATTCGGTGCTGGACGGGGACGGCAGCGCGCCGATCACGCCAGCGCTCGGCGCGATCTATAGCGAGGTGATCGGGGAGCTGCGGGCGGCGGCGACCCCCGAGCTGCGGGCGCAGATCGACCAGGAGGACGCCCTGATCCAGCCCGCCTCGTTTGTCGGCCGCACCGCCGGCGAGTATTGGGCCGCGGTCACCTCCGCCCGCACCGAAGGCGTTTTCCGCAGCGGGTTCGAGGCGCCGCGCCGTTAGGAGTTAGCCAGCGGGCCAGACGGAACCGCTGCCCGAGTGCTTTGACCCGTCTGCCGGCACGGCCTCCACCAGTGGAGTCGGTCAGCAAACCGCCGTCCGGCGGACGGGTCGGGCATCCCTGGTTCAACCCTGGTTTACCCCTGGCTTACCCCTGGGTGAACCTGGTTCAGGCGGCCGGCGTCAGCCGATCGAGCGAGGCCAGCTGCTGCGCGGGCCAACATCCGGCCTGGCGCAGCAGTTCCGCCGCCAGGCACAGATTGCTGCTCAGCAGCGGCGCTGGATGATCACAGGCCAATGCGGAAAGAGTCGGCATGCCAGTGCCGCTGAGCAGCACCGGGCGGGAAGCGTCCGGCAGCGCCGCCAGCGCGCGGCGAGCCGCGTCATCACCCAGCTGGTAAATGGCCCGGGTGTCTTCCCCCAGCGCGAGCCGGTGACCAACGGTTGGGACAAATCCCCCGCTGCGCCAATAGCTGAGGGCGGCTTCGTTGAGGCTTTCCGGGTACGGCGACAGCAGGTCAAAGTGTTCAATCCCGCGCAGCTTCAGCTCCCGCGTGATGGCCTGGGCGGCGGTCACCACCGGATAGCCGGCCTGCTGCGTCGCCGCTTCGGTCAGCTCGCGTTCGTGCTCCGCCCCCAACACGTAGGACGAGCCGGTGCAGGCAACCCCAAAGGCCGCCAGAGACATGCCGCCGAAGGTCGCGATGGCGGCGGGGAGCTGTTCCAGGTAGGCCGCCAGGCGCTCCGCCGGCTGCGCCGCCGCGCTGTGCAGCCGGGTGATCTGCAGCACCAGCGGCTCGGCAAAAAACTGGCGAAACTCCCGCTCCACGGTCGGGTTGGCCTGGGGCGTGGCAACACCGATCAGGGTCAGCTCAGGCAACAGCGGCGCTCTCATCCAGGCCGGCAATCATCGACGACCGCAGGCAGTGCTCGCGGTTCTTCATCGGGTCGCTGCGGTCCTCCGCCAGCTGCCGCAGCCGCTCCTCCTGCTGCTGCGGGTCGGTGGCCGCCATGGCTTTCCGGTTGGCGGCAGCCTGGGGAATAATGCGATGACTGGCCGCGTGGTGCCGCTGGCGCGCCCAGCGGTCCAGCAGGCTGTCCGATTCGCCGCCGAGCACGGCCGCCAGGGCCCGGGCGCCGGAAATGGCGTCATGAATCCCGCCGTTCATGCCCATGCCACCGCTCGGGGGATTGAGGTGCGCGGCGTCGCCCATCAGCAGAATCCGGCCATGCCGAAAGTGGTCGATGCAGCGCTGATGCACGCGGTACGGATGCACGTCGCTGATGGTCGCTTCGCGCGCATCTGGATGAATGTAGCCAAGCCAGTCCCGCACCCGGGACTCATCCGCGGCCTCCTCCAGGTCATCCACCCCCGGATACAGGCTGGCGCGCCAGCGGCCGGGCAGGCGCAGCAGGCTGAACGGGCCGCGTTTCGACCAGCAATAGCTGACGTCCGCCAGGTTCCCAAGCGCCTCGTGGAACGGAAACGTGGTGGCGACCAGCACCGACGCGTGGGTGTAGGTGCTGCCGCCGTAGCTTAGCCCAAGCGCTTTGCGAACCCGGCTGCGGGCCCCGTCCGCGCCGATCAGCCAGCGGCAGCGCCAGCGGGCGCTGCCCGCCACCGCCACCTCAACGGCGGAAGCGTCGGCCGTGACGTCCACGGCCTCGGCGTTGAACAGCACGTCGACACCGCGTTCCGCCAGCGCCCGCAGCGCCAGCGTGGCATAGCGATGCTGCTCACACTGCAGCCGGTAGGGGTGATTGGTGCGGTCGGCAATGGCGTTTAGGTCAAACGTGACCTCCTGCCCCGTCTCATGCTGGCGATACTGCCAGCGGGGGACCGGGAGACCCTGGGCCTCCAGTTTGACGCTCAGGCCGAGGGCGTCGATCTGATCCAGCGTCGGCGGATGGAAAGTGGAGGCGCGCATGCGCGTGTCAACGTCGGGCCCCGCCTCCAGCACGGCGGTTTCCACGCCGGCCAGGCTGAGGGTCAGGGCGGCGCTGAGCCCCACGGGCCCGGCGCCAACGACGAGCACCTCAATGTCGCGGGTGGGTGGAGTCATCGTCGCCATGGTAACAGTCCGGGCCCATCGAAATTAGCGCAAGCAGATGTCGAATGGTTGCCAACCGGCGGTGGCTGCGCTGTTCTATGATGGCTGCTTGCTGGACTGAAATGGGAAGCGCTATGAACTCATCCACTCTCCGCCTCAGCCGCCGCCAGCTGATGCTGGGCGCCACCGGCGCGGCGCTTTACGCCACCTTGCCCGGCATCAGCGCCGCGGCCTCCGCTCAAGGGTCTCTCGCGCCGCAGTTCACCGACCCGCTGGAGGCACTGCGGGCCCACGTAAAGCTGGTCGGCAGTCTTGGTAACGAGCAGGTGATTTCGTTCTACCGGCTCAACATCTACGCCGACTTAAATCACGGGGAGTTTGTGCCCCTGATGACCATGAACAACATTCTGGTGGACAACTGGACGGTACGCCCGGACGGCAGTCACCAGATGATCAAGTACGAGGCCGGCTACTACACACACATCGACAGCCACGAGCCCATCTCGGTGTTCCGCAATCCGGTTAACGGGGCGGAATCCAAAATTCAGAACTTCCGCCTGGGACCGGTGCCCCGGGGGTACAGCAAAGACGGCTATACGGTGATGGGATTTCACCCCAACCCGCTGCCGCTGGAGGTGATCGCCGGACGGGTGTTTCTGGCCACCCAGTCGATTGAGACCTCGCCGAGCTTTACCAATCCCAGCGAGAAGCGCTACACCAACTCCTTCATGACCTATTCCGCTGCCCTTGAGGACATGCAGAATCCCGAGCTCGCCTCGGCGCCGGTGCACGCGCAGCTGCAGAACAAAACCGAATGGCTGCCCTACATGAAGATGGGCGACCAGCCCGGCGGCACGGTGGTGCGTGGCTTCGGCGGCAAGCTGGAAAACGGCTTCGACAGCCTGCCGGCCGGCGTGCTGGAGCAGTACAAGCGGCAGCTGCCGCAGATTCTCGAAACGGAAAACTGGACCAGTTTCGTTTCCGAAATGACCGACGCGGAATAGGCCCGGTCGCGGGCCAACGTCAGTCGCAGCGGTAGCTGCGCTCGCCGGGGGCGGCGTCGGGAAGATCCTGGCACGGGGGCGGAAATCCCCGCGCCCGCCAGAGGTTGATCAGACCGGCATCGTCCATCATTGCGTAGCGCACCGGCGACTGCAGAAAATCATGGTAGAAGGTCTGCCAGACGACAAACCCGTCAAACCCGTCCAGCAGATCGAACTGCCGGTAAAAATAGGCAGACTGGGGAGGCATGCCGGAACGGGGGTCAATGGCCTGAAACCTGGCGACCTCCTCGTCATACAGCTCGCGCAGCCGGTCCTTGGAAAGCTGTTCCTCACCGAACAGGTTTTCCACCAGGTATTGTCCCGGCAAAACCTCCCACTCAAGCGCCGAGACCAGCTTTCGAGCCTCCGCTTTCAAACCTGCGCCATAGACCATGCCGGCAATACCCAGCACGTGCAGGGCCGCCGCGTCGTTGTCCGTCAACGCGTGGGCGAGGTCTACCCCCTGCGCAAGCTCGCCGGTCTTGATCAGCGCGACCGCAAGAAACGCCCGGCAGAGAATGCGCGCCGGATCGAGTTCCAGGCACCGCTCAAAATCGCTCCGGGCTTCCGCGGCAAAGCCGGTTTCCAGCATCGCCTGGCCGCGCCAGTTGTGAAGCGCCGGATTGTTCGGCTCGGCCTGAATCGAGCGGTCCGTCAGATCGAACCGCTCCGTGCATCCGTAAAACGCTTCACCGCACACGTATTCCGCCAGCACCGCGTAGGGGATGCCCAGTTCTGGATCAAGCTCGATGGCTCGTCGGGCCGCCTGCTGCGCCAGCTCCCCGTAGGGCCGGTCCGCAAAGCCCCAGCCGGGCATGATGTTGTAACCTGCCGCCAATGCGGCCTGCGCCCGGGCGAAGCCGGGGTCCTCGACGATGGAGGCTTCAAACTGTGCCAGCATCTCGTCGAAGCGCAGCGCATCTCGCGCAATGAAAATCTGGTGCCCTTTCAGATAATCCTCGTAGGCCTTCAGGCTACGGGTCTCTGCCGCCACCTGGATTCGCTCCCGATCGATGCCGGGCAGGGCGCCGAGGTCCGCCAGCGCCGCCACCGTGGTCGCCGCGATATCTTCCTGCAGCTCAAACAGCGTTTCCGCCGTCAGCTGCCGGTCAAAGGTCTCCGAAAACAGCTGCGCGTCTCGGGTGGCGTCAACCAGCTGCACCGTGATGCGCACCGTGTCGCCAGCTTTTCGCAGTGAACCCTCCATGACGTAGCGCACGCCCAGGGCCGTAGCGATCTCGGGAATGCCCAGGTCGTCGCGGTTACGCATGGCAAACGCTGAGGTGCGCGAAGCCACCGTCAGGCCGTCGACCCGGGCCAGCACGTTCAGGATTTCTTCAGAGATACCGTCCGCGAAATAGCGCTGGTTTCCCTGCGGCGAGAGATCCGCCAGGGCCAGCACGGCGATGGACGCGGTGGAACGCGACTCCCCGGGCGGGGCTGGAGCAGCCGGGTTTTCGACCACCGGCCGGGTGGCGTCCGGCGATTGATCTGTGAGTTTCGTAAAGCCGAGCACCGCAGCGCCGATGAGCACGCCAAGGCCGATCAGCGCCACCGGCGCGCCGCGGCGGCGGGCTGCCGGCGCCTTGGGTTTGGGCCGGATGGGCTGCGGGGCAATTTCTATGGTCGGCTCAAACGACCTCAGGAGCTGCTCGATCTCTCCCGCGTCAGCGTTGCCGGACCAGCGACTGAGATCCAGGGCGTGATACTGGCGATACCCGATGGGTGCTTTACTGCCGTCAAGGGAAACACAGGCCAGCTTCTCCGCGGTGGCGGCTTCGTCCGCCTCGTCCCGCACCCAGCGGGACTGCAGCGCGTTTTCCGACCAGCACACGACGACGCGATCGGCTGCCGCCAGTTCCCGTTCAATTTCTGCTGAAAACTTGGCCCCGGCGTTGAGCTCCCGATCCCACCAGACCGAGTAGCCCCGGGCGACGAGCGCATCGGCAAGCTGCTGCACCACCGCCCGATCGGTGCGGGCGTAGGAGATAAAAATATCAGCCAAAAAGGGTCCCCGGCTTGATTAAGCAACATAGCACAGCAATCGCCGGGCGGAGAGAGTGTGAAGACTTTTCTGACGGGCCGCTGCGGCCGGCTGCGGCGAACACCAGGGTACTGGTAAAATGCCGCGTTTTTCGACGATTGGACTGACTATGGCAGGCCACAGCAAATGGGCCAACATCCAGCACCGCAAGAAGGCCCAGGATCGGAAGCGGGGCAAAGTTTTTACCCGGGTGATTCGCGAAGTCACGGTGGCCGCCAAGGCCGGCGGCGGCGATCCGGACGCTAATCCGCGCCTGCGGCTGGCAATCGAAAAAGCTAACGCGGCCAATATGCCCAAGGACACGCTGGAGCGGGCCATCAAAAAGGCCACCGGCGATCTCGAGGGGGTGACCTACGAGGAAATCCGCTACGAGGGGTATGCCCCGAACGGGGTTGCGGTGATGGTCGACTGCCTCACCGATAACCGCAACCGCACGGTGGCGGAGGTGCGCCACGCGTTCACCAAGTACGGCGGCAGCCTGGGCACCGACGGATCCGTGGCTTACCTGTTCAGCAAGCTGGGCGTCATCACCTTTGGCCCCGGCGCCGACGAAGACGCCATCATGGAGGCGGCGCTGGAGGCCGGTGCTGAGGACGTAGTAACGGACGACGACGGCTCGGTGGAAGTGATTACCAGCCCGGAAGAGTTTGAGGCGGTGCGCGATGGCCTGAAGGCCGCGGGCCTCGCCGCGGACGACGCCGAGGTGACCATGAAGCCGGAGACCACCGTGTCCCTCGACGTGGAAAGCGGACAGACCGTCCTGAGCCTGCTCGATATGCTGGAGGACCAGGACGATGCCCAGGCGGTCTACTCCAACGCCGAGATCCCGCCGGAGGCCTACGCGGCGGGCTGACACTCAGCGGCGCCGTTTGAGCAGCAGATTTCGCAGCTTGCGATGCAGCCAGCGCAGCGGCGCGGTGACTCTCCAGAAAGGCGATTTGAGCACGACGCCCAGCGTGGCTTCGAGCTGCTGGATCCGACGCACC
Organism: Pseudomonadota bacterium; assembly: GCA_039195135.1. Classification (GTDB taxonomy): domain Bacteria; phylum Pseudomonadota; class Gammaproteobacteria; order Xanthomonadales; family SZUA-38; genus JANQOZ01. Next base: position 8,402 of record JBCCVP010000036.1, on the reverse strand, counting down.
AGCGCGTCCTGCGCTGACAGATCCGCGGGGCTGACCGCCGGGTCCTCCTGCACCACATCCAGGGAATAAAGCGCTCGCCGGCCGGCGGTAACCTGCGCCAGCAGGTCCTGGCTGTCCCGGTACAGCCGCTCAAGATGCTGATCCCGGCGCTGCAGGAGCGTCGTGAGCTCGTTGAGATGCGACTCTTCCAGCGTGAGGCCCGGCTGGTAGAGGGCCGGCAGCGGCCGTTCCACATAGACGAAAGTAGTAGGGGTCATATTGCAGCTTGTCGATACCGGTAAGGCGGGACACCCAGTCCAGGAACTCAGCGCTCGACACCAGGGTGTCCAGGGCGGCGTAGGCCGGGCCGATGTTACGCACCTGGCTGACGGCAGCCTTACCCCCCCCGCCTCGCCGTTTTCATTCAGCGCCCGGCGCGTGTCGAACGGGGGGAACTCAGCCAGCAGCTGATCGTAGAAGGTTGCCTCGAAGAAGGGTTCCAGCACAACGGCGCGAAAGGGCCGGGCGCCGGCAAACTGCTCGCGGAGCTGCGGCGTTTGCTCAAGCAAAAGGCGGGAGATGGTGTCCATTCGCCGGCCGGTCATGGAGAAAGTTACCGCCATTGTCGAACAATTCGGCGCGCCGCGGGTGCGCCGAAAGGCCTGCCGGCAGGCCCACTTTTCTCCGGCCGCGTTTCCGGTCGGGTGGTAACATGCCTCTTTCTGAACGAGGCTGCTGCATGACCTCCGGTATGACTCCGGCATGACCCGGCGCAACGCTGCGGTTCGCATTCTGGGCATCGACCCCGGATCGGTTACCACCGGCGTCGGTGTGATCGAAGCGCGCGGCAATCAGCTGATTCATCTGGCCCATCGGGCCATCCGGGCGCGAGGCGATTTTCGCAGCCGGCTGACCGCCATCCATGCAGGGGTTGTGGAAGTCATGGCCGAGTTCCAACCGGCCGAGGTGGCGGTGGAAAAGGTGTTTATGGCGCGCAACGCCGACGCCGCGCTGAAACTCGGGCAGGCGCGGGGCGCGGCAATTGTGGCGGTGGGCGACCACTGCGCGTTGGCCGAGTATTCCCCCCGCACCATCAAGCAGGCCCTGGTGGGCGGCGGCGGCGCGGACAAAAAGCAGGTGCAGCACATGGTGGCCCGGCTGCTGGGCCTCCCGGCGCCGCTCCAGGCGGATGCCGCCGACGCGCTGGCCGCGGCGATCTGTCATGCCCATCACCGCGTCACCCAGGCGCGGTTGGCGGCCGCTACCCGGTGACGCGGCGATGATCGGACAACTGCGCGGTACGCTCGTCTACAAGCGGCCACCGCTGCTGATGGTAGACGTGGGAGGCGTCGGCTACGAAGTGGAGGCGCCGCTGAGCGTTTTTTTTGATCTGCCGGCGGAAGGCCAGGACATCCGCCTGCTCACCCACCTCATGGTCAAGGAAGACTCGCACACGCTTTACGGTTTTGCCGGCGATGCGCAGCGGGAACTGTTTCGCAGTCTGCTCAAGGTGTCCGGCGTGGGCGCCAAGCTGGCGCTGGCGATCCTGTCCGGCACCACCGTGGAAGAGTTCGCCGCGGTGGTCAATCACAACGACGTGGCGTCCCTGACACGGGTACCCGGCATCGGCAAGAAAACCGCGGAGCGGTTGATCGTGGAGATGCGGGACCGGCTGCCCGAGTCGGCCGCCGGCGGCGCCGCACCGAGCAGCCCGGGCAGTCTGGACGCCGCGGGCGAAGCCAGCGCCGCGCTGAGAAATCTGGGCTACAAACCGGCGGAGGTCTCCAAGATGGTTCGTGCCGTCGAGGGTGAGGACCTGAGCGCCGAGGAGATCATCCGCCAGGCGCTCAAAAATCAGGTGAAGCGATGAGCGACGATCGCCCGATCGACCCCAGCGGCGAAGACGACGCGATTGATCGGTCGCTCCGGCCCCAGACCCTCGCGGAGTGTCTGGGGCAGGAAACTGTGAAAGAAAAGCTCGGCGTTTTTATCCAGGCCGCCCGGGGCCGCGGCGAGGCGCTGGACCACACGCTGATCTACGGTCCCCCGGGCCTGGGCAAAACCACCCTTGCCCACGTGATTGCCAACGAACTGGGCGCGGCGCTGCGGGTCACCTCCGGTCCGGTGCTCGAGCGGGCCGGTGATCTGGCGGCGCAGCTCACTAACCTGGAGCCCCACGACGTCCTGTTTGTGGACGAGATTCATCGCCTCTCGCCGGTCGTGGAAGAGGTGCTCTATCCAGCCATGGAGGACTTCAAGCTCGACATCATGATTGGCGAAGGCCCGGCCGCCCGGTCGATCCAGCTCGACCTGCCGCCGTTCACCCTGGTTGGCGCCACCACCCGGGCGGGGCTGCTCACCTCCCCGCTGCGGGATCGCTTTGGCATTGTGGAGCGGCTGGAGTTTTACACCGTGGAGGAGCTGGGCCAGATTGTGCGCCGCTCCGCCGGCATTCTGAATATCGCCTGCGACGACGAGGGGGCCCGGGAGCTGGCGCGCCGGTCCCGCGGAACTCCGCGTATCGCCAACCGCCTGCTGCGCCGGGTGCGCGACTACGCCCAGGTGAAGGGTGACGGGCAGGTGACCGCCGAGCTGGCCCGCAAAGCCATGGGCATGCTGGACGTGGACGATGCGGGCTTTGACGCGCAGGACCGGCGCCTGCTGCTCACCATGATCGAGCACTTCGACGGCGGGCCGGTGGGTGTGGATTCGCTTGCCGCCGCCATCAGCGAAGAGCGCGATACGGTGGAAGACGTGCTGGAGCCCTACCTGATCCAGCAGGGCTACATCATGCGCACGCCCCGGGGACGCATGGTGACGCGCAAGGGGTTTACGCACTTTGGCCTGAAACCCCGCCGAGCCCCCGGCAGCGGCGATCTGTTTGCCCAGCCTGATGACGATTGAGGCCGACTTTATCTGGCCCGTCCGGGTTTACTGGGAAGATACGGACGCCGGCGGCGTGGTCTATTACGCCAACTACCTTAAGTTTATGGAGCGGGCGCGCACCGAGTGGCTGCGGTCGCGGGGGCTGGTGCAGAGCACCCTGGAGGCGGAGCAGGGCGTCGTGATGGTCATGCGGGACATCAGTGCCCGCTATATCGCCCCGGCCCGATTGGATGATGAGCTGGCGGTGACGGTCATCCTGAAGCGGGTGCGCGGTGCCAGTTTTGCCGTGACGCAGGAAATCTACCGGCAGGCGGACGAGGTGCTGCTGGTGGAGGGGGAAGGCAGCGCCGCGTGTCTGGACGCCAAGTCCTGGACGCCGCGGCGCTTTCCCGAGGTTTTGAAAGGCGTATTCCAGCCTGGCTGATGCTGCCTCAGCAGCGCCGGGCTGATGACGCGGACTGGCGCACCGCGCTGGCCACGTTGTTGGTCCCCGTCCGCTCCAGGTCGTCCCGGCAGTAGGCGCGGGTATTGGTGGCGACGGGCTTGCGATTCTCGGCCTGCGCCTGGGCATCAGCTTCGCTGACGGCCGGGGCGGACGCGCAGCCGGCAACCATCGTTGCCAGAGCGGCGGCCAGCGCCGTACCGGTGATCGATCGAGCGGAAAACTTCATACGGATACTCCTTTTATCGTGTGGGACCGGCAGCGGTACCCGGCTTACGGCGCGATGGAGCGCTCGTCAAGCATCGGGTAAAACACCGGCGCGGCGTCTTTATCCTGGTGCTTTCTCCACACCCAGGGCTTCTCAAAAGACCCGGCCCAGATGTTTTTGCTCGCACGGCGGGCGTCACCTTCGAAGGCCACGTAGCGCCGGGAGCCGCTGCGGTCGATCACCGCCCAGCCTTCCGCCAGCAGGTGTGGGCTCAGGCGTTTGCCGTTGGAGCGGCAGTCACCGATGTAAAGCCGGTCATACACCGCGCGCCGGCAGCGCACCTGCTTGCCTTCCACCAGATCCACGAGGGCCTGCTTTGCCGCCTGGCCACACGCCCACTCGGCTCCGTCGGCATCCAGGCAGGTCTGATTCAGCTCCGGCGCATCCAGAGCGTGCAGGCGAACCTCAACGCCGTTGATCTGCAGCGTATCGCCGTCCACCACGGTCGCGGTGCCGCGCAGGGACTGCGCGCTGGCGGCCAGCGGAATAAGCAGCAACAGGGAGCAGCAAAAACGGATCATTAGAAACTCCTAATATTCGTAATGAAGCTCTATTTTCCGAATATTGATCACTTGTTGGTCAGATTTTCCCGAATTATTCGCCAGTATTTTTCGGCCAGCGGGAGGGCCAGCGGGAGGGCCAGCGGGCGGAAGTTTTGCGCCAACCGCCGGAACACGCCCATTTCGCCGGATGGTTTTGCGCCTCCCGGCCGCAATCCCTGTCATAATTCGCCCCGCAAATGCCCTGAAAATGACATCCTTTCTCCAATAATGAACCGATATGTACATTCTGTACGCCCAGGCGGGGTGATCCGCTGTGGGTGATTTCAATCCGATTGAGCTGGTGCTGGCGGCGAGTCTGCCGGTGCAGCTGGTCATGCTGATCCTGCTGCTGGCCTCGGTGGCCTCCTGGTGGATTATCTTCGGCAAGCGCAAGGTCATCGGCAGTGCCCGCCGGGACGCCGACGAGTTTGAGGAGCGATTCTGGTCCGGCGTGGACCTGGCAGCGCTGTTCCGGGAAATCAGCTCCGAGCGCAACCGCGTGGCGGGCCTGGAGTCAATTTTTGAGGCCGGGTTTCGCGAATTTGCCCGCTCCCGCCAGCGGCGCCGGGCCGCCAGCACGCTGGAAAGCGCGGAGCGCGCCATGCGGGTTGCGCTGAACCGGGAGCTGGATCACCTGGAAAACCACCTGAGCTTTCTCGCGACGGTGGGATCCACCAGCCCCTACGTGGGCCTGTTCGGCACCGTCTGGGGAATCATGATTTCCTTCAATGCGCTGTCCAACGTCAATCAGGCCACCATCGCCATGGTGGCGCCGGGTATATCCGAAGCGCTGATCGCCACCGCCATGGGGCTGTTTGCCGCCATCCCGGCGGTGGTGGCTTACAACAAATACTCAAGCGAGGTGGAGCGGCTGGAAGGGCGCTACGACACTTTTAAAGAGGAGTTTTCCACCATCCTGCATCGCCAGGCGGACCTGGAGGACTGATGGCTCGCGGCGGAGCCAGATCCAAGCGCAGGCAGATGTCCGACATCAACGTGGTGCCGTATATCGACGTCATGCTGGTGCTGCTGATCATTTTCATGATCACCGCCCCGCTGCTGCAGCTGGGCGTTGAGATCGATCTGCCGGAAGCAGACGCCGCGCCGATGGATCAGCAGAGCGATGAGCCGGTGGTCGTCAACGTCATGGCCAATGGCGATTTCTATCTGTCCCTGGATGGCCAGGTGGAACTCATTGATATCGAGACACTCATTACTAAGGTGTCGGCGTTTGTGCGGCAAAACCCAAATATCTCGGTGCTGATCGGTGGCGATCAGGCGGTGCCCTACGGTCGGGTCTACGAGGCCATGGTGGCGCTGCAGAAGGCGGGCGTGCCCAAGGTGGGTCTGATGTCGGACCCGCTGGAAGTAGAACCCTAGGCACCGTCATGGGTACCGCCGCCTTCGACAACTCCAGCGCCGCCCTGCAGTCCCTTGCGCTGCACGGGGTGATCGGGGTGCTGCTGGTGGTTGGCGTGCGGTTTTCCAGCGAGACGATCGAGCCGCGTTTTCCCAACGCGATCCAGGCGGTGGTGGTGGACATCAGCGCCATCAACGAGGCGCGGCAGCAGGCCCGCCAGGCGGAGCAGCAGAAGCTGCGGGCCGCCGCTGCTGACCGCCGCCGCCAGGCCCAGGCCCGGGCGGAAGAGCAGGCCCGGCTGGAGCGGCAGCAGCTGGAGCGGCAGGCGGCGGAGGATGCGCGGCAGCAGCGGCTGCTGGACGAGCGCCGGCGGACCGATGAGCTGGCGCAAAAGCAGGCCGACCTGAAGGCCCAGCGCGAACGCATCGCCGCCGAGCGGGCGCAGCAGCAAAAGGACCTGGACGCGATACGCCAGCAGCGGGAGGCGGATGCACTGGCGAAAGAAAAAGCGCTGGAAGACGCCCGCCGGCAGCAGCTCTACGATCTGGAAAATCAGGAGCGCCTGGCGTCGGAGGACGTCACCAAAATGCAGCAGTGGGTCGGCCTGATTGCGGCCCTGGTGCGCCAGAACTGGCGCAAGCCGCCCACCGCCCGGGTCGGCGAGCGCTGCCGGGTGCGGGTCAATCAGCTGCCCGGCGGCGACGTGATCAGCGCCACCGTTGCGCCCGGCTGTAACGTGGACGAGGTCACCAAGCGCTCCATTGTGGACGCGGTGCTGCGGTCCGAGCCGCTGCCCTATCAGGGGTTTGAGCGGGTATTCCGGCGGCAGCTGACGTTCGAATTTGTTGTGGACTGATCGATCTAAGGGATTAAGGCAGAGGCTCAAGACGATGAAGCGATGGTTGATGGCATGGCTGCTCGCGGTGGGAACCGCCGCAGTGGCCGACGATGAGGTGGTCATTGTGATCGATCAGGCGGGCGAGGCGGCGGTGCCGATTGCGGTGGTGCCTTTTGCCTGGAGTTCGAGCACCGCCGTGCGGGAAACCGACGTGAGTCAGGTTGTCACCAACGATCTGTCCCGCAGCGGGCAGTTCCGCACGCTGCCGCTGGAGGACATCATTGAGCGGCCTACCCGGGTGGCGGACGTGAACTACGGCACCTGGCGGCGTCTCAACGTGGACTACATCGTGCTCGGCGAAGTCACCGGAGACGCGGTGATCGGCTACCTGGTGCGCATGGATCTGCTCAACGTCACCACCGGCGACTCGCTGCTGAGTCTTGAGTTTCGCAGCCGGGCCGGTGGCCTGCGCTACACGGCCCACCACATCGCCGATACGGTGTACGAGGCGCTGCTGGATGTTCCCGGGTTTTTCCGTACTCGCCTCGCCTACGTCACCAAGGCCCGCAAGGGAGATAAGGATGAATACTCGCTGATGGTGGCGGACGCGGACGGTTTTGAGCCGCGGGCCGCGGTGCGCTCCAGCGAGCCGCTGCTGTCGCCGGCCTGGTCGCCGGACGCGTCGATGCTCGCCTACGTTTCGTTTGAGCAGGGGAACTCGTCGATCTATACACAGGAGCTGGCTTCCGGCCAGCGCCAGCTGGTGGCCAGCTATAAAGGCATCAACGGGGCCCCTTCCTTTTCTCCAGACGGTTCCCGGCTGGCCCTGGCCCTGTCCCGGAGCGGCAATCTTGAGATCTACGTCATGGAATTGGCCAGTCGCCGCACGACAAAATTAACCAACCACTTTGGCATCGACACGGAGCCAGCATGGGGCCCGGAGGGACGCTACATCTATTTCACCTCCGACCGCGGGGGCCGGCCGCAGATTTATCGGGTTGAGGCCCGGACCGGCGCCCAGCCGGAGCGGGTAACCCGCGACGGCGAATACAACGCGCGGGCCTCCATGGCGCCGGACAACAGCCAGATGGTGCTGGTGCACGGTAACGACAACAGCTACAAGATTGCGCTGCTGGATCTGGACAACAATCTGCTGAGAACAATTTCTGACGGCCCGCTGGACGAGTCGCCCAGTTTTGCCCCGAACGGGAGGATGGTGCTGTACGCATCCCAGCGCACTGTAAGTGGACGGAGGCAGGGTGTATTATCCGCGGTGCCGATCTACGGTGCGGCGTCCGCGGGACAGACGGCCCACCAGCTGATTTTTGCAGAAGGCGACATCCGGGAACCGGCCTGGTCGCCGCTAAGACAAGTAAACAACTGACATTACAAATGCGCCTGAATTTTCTATAGGGAGTTAGACGATGAAGAATCTGACCCGCTTGATCCTGCTGGCGGCCGTGGCCGCCATTCTCGCCGCTTGCGGCGGTACACAAACCCAGCCAGAGCCCGCGGATCCGGAGCCGGTACAGCGTGACCGTCCGCCGGTAGAGGCAAACCCTCTTCCGCCCATCGACGACCACACGAAAAAGGAAAACTTGAATCGCGAAGGTAGCTTGTTGACTCGCCGAATCATTTACTTCGATTTCGACCAGTCCAGAGTAAAGCCTGAGTATCAAGACGTGTTGAATGCCCACGCGACCTACCTGGGCGCAAACGCAGGTGCTCGCGTAACGCTTGAGGGCCACGCCGACGAGCGGGGCACGCGCGAGTACAACCTTGGCTTGGGCGAGCGACGTGGCAATACCGTATCTGATCTCGTCGACGCCCAAGGCGCCAGCGCTTCGCAGCTGTCTGTGGTTTCCTACGGCGAGGAGCGACCCGCCAGCAACTGCAGCGACGAAAGCTGCTGGGGTAGCAACCGCCGGGTGGAGATTATTTACACCCGCGAGCAATGAACCGCCCCCTCCAAGCTTCAATCCTGACGGCAGCCGCGTTGGCTGCCGTCGCGTTTTCGCCCGATGCCGACGCGCAGCGGGCGCGGGAAACGCTGTCCGAACGCGTGGCCCGGCTGGAACAGCAGGTGG
>JBCCVP010000035.1:0-36190 GCA_039195135.1 Pseudomonadota bacterium | reverse complement strand
GCCGCCTGCGCTGGCCGGCACCTCACCCGTTCGAAGGTCCGGTGCCTGAGTGGATCGGTTGAGGGCGGGAAATCGCTCGGCCAGCGCCTCGTCGTCCAGCACCTCGGTGGCAATCCCCAGCGCTGCCATGCGCTGATGCTCGCGCGGGGCAAACGCCCGGTCCTCACCGGTAAACCACAGCACGCCGTCATTGTGGAAGGCGGCCCGCGGTGCTGCGAGCTCCGTGAACGCCTGCCACTGGCGATAGGCCTCAATGCCATCCCGGGCGAGCGTGACCATCGCGTCCAGGGAATAGCGGTAGCGGCAAACGGCGGAAGAAGCGCCGGTGGAACCGGCGCCGACGGCCCGCGCCTTGTCGAGCAGCAACACCTGACGTTGGCCCCGGCGGCTTAACTGATAGGCAATCGACAGACCGATGATGCCACCGCCGACGATGATCGCGTCGAAACTCTTCACGCCGCCACCGTCAGCTGCTGCTGATCAAGCCAGTGCTGCGTCAGGTCGTCGAGCACCGGAAGGGTTACCGGCCCCGCAGCGATGAGCTGATCGTGGAAAGCGCGAATATCAAACGCTGATCCCAGCTGCTGTTCCGCCCGCTGCCGAAGCTCGCGAAATTTCAGGTTGCCCGGCTGATAGGCCAGCGCCTGCCCCGGCAGCGCAATGTAGCGATCCACCTCCGCTTCCACCATGGGCCGCGGCATGGGGGCCAGCTCGCTGAGATACGCCGTCGCCTGCTCCCGTGTCCAGCCCCGGGTATGCAGGCCCGTATCGACAACCAGCCGAACGGAACGCCACATTTCCCCAATGAGGCGACCCATGTGTTCGTGAGGCGTCTGATAGACCCCCATGTCTACCCCGAGATTTTCGCAGTACATGGCCCAGCCCTCGATACAGGCCGTGTATTTTAAGGCCCCGTGGCGGCGAAACGCCGGCAGGCTGGTCTGCTCCTGCATCAGCGCTATCTGCATCAGGTGGCCGGGCCAGGCTTCATGCAGCGCAATGGATGGGTAGAGGTACGTCGGGTACTTTTCCAGATCGCTGGAGATCCAGTAGATGCCCGGCGCCGAGTTGTCCGCAGGGCTGGGCTGAGCGTAGGCCGGTGGAAGATTCTCCGAGAGTTCTTCGGGAATACAACGCACCGAATAGGTGATGCGGGGGATGCGCCCGAAGTAGGCCGGAATGTGTTGATCGATGCGCTTGCAAAGCGCCAGCACCGCGTTCAGATGTTCATCGAGGGTCCTGGCAAAGAACGATCGATCGGTCCCGATGAACGCGCGGTAGGCCTCAAGCTGACCGTCATAGCCGGCGTCGGCCGCCACCTCTGCCATCTCCTGCCCAACGCGCTCCACCTCATCCAGCCCAAGTTCGTGAATCTCGTCCGCAGACTGATCAAGCGATGTGAATTGCCGCACCAGCAGATCGTAAAACTCACCCCCCATCGGGTCATCGGTGCAGGCCAGGCTGCTGCGCGCGGTTTTTCCGATCTCCTCGGTCAGAAACGCCGCATAGCCCTGCAGCGCGGGGAGCACCTCACCGCGGACCAGCTGCTCCGCCTGGGCGGTGATTTTGCTCAGCGCGTCGCTGTTGCGAAGGGGTGATCGGTGCAGAGGCCCCAGGAACGGAGAGTCGTTGATGTCCGCGGACGCATTGGCCCGGGCAGCGCCCGCACCTCGCTCAAGCACACGCCGGGGATACCGAAAGCCGAGTTCCTGGCCTTTTTTGAGGCCTGCTTTCAGATCCTCCACATAACGTCCCACGGCGGCCAGCCGCTCCACGAACAGCTCTGCCGCCTCAACCGTATTGGCACTGGCGCTGTTGGCAAAATACACCAGATTGAAATCGGGCCCGGCCGGATAAATGGATGGCCGCAGGTGAGCGTTTACCCGGTGAAAATCGATCGTGCGCTTAAGCTCCCGCCGCAGCAGGGTGAGGGTGGCCTGATCCTGTGGGTTGAGCTCCGCACCAGCCAGCGCTGCTGTTTCTGCCAGGAGCTCCGCAGCGCGGCCAGCCCGGCGATCATGGTCCTGCGGCGATTCACGAAACAGCACCGCATCATCCGTCGCCTGGCCCGCCAGAATGGCGCTGAAGGGTGACTCGAAACACTCAAAGGCCCAGTAGCGCTGCGCCAGCGCTTCGAGCTGCGTGTTTGGCTCAGTCATGATGCCCTATCATAAGCTTCCGCCCGATTGCGCTCGAGCCTTCGTACAATAATCTGCTGGCGCCGCCGGTTGATCGGGAAACGCCAGATAATGGGCACCGTCAGCAGTGTCAAAACCGCGGGCAGGACGGGAAACCCCAGCAGCAGGCCGAAGGTGCCCCGGTCGGTCTGCGTCGATAGCTGGGGATCGAAGCCAAACCAGCTCACCACCGCCAACCCCAAAGCCACGCCCAATCCCTCGACGCCTTTTTCCACCATGGTCTGGACCGAGTAGTAGGTGCCGGCGTAGTCGCCGCGGAATTTCCACTTGCCGTAGTCGACGATATCCGCCAGCAGGGCCGCCGGCACCACCACTCCAGCGGAGGACACGGAAAACACCAGGATGAACATCGCGATGAGCCAGATCCGGCCATCGGGGCCGGCGGGAATCAACAGATGCAGCAGCAGAAACGTGGCGGAACAGGTGTACGCCACGGCCCAGGATCTTTCTTTGCCGATGCGATTGGCCAGCCAGACCCAGAAGGGCATGGTGATGGCGCCGATCGGTGCTCCCAGCACAAACAGCAGGGCGAGCGTGGCGCCAAGCCCGAGGTGATTGTCCACAAAAAAGAACAGCACGCCGAAGGCGCAGCCGGTGGCGAGGCCGCCGGTGGCAAAGGTGGCCAGAAAAATCAGCAGCGGGCGGTTTTTGACCAGGGCCGGCAGAACCTGCCGCAGGCTGGGACGGCCCGCACTGATCACCGCGTCGCCCTGGGGCACCAGCCAGGCTGCAATCAGCGCCGTGGTCGGCAGCGCGACGGCCGCCAGCACGGCGGTGACCTTCAGCGTCTCTGCAGTGAATTCGGTAGTCTCGAAAAAGGGCAGCAGCGGTATGCCGTAAAAGGCGATAAATCCGAGGTAGCGGGCGAACGTGCGCCACGCGGCAATGCGGGTTCGCTGCTGATAGTCGTCCGTCAGGTCCGCCATCCACGCCCGGTAGGGAATCTCCGAGACGGTCCAGCCGAAGTAGGCCAGCAGGGACCAGAACAGGAAATAGCCGGCGGTGACCTCGTCCGGGGGAATGTACAGGTACCAGCACGCGACCACGGCTATCAGGGACCCGACAATCAGCCAGGGTTTGCGATGACCGTAGCGCGTTCGGTAGCGGTCCGAGAGATACCCGATCACCGGATCGGTCACCGCATCGAAAATCCTCGATACCACCAACGCAAACGCGATCGAGGTAAGCGCCACCCCAAAATCGCGGCCGTAGATTCCCTGGATCACGGTACCGACGGGCCCGTGGATCAGGGCCTGGGAAAACGCGGGGGCGGCGTACGCCGCCAGCACGGTTCGGTTCAGTTGGCCGCCGGTCTGCGGCACGCGCTCTACCCCCTCCGGTGCAACTGATCAGAACGATACCCGAAACTCAGCGCCGATCACCCGCGGAATCGGCAGCACGGGTTCCAGATTGGTACCGATGATCGGATACAGCGTGCCGTCGTCGTCAGTCACGTTGTTGGCAAACACGTAGGCTTCGTAGTTGCCGAAGCTCGCACCGAAGCGCAGGTTGAACACGTCTCTCGAATCGGTGGCATTGACCTGGTTAAACGGCGGACTGCGAACCGTCAGGGTGAAGCCACTCGTATGCTGGTAGTCGGCTCGGGCGCGAAGCTCGGTGCCGCCGGCAATCTGCCGGGCCCAGTCTAAGGAAACGGAGGCGGTGTCGTCCGCGACCAGATCAAGCGAGTCGCCCCGCTGGCGGTCGCCGGAGTCCGTGTCGTACTCCATATCTGTCCAGCCATAGGTGACACCGAGGGTGAACTCCTCACCAAGCAGTGCCCGCAGCGAAAAATCGACACCCGGTCCGGACGCCTCTCCGGCGTTGGTGAAAAACGGAATGGCGGCGGCGGGGGCCGGCGCCTGGATGTCGGTCCAGTCGTTGTAGTAGGCCGCCAGTTCCCAGGACAGGCGGCCGTCGAAGGCGATCTGCTTGGTTCCCACCTCAAACGAATTGAAGTCTTCCGGGCCAAAGTCCGGAGGGATATTGAAGCCCGGAATCTGCACGTTAAAGCCACCGCTTCGGAATCCCTTGGCGGCGTTGAAATAGTAGGTGCTGTTGTCCGTCGGTGTGTACGCGATGTTGATGCGCGGATTAGTGGTATCGAACTCTGCTTCCCGCGGCGTGGGCGCCAGACTCCGCTGTGTTCGCTCATCCTCGTAGTAGCGCAAACCCAGCAGCACCTCCCACTGATCGTTGAACGCGTAGCTCACGTCGCCAAACACGGCAAACGCGTTCGACTCGTTGGTTACCGGTCCACCGCTGAAAGGGTCAAACCCGATCAGATCCTGAATCGCATTGGGCTCGGTAAGGGTGACGGAATTGGAATCGGTTTCCGGATCCCGGTGGTAGATTCCCACGTTGTAATTCAGCGGCCCGTCACCGTTTGACGTCAGGCGCAGCTCCTGCGACGACATCGTGTACTCAAAGTCCGACGTCAGGCCCACGCGGGTAATCAGGCCCGGCGGAACGCCAAACCCGCCAAACTCCGGCGGCGCCTCAAAAAACGCCACGCCAAAGGCCGTCAGGTCGAAAATGGCACCGCCTTCGCGATCGATGTAACCCACCGTTCCGAGCACGGTGAACTGATCAAATTCGTAGCTCGCTGTCAGATTGAAAATGTCGTACTCGTCGACGTTACCCGTGGGAAAGCCGGTGATGGTGGTGCGGTCGGCCCCACCAAAATTCTGGTAGGGCTGGTCCAGTTCCTGATGAAGCAGCATCGCGCTCAGGGAAAAGCGGTCGTTCGGTTGCCACAGCAGTTTGCCGCGCAGGGTAGTAATGTCCGCTTCGTTGACGTCGTCCTGGCCGTCGACGATCGAATCGATCCAGCCGCCGATCTGTTCTTCGGCCAGGGCAAATCGCACCCCGAGCTGGTCTTCGATGAGGGGAACGTTGAGCACCGCCTGGGCACGCCAGGATTCGCTGCCGTCGGTGACCGAGCCATAGCTTGCGCCCACGTTGCCGGAAAAAGCCGTCAGGTCCGGGTCCGCGGTAATGTAGCGGATCGTGCCGCCCATGGAGCCCTCGCCGTAGAGCGTGGGCTGCGGCCCCCGAAGCACCTCGACGCGCGCCATATCGAGCAGCCGGATATCCGGCCCGGCGCCGCCGGCGTTGGCCACCAGCGGTACTTCGTCGATGTAAAAGCCAACCGTCGCCAGTCCCGTCGCTCCCCCGGCGGTGCCAGTGCCTCGCAGCTGGGCGCGCTGCCGGCCTGGGCCAAACTCCGTCAGCGTCAGCCCGGAGACGGCGTACTGCGCGTCAAGGAGGTTGGTGATGCCCCGCTCGGCAATTTCATCGCCGGTGATGGCGGTGACCGAGAGAGGAACATCGAAGATGCGCTCTTCCCGCTTCTGGGCCGTCACGACAATTTCTTCGATCGTCAGCGCTTCGTCTCCGACATCCTGAGCCAGCGAGACGACTGGGGCACCGATACAAAGCAGAGAGCTGGAAACCAAGATGGCGGTACGGTGATTCACGGGACACCCCCAGGACTGGATTAGCGGAAAATCCAGTGTGCCACCGGCACGCTTACCTCGGTCGGGCAGACGTCACTGCGTCTCGGGCCGCCGTCACTTTAGCGGGCGCCGGCCCGCATATCCGACGGCAACATCCCGTAGCGCAGTTTGAAGGCTTTGCTGAAACTTCCTGCATCCCGATAGCCGGCGGCATCCGCCACCTGGCCGACACTGACGTCCGGATCCCGCAGCATGTCCCGGGCAATTTTCAGCCGATGCTCGCGATGAAACGCCGCTACGGTCTCACCAAACACGTACTTGAACCCCATGGCCAGCTTGTTGCGGTTGACACCAACCCGGCGGGCGAGCTGATCCAGCGTTGGGGCCACCCGAGCCTGTTTGAGAATGTCCCGAGCGTTGTGCAGGCAGCGCAGGTCATGCTGCGTGAGGCGTATCGGCGCTGCCAGCACCGGCTGCGGCCGGCGCACCCGGTCCAGCGCCAGGCAAACCAGCTCTACCGCTTTGGCGCGGATGTAAATTGGCCGAATGCTGTCGTGAATTCTCGGCTTGAACAGGGCACCGGCGACGCTGAACATTTCCCGGGAGAGTTCACCGGCATACCAGAAGGTGGCGTCCGATTCGCCGGCCTGAAATCGCGCCAGCTCCGGCGGCAGCTCCGCCGGATCCATTTTCAGCTCCCGCTGGATAAAAGACGGCTTGCAGGCCACGCCGACCGTGCGCCAGTTTTCTCCCAGCACCTCCCGGGTGGACGGCGGACCGCTGGACGCGGAGAGGATAAAACTCTGTCCCCCAAGGTCCGTCACCTCGCCATCGGGCTGAGTCTCCCTGCTTAATCCCTCTAACCGGAAATGCAGATAGAGCCAGCCGCTGTAGTCGATGGCCCACTGGCGGTTGTCCGCGGGCTGGTCGATATGGGGGACGTCGGTGCGGGCAAAAATCAGATCGTCAGCGAGGGCAATCACTTCCTGATCGCCATCGCAGATGGGCTGAAGGTCGGTCGCCTCTCCGTCATGCTCGAGCGCATTTTCCGGCACCGCAAGACGCTTGAGATCGCCTATTCTCAGGCGATTCCGGGTTGCATCACCTTGCTGTTCACGGTTGCGGGCCAACGCGGCGCTCCAGGCCGAATCTGCCCCATCTTGTGACCCGGACGGCGACCCGGTCAAGTAACAGCGGTCAGGCTCCAACCCAGACTTCCTGCGCAACCCGCCGCCAGTTCTCTCCCAGAATCAGCCTGATGTGATCCTTCGCATAGCCGCGTGCCAGCATCGCGGCGACGAGCTCGGGAATGACCTCCGGCGCCGCCATGCGCACCTTAAGGTCCGGGTCGACTCCAAAAAGCTCCGGGTGGGATTTGAGGTAATCGATGAGTTCCTGCTGGTCATAGACGTAATCCAGACCGAGCCCCACATGCTCCGGACCAACAAGCTCCGCCACGTGATCGATGTGTCGCAGCAGCAGCTGGGCGTAATTGTCTCCGGCCCCAAGAAAATCACCGATGCCATTGATGCCAATGACGCCGCCAGTGGCGGCGCAGGCGCGAATCAGATCGTCCGGAATATTCCGGGCGTGCCCGGCGATCGCGCTGGCGTTGGAATGAGAAAAAATGACCGGATTGTCCGCCGCTTCCATAACGTCCATCGCCGTGCGATGGCCGGTGTGGGAGCAGCAGGCCATCATCCCAACGCGCTTCATCTCCTTGAGCACAGCCCTGCCGTGGGCCTTCAGACCGGGGTCGTCATCCATGCAGCCGCCACCGGCCGCGTTGTTTTTGTTGTAGGCCACCAGCATCCAGATGACGCCCAGCTCCCGCAGCAGCGCCACAACGCCAAAATCACCGTCATCCAGCGGCGCCATGCCTTCCACATCGAAGACCACCGCCAGCCGGCCCGCTGCCCGGGCGCGATCGATGTCTGCCACCGATTGCGCAAGCTGATAGTCCTGACTCTGCTCGCCAATCCAGCGGCGAAACAGCGCCAGCATCCGCAGATGTTCATCCAGAGATTTGAACCCAAACCCTACGTTCAGGCTCACCACGTCACAGCCCGCGTCTTTCGCCCGGCGCAGCTGCGGCAGGAAAGACTCATCCCCCACCCGGATGGGCATACAGGCGTGGTTGTCCCAGACGAGGCTGGCGCCAAGCAGTTCGCGGGCCGCGTTATTGTGATCAGTGCTGGACATGCTGCTCCAGGAACGGTTGTACGGCCGGGAGTATCTTCGCTGGATTCAAGCCGTCTTCGTGGGTTGCATCGGCAATGAGCGCAACCTGCCAGCCCAGGTTTTCCAGCTCTGCTTTTTTGTGCTCAAGGATCGAAGCGTTGCGGATTGGAAATGAGCCCGCCGTTGTGTCGCCGTTTGCCCCGGCATAGGCGAGCCGCGGGATCGAAACTTCCCTTGCCGCCGGCGCATCATCGAAGGTCTGCAAGCTGGCGTAGAAAGCCACCCACTGGGCATACTGCGCGGGTGATCGCAGCACCACCTGCACCTCCGGTGGCGGATCATCCACCTGCTCCTCACTGGCTTTCAGCATGTCCTCGTATTGCCCTCCGAGGGGCGGCCAGCCACCCATGACAAGGGCCGTCAGTCGGTTGGTCCTAAGCGCCAGCTGGTAACCCACACAGGCTCCCCAGGAATAACCCCAGTAGGCGAAGCGCCGGAATCCGGCCGCATCCGCCACCGCGAGCAGGTCAGCGCACACGCGGTCGACCGTCAGCTGTGTGGGATCGGTGTCGCGGCTTTGGCCGATGCTGGGGTAATCCAGCAAAAGCACGCGGTACCGGTCCGTCAACCCCGCCAGAAAGCCTTTCTGAGTGGCGGTCGCCGCGGCGCCCAGAATATCGCCCATGGAAGCAAAAATCGGAAAGCCAAGCAGCAGCGACGGGCCGGCGTCGCCAAACACCTCGTAGTAGATACCCGAATCGCGGTCCAGCGGCATAGTGAGCTATTCCAAAATACAGGCCGATTCTGCCATGAGCGCAATGCCGGGGCCTGGGCTGGCGTCATTCTTATTGGTGGAGGCGTACGAGATGGGGCCTGCTTCGGTCTGTCTGCCTTGCTGCGGCCTTGACACCTTCTGGGACATACTCGGCAAGTGAAAGTTGAATGGCACACGGCACTGCTGCTCACCCTGGTGGCGCCGATCCTTCCTATTGCGGGGCTGCTCCTGCGGCGTTCCACGGAGCGCCGGGCGTCATTCGCCCTGGCCGGCTGGCTCACGGCGTTTGTGCTGCTGGCAACGCCTTCCATCATCGGTTTTATGGGGGCCTACCAGCGCTTTCCCTGGCTGACCTTTGCGCCGTTTGATACGGAGCTCTGGCTGGGGCCGCTGATCTTTCTCTACACCCTGACTCTGACCCGGGCGGTGCTGCCGGCAAACTGGTGGCTCTGGCTGCTGCCGGGCGTTGTCCAGACGCTCTACTACACCGCCTGTTTTGTGCTGCTGGGCAACGCGGAAGCCAAATTCGCCTACGCCCGGACGATTCACCAGCCCTTCGTGGTGCCGGTGGAGTCGCTGCTGGCGGTAACTCTCGCCATCGTCGGCGTGGCCCTGAGCTGGCGCGAGACCAACCGCTACCGGACCTGGCTGCAGCGCAGCTACTCTTCGGTCACCCCGTTTGATCTTTCCGCCCTGCGAGGATTTCTGAGCGCGATGGTGGCGCTGGTGAGCGTGTGGGCCGGGCTGGAGGCACTGCAGACGGCGCTGGGGCGCCTGTCCTATCTGCACACCACGTTTGTATTCATCGGCGTTGGTGCGGCGGTCCTGCTGCTGGCCCTGAACGCCCTCACCCAGGTGCACCGGTCCTACCCCAAGATGCCGCCGCCCCCCCGGCCGGATCTACCCACCGCGCCCGCGGCAGCCCCGGCGGTCAGCCTCGCCGCGCTGCACAAGCAGGTTCAGACCGGCGGCTGGCACCGGGATCCCGGGCTGACGGTGCGCGAGCTGGCGCGCCAGCTTGGCAGCAACGAGTCGGCCTTGTCGGCCCGGGTGAACGCAGCGCCGGACGTCAATTTCAACCAGTTCATCAATCGCATCCGGCTGGAGGAGGTCTGCGCGGCACTGCTGGACGAGGGTGATGACCGCACCGTACTGGAAATCGCCCTCGACTGCGGGTTTGGATCCAAGGCCACCTTCAACCGAACGTTTAAGGAACACGTTGGGATGACGCCGGGGCAGTGGAAGAAGCAGGGGAAAACGTCTCAGATCACCGAGCTGCTCGGTTTCTCGTGAGACCGGATTCGGGGCCTCAGTCGTCCAGCAGCTCGACGATCGCATCGCGATGCGCGAGCCAGCCTTTTTCCCAGGCCTGCTGCTGCTCCCCATAGCGATTGTGTTCAATGCGCTCGACGGCGTGGCCCCGCTGCTCCTTGAGATACTGAAGCGCCGTCTGCTGGTTGGCGAACGGATCGGTTGATCGGTAGTCGCGCGCCGCACCCCGATCGAGCAGCAGCCGAATGATGCTCAGATTGGCGGCGTAATTCTCGGGTTTGGTATTGCCTTTTGTGGCGGCGTGGCGGAGCGCGGCGGACAGTTCGGCCTGACCGTAGGCTGCGCCGTCGGCAGCGTCCGTCACCAGAAAGCCCACGACGGCCAGATGATCGTGACCCACGGCGCTGTTCAGCGCGTCCGCGTGCGGAACCACGCCGTTTTCAATCAGCCACCGAACGTTCTCCAGCTTACCTTTCAGACTGGCCACGCTCAGCGCTGAGGGGTAGTACAGGACGCCACTGGGTTGGCTGAGATCGGTGCCCCGCGCCTGAAACTCTCTAAGCAGACTCAGGTCATCTAGACCGCCGGCGATGGCGACCGCCATGGGGTCCGGGCCAGCCCCCCGGGACAGCAGCGTGCGGGCCACCGCGAGATGTCCGGCATTCACCGCCGCCGCCAACGCTGTGGTCCCTGGCGTTGGGCCTTGCGTATTGCGGGCGATGCGTTCGGAAACGACGTTCGGGTCGGCCCCCGCCGCCAGCAAACGCTCCACCGACTCCGCGTTCCCTTTCCAGGCGGCAAACATCAGAGCGGTCCAGCCGTAGTCACTCAGCTCGTTGACGTCAGCGCCTTTCGCGAGCTGGCGGTCCAGCATCTTGACGTTATTGGAGCGCGCTGCCCGCATGAGCGGCGTGACACCTTCCCCTGCGGAATTGAAACTGCGGATCAGTGCTTCAGCACTGTCTCGCAGCCCGGCGCCGGCATCTGCCTCGACGGAAAGAACGTTGCCGCCCGTTGCGCTGGACGGCGAACGGTTTTCCTGTGCCAAGGTGACCTGAGCCGCGGTCAGGGCGAAGGCAGCGATGGCGGGAAAGCAAGCCCGGCGGATGGCTCGATGAAGCGCGTTGTCATCGTGGGTGAGATTCATCGCGAGACTGTAGCAACTGGAGAGGCCAATGATGTTAACTGCAGCGTCATTGGTAAGACGCGCCGCTTCCGGCGTCTCAAATCCCCGGTATTTCAGGTTTTTTGGAAACTTGAGACGCCAGCGGCGAGGAATCGGCCTACCCTGCCGGCTGGAAATCCGGAGATCGTGATGAAACTGCTTCCCCTGGCCCTGACCCTGTGCCTGCTTCCCCTGAGCCCCGCGGCGCTTGGTGCCCGGGAAAACGATGCTTCGGGGTCGGGCGCGGCGCTGCCCCGAAACCAGGAGCTGGCCCCCACGCAGGTGCGTGAAGATCTTGCGCTGGCCCGCAAGACTCTCGAAGCGCTGCATGCCGGCTACGATCGCTACACCGACCGGGCGACGCTTGACGGGTACTGGTCAAAACTTGAGCAAAAGGCCCAATCCGGTCTGACGCGCGGCGAACTGTATCTGGGTATTTCCGAGCTGCTGGCTGCCATCCGCTGCGATCACACCAAGGCGGAGCTTCCAAAAGATATGGAGCAATCCCGCCGGGAAACGCCCACCTACCTGCCGTTCCGCTACGTGTTTTTTGACCAGCAGATGTGGGTGACGCAGGCCGGCGCTGGCGTTTCGCTGGCACCCGGGGATGAAATCCTGTCCATCGACGATCGCCCGGCGGCGGAGCTGCTGGCCCGGGTCAGCGCCTTGTTCCCGGTGGATGGCGACACGGACTACATCAAAGCGCATTCCGTCAGTCAGTTTGGTGAGTTTATGGGGCCGGCGTTTGAGCACTTCATGCCGTTTGTCTACCCCATCGAGGCTACGGCCCGGCTGAAGGTGCGCCGCGCCGACGGCACGCTCACCACGTTGACCGTGACGCGGCTCAACTTTGATGACTACTCGGCGATCACCGGCGAAAAACGTTTTTCCTCCAACTTTGCCGACGCGGTACGGTTCGAAACGCTGGGTGATGACGCGGCTTACCTGGCAGTGGATACGTTTGTGAACTACCGCAAGCCCGTCCGGCCCGACCGCCTTTATGGACCCATCTTCAAGCAGCTGAAAAAAGAAAAGCGCACCAAGCTGATCGTTGACCTGCGCCGCAACGGCGGCGGCTCGGATGATGCAGCCTGGGGGCTTTTTCGCTGGCTCATTCGCGAGCCTGTGCAGCCCCGAGCAGAAATCTGGACGCGCATGGATCGGATCGATCCGGCGATCCGTCCGCATCTCAGCACCTGGGAGGCAAAGGCCTTGGATCCGGATCCGGATTGGTTTGAGGCATTGGACAACGGCTATTTCAAAGTCGTGTCGCGCAAGGCTGGCGCACCCGGCAAAGCGCTGAAACCCCGCCGGGGAGCGTTCGACGGAGAGCTCGTGATGCTAACCAGCTACGACAACGCGTCCGGAGTGACGCACCTGCTCTCGTCGCTGCGGGGCGTGCATCGCGCGACGTTCATCGGTGAGCCGACCGGCGGGGCGGCAACCGGCGCAACAGCCGGCGTGCTGGTTTTTCTGACGCTGCCGCACAGTCAGATTCGGGTTCGCGTGCCGCTGCAGCGCACCGTTATCAGCAACGCTGAGCGCCTGGACCCGCGGGGTGGCATCCAGCCTGACGTCGAAGCCCTGGCCACGCTGGACAGCGTGCTGACCGGCGCCGACCCAGCGCTGGCAGCAGCCAAGCGCTACCTAAAGATCTCAGCGCGCTAGGCCCCGCAGCCTCATCGGTTGCAAAGGCGGCGGCGGCACTGCAGAATCTTCCGCGACCTAAGGGGTGGCTTCGGGCCTGAGATGCCGTATCGGTGAACCCTTTGGACCTGATCTGGTTAGTACCAGCGTAGGGATAGGTGTCCGCTTTCAACATCCACCCCCAGGTACTTCCAGCCAATCATTGGGAGACCTGCAATGCAAATTCGTCTGGCCGTGACCGCCCTGCCCTGGGCCTTGCTGTGCACCGCCGTACCAGCGGTTTGGGCGCAAGCCGATGTGACATCGCTGGAAGAGATTGTGGTGACCGCCGAATGGCGCCAGCCTTCGCTGCAGGACGCGTCCTCCAGCATATCTGTGCTCACGCTGGACGCGCCCGACGCCGCCGCGACCAAACATCTGGAAGAGCTGCTCGGGCAGCTGGCCAACGTGAACTTTTCCAGCGGCGCATCCCGGGCCCGCTTTATCCAGATCCGCGGCATCGGTGAACGGGGTCAGTTTGCCGAACCGCTGAACCCCTCCGTGGGGCTGCTGCTCGACGGCGTAGACATGAGCGGTATCGGTACCGCCGCCACGCTGTTTGACGTGGAGCAGGTGGAGGTTTTTCGCGGGCCGCAGGGCACGCTCTACGGCGCCAACGCGCTGGCCGGTCTGATCAACGTCAGGAGCCCGGCGCCAACCGATGAGCTGACGGCGCGGCTGCTGCTCGATGGCGGCAACTTTGACGCCCGCGGCGTCGGCGGCATCGTGTCCGGCCCGCTGAGCGAAAACCTGGGGCTGCGGGTGGCCTTTCAGAGCTATCGGGACGATGGCTTTATCGACAATGAATTTCTTGGGCGCGACGACACCACCGGTCGCGATGAGGAGACCCTACGAACCAAACTCCGCTGGCAGCCGTCGGATGACACCGAGCTCACCCTGACGCTCGGCAATATTGCGATCAACAACGGCTACGACAATTTTTCCCTCGACAACACCCGGGTCACGCGGTCGGATGAACCGGGAGCGGACAATCAGGACACCACCTATGGAAATCTGGCGTGGACCACGGCGCTCGCACCCGGGCACGAACTCCGCGCATCGCTGGCGCACGCCGATTCAGAGATCGACTACGGCTACGACGAGGACTGGACCTTCGTCGGTTTTCATCCCTTTGAATACAGCTCAACCGACCGCTACCAGCGAGACCGGACCACGACCACCGCCGACGTCCGCCTGCTGTCCGCCCCGGATCAGCCCGTCGGCTGGGTGGTGGGGCTGTTTGGTCTGCAGCAGGACGTGAGCCTGCGGCGGGACTACACGTTCCTGTCCGGTCCGTTCTTCAGTGAGTTTGATATCGACCGCCTTGCGGTCTACGGGGAAACCACGTTTCCCGTGTCGTCCTCCGCCAGGCTTCGCCTGGGAGCCCGGGCGGAACGCCACGAGTCGCGGTACCGGGATACCGACGGCACCACCTTCTCACCCAGTGACGACCTGTTTGGCGGACGGCTGGTATTTGAACAGGATCTCGCGAGCGGAGCCCTTCTCTATGGCAGCCTCACGCGCGGCTACAAGGCCGGCGGCTTCAACACCGATGGTTCGCTGCCGGTGGACCTGCGGCAGTTTGATCCGGAGCTTCTGGTCAGCCTGGAAGCCGGCTTCAAGCATCGCTTTTTGGACAACCGGCTGCAGCTGCGAGCCGCGGCGTTCTATATGAAACGGGACGACGTGCAGATCAACACCTCCATCGTGCGCGAGCGGCCCGACGGCAGCTCCGAGTTTATCGACTTCACAGGCAACGGCGCGGAGGGGACAAACCTTGGCGCCGAGCTGGAGCTGGACTTCGCCCTCACCGAGTCGCTGACGCTCTATGCCGATCTTGGTCTGCTGGACACGGAGTTTGAGGACTACGTTAACGGCGCTGGAGAAAACCTGAGCGGGCGTGAACAGGCCCAGGCTCCGGGCTACCAGTTTCACGCCGGGGTCGCCTACCAGTCCGAAACGGGCTGGTTTTCCCGCCTGGCGGTGGAAGGGCGCGACGAGTTCTTTTTCTCGGACAGTCATGCGCTGCGTTCGCAGGCCTACGAGGTCGTGAACGCTTCCCTGGGTTACCAGAGCGGCCGCTGGTCCGTCACGCTCTGGGGACGCAACCTTGGGGATGAGGATATCCCGGTGCGCGGCTTTTTCTTCGGCAACGACCCGCGGGATGGTTACACGGCGCGGGGCTTCACCCAGCTGGGAGAGCCCCGGCGGTTTGGGGTATCTCTGACGCTTGATTGGTGAGCTTTAGCATTCACCGGCACCCGGACGGCGGTCAGGTCGGCGCGTTCGCCTTCGCCAGGACCAGCCCGGCAGCGAGGTGCCGGCGCAAAAACTTAAGGTACGACAGCAAGGAGATGACCCGGGTTCGCCGGGGAAACGGGTCCGCGTAGGTCTGCACCGCGCCAACGCTCAGGCCCTTAAGCCCAGACAAAAATGGCTCGATGTCGTCAATGCCGATGCCCCAGGGCATCGGCGGTGCCGTATAGCGTGCCGTGACTCGAAGTCCTTTCAGGGTTTTCCGCGAAAACCACGGGGGAATCGTGTCAAAAAAGATGCCGGCGCCGGGGTAGCGCGCCGCGAGTGCCTGCAGTAGCTGCCTGACCGCCGCCGGCGAGAAATACATCAGCAGCCCAGCCGCGCTGATGAAGGGTGCCCGGCAGGCCTCAACCTGATCCATCCAGCCCGTGTCCAGTGCCGATGAAGGGATTTGCGTGGACTGAGGATGCTCTGGCAGCAGGCGCTGCCGCACGGCCATCGCCTCGGGCACGTCAACGCTGTACCAGCGCAGCTGCGGATCATTCAGGCGCCAGGGCTGAGTCTCCAGCCCGTCGCCGAGACTGATCACAACAGGATCGCCGGCGCCGCTGGCGATGTGATCCCGCAGCCAGTCGTCGGCCACCCTTGCGCGAATTGCGTGATAAACGCTGGGTCGGCCAAAGTGACCGGGAAAATCGTAGTCGATCCGATCAATAAGCCGCCGCGCCAGCGGGTCATCAATCAGCCGGTCCGCACGCTGCTGCTCAACGGCGCGATTCCACAGCGGCCAAAGCATGGTCTCCGGCACGCCGGTCAGATCAAGCGCCTGGCTCATCCATTTCCTCCACGGCTGACCGCGATAAGCCGCAATCTAGTGTACCCGGTAGGAAACGTTAGCCTGCACCTGCGCAAGGCAGGCTGGCACCGCGTGGGTCAAAGGAATTCGCGGCGCCACGTAGGCGACGATGCGTTCCAGCGAGCGGCGCACCGCGTCGTCACCGTCCGGCGCGGTGGTTCCTTCTAGCAAATCACGCAGACCCGGCTGCGTCTGCCTGGCAACCCGCTCTAGGCACGTCAGCCAACAGATTTCATCCGGGTGCAGCCGGTGGATATTGGGATGATTGAATTCCACCGGCCGCAGCGCCCACTCCGACAGCTGCTGCACGCTGAGTCGCAGCAGAGCCGGCGCCTCGCCGATTTCCGCTGCCTCAAAAGTCTGCAGCACGACAGAACATACCGGCCGGGCGTGGGCCCAGGCGTGCACCTCATGCCTTACACCCCACAGGCAGAGTTTCAGTCCCAGATTCAGCTCATGAAAAGCCTGATCGACCACGTTATCTGTGGTGGGAAAATCCATCATGTCTGGCGCCTGATGATTGTAATTGATAATGATTCGCATCATTGTTTGCTTATCCCAATAGGTCAACCCCGGAAGAAAAAAGCCATGGCATCCTCAAGTCAGCCTGTAAAATACAAAGCACTCCTTTGGGTATTTGGAATTGCCTCGGCACTTTCCATCTACGCCTGGTCGTGGACCTGGGCGCTGTAACCCGCGTTTGGAGTTGTTACTAACCAGGAGATTGCTATGACCCCCAACCGAGTCCCGGACGTGGTGTTCAAAACCCGGGTGCGCGACGAAAGTGTCGAAGGCCCCAACCCCTACCGCTGGCAGGACACCAGTTCTGCGGACATTTTCGGCGGCAAAAGAGTCATCGTTTTTGCCCTCCCCGGCGCTTTTACGCCCACCTGTTCATCCACCCACCTGCCCCGCTACGAGGAGCTGTTTGAACAATTCAAAGGCCTGGGCGTTGACGATATCTACTGCCTGTCGGTGAACGACGCGTTTGTTATGTTCCAGTGGAGCAAACACATCGACGCCAGCCACGTGAAAATGCTCCCGGACGGCTCGGGCGAATTCACCCGCAAAATGGGCATGCTGGTCAACAAGGACAACCTGGGCTTCGGCATGCGCTCCTGGCGCTACTCCATGTTTGTCGACAACAGCGAGATCAAGCAGGTATTCGTCGAACCGGACTTTGGCGACAACTGCCCGACGGACCCGTTTGAAGTGTCGGACGCCGACACCATGCTGGCCTGGCTGAAAGGCAGCGAAACGCCCAGCGAAAAGCCGGCCCGGGCTGAATTCATCGGCTGATGTTGTCTGCCCCGGCATGGTCAGCGATGGCCGCCGGGGCTTGATCTGCGTATCCCGCCGGGCCGCAGGCAACCGGCCACCCTCCCGCCCCCGAGAGGTTTCGACGAAGCTCCGAAACTTTTGTTTACGAAATTCTGGCCGACACATTGATATGTTGATGCACGCGTCAAAGGAGTTGATGCTTGATGGGGGCAATCCACAGGACGTTCATTCTCAGCGCGCTTTTCTGGGTCGCTGTTGCTCAATCCGCGACGGCTGAACCGGGCAGTGACCAACTGGCCCGAGCCACGGCAATGCTGGACAGGGATGCCGAAGCCGCGCTGGAACTGAGCCAGCAGCTGCGCAGCACCGCCGAATCAGCAGGCGAGCCTGCCGCATTGATCGACGCGCTCAAGGTGCTGACACGGGCGCAGCACGCCACTGGTCGAAGCGATCAGGCGCTGGCAACGGGCGAGACCGCGCTCCGGCTGGCGCAATCGCTGGGGGACGACCCGAGGCAGAGCGATGTGCACCGCCGGTTGACGGCGATCTATATCGACCGAAACGACTATGCCAACGCTGAGCGTCACCTTCGCTCTGCCCTGACCCTGGCTGAAAACGCTGGCGATGAACTGCGTCTGGCCCACGGCTTTTCCCTGCTCGCGAAAATTCGTCGGTATCAGGTTCGCTACGATGAATCGCTGGAACACATCGACGCCGCGCTGGCGATCTATCAGCGTATCGAGAACGACGTGGGGGTGGCTCGTCAGGTCGCTTTCCGCGGGGTTGTGTTGGAACTCATGGGCCAGTTTGAACCGGCCCTCGAAGCTCACATGCAGGCACTAAAGCTTGCGCAACAGCGAAACGATCTGAGCGGATCCGCCAGCGCCCTCTACAACCTGGGGGAAATTCACCGTGAGCTCGGAGATTTCGACCTTTCCCTGAGCTATCTCATGGACGCCCTGGCGCTGGACCAGCGGGTCGGAAACCAGACCGACATCGCCTACAGCCACAATATGGTGGGTCAGGCCTACCTGGAAACCGGTGACTTTGCCCTTGCCCGGGATCATGCCCAGCAGGCCGTGCGGCTGTTTGACCAGCTCAAGGCCCCCCGAGACGGCGCCTGGGCCCGAACCGTGCTGGCCCGGGTTGAGCTGGCCATGGGTCACCTTCCGGAGGCCCGCAGACTCCTCGACGTGGCGCTGGCCACCGCAGTCCAGCGAGAGTCCTGGAGCCTGCTCCCGATTGTGCGGATGCAGCGTGTGCGGCTGGAACTGGCCGCGGGGCAGTTTGCTGAAGCCCAGCATCAGGCGCTCCTGGGTATCGAGATGACCCGCGGCAATGGCGAAAGCGATCGGGAGGAGGAACTGACCGGCCTGCTGTCGCAAGCCAAAGAAGCGGCGGGCGATTACCCCGGCGCCATCGAAGCGCTGCGCCGGCAGCAGGCGCTCAAAAGCGAAATTCTGCGCAAAGACCGACAGCAGACGATGGCCGCCATGCAGTCCCAGGCAGAATTTCTGCGCCGGGGGCAACGCATCGAGCTGCTTGAGGCCAGCCAGGCACTGCAGGAAGAGCGCATGAGTCGCGAAGCGCTGACGCGCAAGGTTTGGATTGGCGCGATTCTGGGGCTGTTTGTTTTGATCGGCCTCAGCTACACCCGCTGGACCCAGCAGCGGCTCAACCAGCGCCTGCGGGCAGAGGTAAAGCACCGAACCAGCGAACTGGAATCGGCCTACGCCGCGGTCGAGGAGGCGAGTCTCACCGACGCCCTGACGGGATTGCGCAACCGTCGCTTTCTCGAGCAGCGCGAACCGGGTGAACGCGCCTCAACTAACGGACTGCTGGTGCTGCTGCTTGATCTTGACTATTTCAAGAACATCAACGACACGCACGGCCACGACGCGGGAGACAGCGTGCTGATGCAGATTGCGGCGCGGCTGCGCGAGGAAATTGCCGACGATAGCGCGCTGGTGCGCTGGGGCGGCGAAGAATTTCTGGTGGTCTGCGGCAGCACAGATGCCGGCGCGGCGCTGGCCGAACGATTGCGCCAAAGTGTCGCCAGCAAGCTGTTTCCCAACGACGGGGGTGGCGCCCTGCGGGCCACCTGCTCGGCTGGATTTGTTGAGCTGCCGCCGGACTGCGCGGCGCTCAACGCCCTGCGCTGGCCCAATCTGATCAGCCTTGCCGATCGCTGCCTCTACGCGGCAAAAGCCGGCGGCAGAAACGCCTGGGTCGGCCTTCGCGCGACGCAGGTGGACGGCTCCACCATTCAGTCCGAGCTGCGCCTGCCACTGGACGACCTGCTAGCCTTAGAGCACTGGCAACTGCAGACGTCGCTCAGTCAGACCGCCGCCGCTCAACCCACCACGCCCGCAGACCGGGCGCTTGATCTCCAGGCGGACTCCGGCTTCACCTGATTGCCTCGCCTCGGCGCGGCCAACCTGACTTTCCGTACCCGATTCAGCGCGCTGAGTATCTGCTGGCATTCGGCTGGCTTGTTGTCTGACCGGAATGCTTGCCTGCACGACCAGACCAGTCCTGGATCGCAGACTCCGTCACCGGCGGTTGTTTTCGCGCCGGATGATCACCAGCAAACGCTGTCCCGCCCGCCACGCACTGCGTCGACCCCATGGGCAGCAAAGCAATTCTCCAAAAATGCATCTTTTAGTGGGATTATTTATTTTCCCCCTGGTACGGGTAATAATACTTAAATATATGTTTTAAAACATTTTATTTGGATTTTAATAGGCTATTTCGGGCGTTTTAGTGGGATAATCTGCTATTGATTACTGATTAATAGTGGGTTTTAATCGGCCTGCAGCCGTTGGCTGCGAGCGCTCTGAGGGGAAATACTCAGAGGCACGTGCTGACTTCGGCGGAGGCCGGGTAGGACGCCCGAACACCGCTGTTACCTGAGAATCACCATGACAACCAACGCTCGAAACTTGTCTGTACTGGCCGTATCGGTCTCCCTAGCCCTTCCCCTGCTGCCTCAGGTTGCTGTGGCACAGGCCGCGCTGGAAGAGATTGTCGTGACCGCGCAGCGGCGCGAACAGTCGCTGCAGGATGTTCCGCTCAGCGTCACCGCCTTCACCGCCGGAGAACTGGAAAAGGCCAGCATCTCGGAAGCGAAGGACTACCTCGCCCTGTCCCCCAATGTGAGCTTTTCAGAGGATGGAGAGGCTGGTAACCGCAGCATCAACATCAGCATCCGCGGCGTCGGCAATGTCGATCTCGGAGAGGTCAGCACCGCCAATTCGATCGGCTACTACATCGACGAACTGAACGTGGGCTCGGTGACCAACGGAACCATCAACCCACAACTCCAGGACATGGAGCGCATCGAAGTGCTGCGCGGGCCTCAGGGCACCTACTTCGGCCGCAATTCCCTCGGCGGCGCCATTAACATCACCACCATCAAGCCGAACGACAAGCTTTATGGCGAGCTGATTGCCCGGGGCGGCAATTTTGGCGGCCTGGGAGTGCAGGCCACCGGCAACCTGCCCGTCAGTGACACGTTCATGCTGCGCGGCGTGATCGCCTATGACGAAGGTGACGGATTTGTACGCAACGTGAACCCAAACGGCGCGCCCAACAGTGGCTTTGAGTACCTCACCGGCCGGGTGTCGGCCCGCTTCCTGCCCAGCGATAACGTCACCATCGACCTCTCGGTTACCCATACGGACGAGGAAGAAGGACATGACGGCGGCGTCGGCTCGGGCGTGCTTGACCTGGATACGCAGAGTATTTTTGGTTCGTCGTTTGCACCCATCGACGACCAGCTCGGCTTCTTTCCGGAAAACCAGCGGCTGGTTAACCACAACACGCCGGAGCTGAACAACAACCAGTTCACGATCGTCAACGGGCGCATCAACTGGAGCCTCGGCGACTACGAAATCAGATCGATCACGGGTTTCATCTCCAGCGAGAGCGAGCGGGTTTTTGATCAGGACAACATCAGCGCCGACGCCATCATTCGCTTCAACGACTATGAAGGCGATTCCTTCAGCCAGGAATTTCGCATCGCCTCCGTTGGCGGAGAGACCTTTAACTGGACCGCCGGCCTTTACTACGCCAAAGACGAGATCGAGCAGTTCAACTCCATCCAGGCCGGCACCGAGGGCAGCTATACCAACCCGGTTACCGGCGAGGTCATCGGCCTGCTGCCGCCAATCCCCGCAGGTTTCCGGATCAATGAAAACAACCGGGTGTTTGAAACCAAGAGCTTTGCGATCTTCGGCGATGCCACCTTCGACGTCAGCGATCAGCTTTCCCTGACCATCGGCGCGCGGTACACCGACGATGACGTCGACAACCGGTTTTTTGACGTGGTGGCCTTCGAGGGCGCCGTTCCGGACCTGTCCGGCGGCGACAGTTTCACCGATTTTTCGCCCCGGGTTGTCGCCCGCTATGCGCTGTCGGAACAAACCAATCTGTATGGCTCCGTGTCCCGCGGCTACAAGGCCGGCGGTGTGGATCTCAACGTAGACGCCATCACCACCTTCGATGCCGAGGAGCTCACCAACTATGAGTTTGGATTCAAATCCGAACTGAACGATGGCCGCACGCGGCTTGCCGGCGCCGTGTTCTTCCTCGACTGGGAAGATCTGCAGGTGCAGACCAATTTCCTCGCCGTGCCCGGCGACATTTCATCCGCCATTGAAAAGACGCTGAACGCCGGCACCGCGAGCAGCGCCGGCTTTGAAGTGGAGCTCACCACGCTGCTGAGCGACAGCTTCACCCTCGCGCTTGCGGCCGGCTACCTGGACAGCGAGTTTGACTCCTTCCCCAACGCCGTCCTCGCCGGCGGTAACGCGGTGGACCTCTCCGGATCGGAGCTGCCCAACACGCCGGACCTGACCGCCAGCGCCGTTCTCGACTACGGCTTTGACATCGGCGGTAATGAGGCGTTTGCCCGGCTGGAGGTTAATCACCGGGCCTCCACCGCCGGCGACCTGGAAGGACTGGCGGCGCCCCAGCTGGGCCTGCCGGACTTTCCCTACCAGATTGACTCCTACACGGTGGCCAACCTGCGAGCGGGCATCGACATGGGCGCCTTGCGCTTCAATGCCTTCATCGAAAATGTTTTTGACAAGGAGTACTACAACGGCACGCAGGACAACTTTGGCCTGGCGGGTATCCGGGTTCGCCCGCACCCGCGGGTTTACGGCCTGAGCGTCAGCTATCGCTTCGGCGAGTACTGATCGCGCTTTCCCAAAACGGGCACAATAATGTGGCGAAACCCGGCACCCGGGTTTCGCCACACCGCTTTAAGGCCCGGGGAATTCCATGCCGCTGATCACCGCCGAAAACACCTTCGCGCTGGGTGCCCTCCTGTTCGGCCTCGCCTGGCTCGGGTTTTATATCGACGAACGGCCGCTCGGCAAAAAGACCTCCGGCGTGGTGTGGGTGCTGGTGCTGTCCATGGTGCTGTCCAACGTCGGCGCCATCCCCCTGGAAAGCCCTGTGTATGGATTCGCCTTTGGCACCCTGGTCCCCATGGCGATTCCGCTCCTGCTGCTTCGCGCCGATCTGCGGCTGATCTTCAAGCAAAGCGGCCGCGTCATGATCACCTTTCTGGTCGCCGCAGCGGCCACATTGACCGGCGCAGCGCTGGGCTTTTTCCTGTTTGACCTCGGCGACATCGGCGCGCAGGTGGCCGGCGTATACGCCGGTGGCTGGATTGGAGGCGCGGTGAACTTCCTCGCCGTGGCAGAAGCGGTGGAGCTGGCGCCGACCGATTTCTCCGCCGCCCTGAGCGCCAGCAGTGTGGTCAGCGTGCTGGCTCTGATGTCGCTGCTCGCGCTACCCACCCTCAAGTGGCTGTCGAACTTCCTGCCGGCCAAAGACCCGGCAAACTCGGAAACAGCTGACGATAAATCGCAGGCACCGGTGGCGGAGCCCGCTTTCAAACTGACCCACGTGTCCGGCCTGCTGGCGCTGGCCATGCTGATCGTGTTTCTCGGCAATACACTGGGCGAGGCGCTAACCGGCTCTGATCAGTACAACATTCTGTTTGTCACGGTTGTCACGCTGCTGGTGGCTAATCTGTTTCCCCGGCAGGTGGAACCGCTGCAGGGGGACTTTGCCCTCGGCATGCTGTGCATGTACCTGTTTTTTGCCGCCATCGGCGCCAGCACCAACGCGAGCGCGTTTCTACAGTCGGCCGTCATTCTGTTCTTCTTTGGCTGTTTCATCATCGCCGTCCACCTCGCGCTGGTCATTGTTGCCGCCCGACTGCTCAAGGTTGAGCTGGCGGAAGCCATCGTGGCCTCCGGAGCCGCCCTGGTCGGCCCCGCGGCGACGGCGGCCATTGCCAGCGCCCGCGGCTGGCGCTCCCTGGTCACGCCGGGAATCATGTGCGGTATTTTCGGCTACGCCATCGCGACCTTTCTCGGCGTTGCCCTCACCCGCCTGCTTTCCTAACGCAATCATGCAGCAGACCGTTCTGATCACCGGCGCTAACGGCGGACTGGGCCAGGCGCTGGTGGCGGCAGCCTATGAGGCAGGTCACCGGGTGGTCGCGCTGGTGCGGGACTCGGATGCGGCGGCTGCGCTGGCGAGCAGCCTTCCGGCGGGCCAGCTCTGCTGCGTCGGTGTTCAGGATCTCGCACACCCCAAACAACTGGCAGCCTGCGCGGAGTCGCTGGGCCTGGATCATATTGACGTCCTGATCAATAACGCGGGCACCATCAACCCGGGCCCTCTGGAGCAGGTGTCGCTGGCGGACGCGGAAGTCGTTTTCGCCGTCAATTATTTCTCACCGTTGGCACTGATACAGGCGGTGCTGCCCGGCATGCGCCGCCGGCGATCAGGCAAAATACTCAACGTCAGCTCCCTGTCAGCGCATGCCGGACTGGTGACGGATGGCGTCTACGCCGCATCGAAGGCGGCACTCGAGCGGAGCGCCGAAAGCCTGCGCAGCGAGGTCCTGCCGCTGGGCATCAGCGTCACGAACATTGTTCTCGGCAGAATCAACACGACCTTTGGCCAGACTTCGGCGGCCATCACAGACAGCGCCTACCGGCCACTGCTGACCTACCTTGCCGCGGAGCCCGCTAACGAAGGCGACGATCCGGCCCAAATCGCGGCGGCGATCGTGGCAATCATCAAGGAGCGCGAACCACCCCTCACCGTTGGCGTGGGCGCCCAGGCGAGCGAAGTGCTTGAGCAGCTGCAGGGGCTCAGCCCCGCGGCGCGCTCGGCGTGGCTCGAAGAGATTTCCGCCGCGGGGTGGTGGCGGGCACACAAAAAGCCCGGTCAGGACGACTGATCCGGCTGCAGCGAGGCCAGCTCCGTTTCGATTTTTTCGCGGTTAATCTCCAGCAGCTCCGCGGTTGCGTCGAACGCCTCGTCCTCTTTGCCCGCGGCGATCGCCCAGGCGATCTTGCGATGCAGTGCAAGGTTGCTGGCGGTGGCCATGACGTCGGTGCTGGCGTAGCGGAAATGAGCATTCAGGAAGGTGACCACGCAGTGGCGGAAGTTGGCCAGAAACGGATTGTGCGTCGCAGTCAGGATGGAGGTGTGAAAGTCGATGTCCGCCTGCACGTCCACCTCGCCTTCCTTGAACTGCTCCATGCGCTCGTAGGCGGCCAGAATTTTCGCCACGTCTTCCCGCGTGGCCCGTCGCGCCGCCAGGCGGCTGGCTTCCGGCTCCAGCATCCGGCGCATTTCGGTGAGCGACAGCATGAACTGCGGGGAGGCGATGTTTGGATCGGCATGCCACTCCAGCAGGTCCGGATCCAGCATGTTCCAGTCTTCCGGCGACCGCACCTTGGTGCCGCTGCGGGGCGCTGACGAGATCATGCCTTTGGCCGAAAGGATCTTGATCGCCTCGCGGAGCGAGTTGCGCCCGACGTTGAGACTTCTGGCCAGCTCCTGCTCCACCGGCAGCGTTTCTCCCGGCTTGATCTCGCCGGCGGCGATGCGCTTGCCGAGCGTTTTCACCACCAGGGCTGTCTGACCGCGGGTGCTTCGTTTCAGTGGTTTTCTTTTCTGCTCGCTCATTTCACCGCTTTCCGTCTTCAGCACTCTGGTCGAAAAAATACAATAACAGGACTATTGAAAACCTTACCCTAAACCACTACCGTGCCCTTGCCGATCCCTTAGGGCAATCCCTCATCGAAACCAAGTTATTGTTTTAAATGTTTTTTATAAGTTTTTTTGTCATGTTTTCGCTGTAGCTGACCGTTACGTGCACGTGTCGACAGGTTAGGGAATTGTTTGCTTAATAGTAGGATAATTGATAATCTTCTCGTGGCATCAGCGGGCTCTGAAGAGCTGCTGCGCGTACCATTTGAGCTATGAAAATCACTGAAGCCAAAGTCATTGTAACGTCGCCCGGACGCAACTTTGTCACCCTCAAGGTGATGACGGACGACGGCTTGTACGGGATCGGCGACGCCACGCTGAACGGCCGGGAAAAAGCGGTGGTGGCTTACCTGGAAGAACACGTCATCCCCTGCCTGATCGGACGGGATGCCGGGCGAATTGAGGATATCTGGCAATACCTGTATCGCGGCTGCTACTGGCGTCGCGGCCCGGTAACGATGACAGCGATCAGCGCTGTGGACGTCGCCCTGTGGGACATCAAAGCAAAAGCTGCCGGCATGCCCCTATACCAGCTGCTGGGTGGTGCGTGCCGGGACGGCGTGCTGGTTTACGGCCATGCCAACGGTGAATCGATTGAGCAAACCGTTGAGCAGGTGGCCGCTTACCTCGAAAAAGGCTACCGAGCGGTACGGGCGCAGACCGGCATACCTGGCCTCAAAAGCACCTACGGTGTCTCCGGTGACAAGCTGTTCTACGAACCGGCGGACGCGGATCTGCCGACCGAAAACGTCTGGTCAACAGAAAAGTACCTGGACCACACCCCCCGGCTGTTCGACCGGCTGCGCCAGGAGTTCGGCTTTGAGCCGCACCTCCTGCATGACGTTCATCATCGGTTGACCCCCATTGAGGCGGCCCGGCTGGGCCAGTCACTGGAAGAGTTCCGGCTGTTCTGGATGGAAGATGCAGTGCCGGCGGACAATCAGGAAGGCTTTCGACTGATCCGCCAGCACACCGTCACCCCGCTGGCCGTAGGTGAGGTATTCAACACCATCTGGGATTGCAAAACCCTGCTGGAAGAGCAGCTCATCGACTACATCCGGGCCACCGTTCTGCACGCCGGCGGGATCTCCCACCTGCGCCGCATTGCGGATCTGGCGGCGCTTTACCACGTTCGCACCGGTTGCCACGGCGCTACGGACCTGTCACCGGTCACCATGGGTGCCGCGCTCCATTTTGATCTGTCGATTTCCAACTTCGGAATCCAGGAATACATGCGCCACACCGACGCAACCGATGAGGTCTTCCCCCACGCTTATTATTTTGAAAACGGCTTTCTTCAACCTGAACAAACGCCCGGCCATGGCGTTGACATCAACGAGGTGGAGGCGGCCCGGTACCCCTATCAGCGCGCGTATCTGCCGGTGAATCGACTGGAGGACGGCACCTTATGGAACTGGTAGCCCCGAATCGACGCAAGAGGATTGTTCATGAGTGACGCGGACTTCATCGTTGCGGGCGCCGGCCACAACGGCCTGATGTGTGCGGCCATGCTCGCCCGGGAAGGCGTCTCGGTGCTGGTGCTGGAGCGAAACCCCTGGGTGGGTGGCGGCGTGCTGACGCGGGAGCTCACGCTCCCGGGCTTCAAACACGATCCGTTCGGCTCTTCCCACGTCTGGATTCATCTCAATCCTGATTTCCAGAAGCTCAAACCGGAGCTGGAGCAGTACGGGCTCAAATACCTCTGGTCAGACGACCACATTACCGGCCACCCGAACAAGCACGAAGGTCCGGGCATCATCGTCTACAAAGACATCGATAAAACCTGCGACAGCATTGCTGAGTATTCATCTAAAGATGCTCGCCGTTATCGGGAAATCTACGAAGAGTTCGGAGAAATCCAGGATGGTGTCATCAAGGGCATGTTCTCACCGCCGGCGCCACCTTCCTATATGTATCAGGCGATGGAGAACAGCCCGGAGGGTCTGAAGCGGCTGCGCGACTACCAGCTCAGCTCACGCCAGTTCACCCTCGAGAATTTCGAAAACGAATACGTTCGCGCCTTCATCCTCGGCTGGGCCACCGCGCCGCAGACGTTGCCGGACCAGCTCGGCACCGCGGCCGGTTTCTACGTCATGATTCCGAGCATTCACTACTACGGCCAGTCCATCCCCGAGGGCGGCAGCGGGATGCTGTCCGAGGCGCTGAAGCGGTACGTGGAATCTCAGGGCGGCAAAGTCATCACCGAAGCCACCGTAGAACAGTTTCTGGTCGACGCGGGAGCCTGCACGGGCATTCGGCTCAAGGACGGTACGGAGCTGAAGGCCCGGAATGCGGTGGTCAGCACGCTGGACCCCTACCAGACGTTTCTCAACGGGTTTGCCGAAGACGATCTTCCGTCTGGTTTTCGTTCCCTGGTAGAGAATTTCATCTTCGGAGACGTGACGATCGCGCGAGTGCACTACGCCCTGAACGAGGCGCCGACCTTCCGCAATGGTCCCGATATGGACAAGACCGCGTTCCAGCGGATATTCGGCACGGTAGCAGACATTGATCAGCAGTATCAGGAGATGGCCCGCGGCATCGCCCCGACCAATCCATTTCTCTGGACCGCCGCGTGGACCACGATGGACCCGACCCGGGCACCGGAGGGGAAACACACGCTGATTATGGACACCTTTGTGCCGGTGGACCTCGCCAGCGGCGAGGATTGGGAAGCCATCGGTCCGGACTATATCCGCGGCACGCTGCTCAAACAGCTACGCAGCTACACCACGAACATGACGGATGACAACATCCTGGCCGAGTATGTGGAAACCGGTCCGACCCTGGCCCGGGCCAACCTGTGTTTCCACCGCGGAGTCACCACCGGCGGCGAGCGGATTCTGTCGCAGATGGGCGCTTTTCGCCCGTTTCCCAACTACGCCAACTACCGCGGCCCGGTGAAGCAGTTCTATATGACCGGCCCGTCCTGCCACCCTGGCGGCGGCATCTGCGGCATGGGCAGCATTGCCGCCCGGGAAATTCTGGCGGACCTGCGCGGCGGCGGCGCGGATGACGACGACGATTTTGAGTTTTAGGTTGGAGTTTTAAGTGACGCAACGTATCGACACCTACACCGCGCTGATTGTGCAACCGGAGGTCACGGTGGTGCAGGACCGGGAAGACATTCAGAAAAACCTCGACCGGGTGAAAAACCTGATCCACTTTGGCGTTGGTTATTTCTGGGAGGTCCCGGTTCGTCTGGTGGTGCTGCCGGAGTACTTTCTCCAGGGCGTCGGCACCCCTGGCAAGGGCGAGTCGCGCATCGCAGACCAGATGAAAAAGGCGGTGACCATACCGGGCCCGGAGGTCGATCAGCTTGGCGAGATCGCCCAGCAGTATGGGCTTTACATCTGCGGCGGCGGCGTGGTGGAGGAGCTACCGGAGTTTCCCGATCGCTGGTTTAACACCAACTTTATTGTCGGCCCGAACGGCGACGTGGTGCTGAAGTACCACAAGTGGCATATACCGGCGTCGCTCGGACTTGGCACCAGTCCCCACGACATTTTTGACGAATACTGCGAGAAGATCGGCGGCGGCATTCGCGACCTGTTCCCGGTGATCGACACGGAAATTGGCAAGCTGGGCACCATGACCTGCCACGACGGCTGTACCCCCGAGGTGTCCCGGGCGCTGGGGTATAACGGCGCCGAAGTGATCTGCCACCCGGGCGCCATCCAGGAAGTGGAAGGCGTCTCCCAGCCCTGGGATTTCTGGATGTTTACACGCCGGGCCCGGGCCCACGACAACATGTGCTACCTGCTGGGGTCCAACTGGGGAAGCGTGAACTACGACTTTTACCCTAAGGCGTTTTGTCCCGGGCATTCCTTTGCGATTGACTACACCGGCCTGGTGCTGCGCGAAGCGCCCTATCCGGCAGAGCAGGTGCTGGCGGCAACGATCGATATCGAGGCGCTGCGCCAGTACCGAACCCGCACCAACCACAACACCTGGGTCGACGTGCGCACGGAGGGATTTCGGGACATGTATACCCGCCCGATTTATCCACCCAACCGTTTTCCGTCCGGCTCACCGCCCCGCTCCCTGTCCGAAAAGGTGTCGATCTGCAAGGAGGTGTTTGATGACCTCTACGGTCGCGGCCAGTTCACGCCCCCCGCAGGCGTCGAACCGGACGAGGTGTCGGACCTGCTGCAGCGCCGCATCGACTACGCCCAGAAGACGGGCCGGCTGAAGAAAGCCTGAGACGGGCGCAGTGAAGGTCAAAAGCAAACTGGCGGATGTGGACTTTGCCTTCGGGCGATTTGAATACAAGAAAGATCACCTGATCATCCACAGCGCGCCGTCCCAGAGCATGCAAACCAAGGTCTACGTCAGTCCCGACGACATCCTGGCAGCGCTCGGCAAAGCGATCAGCAACCCCCGGGTCTGGGGGTACGTGCTCGCTTTTCCGTTTTTTCTGATTCGCTACCGGCTGCGGCGCCGGGCGCGCGCCAGGGCTTCCGGGCGGTCTTGAGCAGGACGATGGAGGATTCCGATATGAAGCAGCTGACCGGCGCGGAAGCCATTGTGGATTCGCTCATCGCCAACGGCGTGGATACGATCTTTGCCCTGCCCGGGGGCCAGCTGGATCATTTGTTCGACGCCATCTATGAGCGCCGGGATCAGATTCAACTCATCCATTCCCGGCACGAACAAGGGGTGGCGTACATGGCCTACGGGTACGCCCGATCCACCGGCAAGGTCGGCGTCTGCGCCGTCGTACCGGGCCCGGGACTGCTCAACGCCTCGGCGGCGCTGTGTACCGCCTGGGGGAACTATGCGCCGGTACTGTGCATCTCCGGTCAGATTCCGTCCCAGGCCATCGGCAAAGGCTATGGTGAGCTGCACGAGATTGACGATCAGCTGGGCATGCTGGCCCACATCAGCAAATGGGTGCACCACATCGAATCGCCGGAAACAGCCCCCGCCGCGGTGCATGAGGCGTTTGCGCAGCTCAACTCCGGAGCGCCCCGACCGGTGGTGATTGAGATGCCCATGGACATCATGGGACAGCAGGCGCCGGTGCAGGTAGGTCCGCCAAACCCACCGATCGCGGCCCCCGCTGCTCCCGAAGCAGCAGTCGAGGAAGCGCTACGCCTGCTGACCGGGGCCCGGCAGCCCATGATCGTCGTTGGTTCCGGCGCCCTTGGCGCAGCAGCCGAGGTCAGCGCCCTGGCCCACCGCCTGCAGGCGCCCGTGATGGCCTGCCGCGGCGGCAAAGGCATCCTGCCCGCTGATGACCCCCTTAGCGCCAACTTCCCCATGGGCCATCGACTCTGGGCAGCGGCGGATGTGGTGCTGGCGGTGGGCACGCGGCTGCACTGGCCCCTCACCATGTGGGGTCTGGACGAGGATCTGAAAATCATTCGCGTAGACATCGAAGAAAGCCAGATCAACCGTATTGCGGAGCCGGCGGTGGGCATGGTCGGCGATGCGGCGGAGGTGGTGGGCCGCATCGACAACGGCCTGGCCGACGCAGGCTTCAAAGCTGCCAGTCGTCTCCAAGAGCTGTCCCGGCTCAAGGCGACGGTGGCGGAGGAGATCCGAAACACCGTCGCGCCGCAGATGGCCTACCTCGATGTCATCCGGGACTGTCTGCCGGAAGACGGCATTTTTGTCGACGAGGTGACCCAGGTGGGGTTTGCCTCCTGGTACGGCTTCGAGACGAGCAGACCGCGGCAGCACATTTCTGCCGGGTACATGGGGACGCTGGGGTATGGCTACGCCACCGCCCTGGGCGTGGTGGCGGGTAATCCCGGACGCAAGGTGATCCAGATCAGCGGCGACGGCGGGATCATGTTCAATATCCAGGAGCTGGCCACCGCCGTGCAATACGAGCTGCCGCTGGTGACTATCATTTTCAACGACCGTCGCTACACCAACGTGCAGCGGCAGCAGAAAGAGTGGTTTGACGGCCGGGTGATCTGCTCTGACCTTCATAACCCGGACTTTGTGGCCCTGGCCAGGAGCTTCGGCGCAGATGGCTATCTGACCAGGGACCCGCAGTCACTGCGCGCGGCCATCGAGTCGGCGTTTGCCCGGCCCGGCCCCAGCCTTATCGAAGTGGCGGTGGACGAGTTCTTTCCCGCACCCTGGCCGTTTCTGATGATGCCGCAGAATCGCAGGAGCCTTTGCTCATGAGAGGCCCGCAGTTATGAGTCGCGCCTTGTCGCCAAATGCCGGGGTGAAGCGCATCTCACCCTATCAGCAGGGCCAGAGCGAAATTCGCGGGGTCAGTGAGCCCATCAAACTCTCGTCCAACGAGTCATCATTTGGTCCCAGTCCCGCCGCCAGCGCCGCCTACCGGGAGGCGGCCGCTGATCTGCACCGCTATGCCGACGGCAGCCAGTCGGCGCTGCGGGCAGCCATTGCCGAGGTACATCAGCTGGACCCGAATCAAATCCTGTGTGGAAACGGGTCCGATGAGATCATTCAGCTGATGGTGCGGGCCTACGTCAGCGCGGGAGATGAGGCGCTGCTCAGTGAAAATGGGTTTGTGATGGCCAATATCCACTGCCTTGCCCAGGGCGCGGAGCTGGTGATTGCGCCGGAAGTGGGCTATCGCGTGAGCGTCAACAACCTGCTCGACCGCGTTTCGGAGCGAACCCGCTTCTGCACCATTGCCAACCCCAACAATCCCACCGGGACCTACCTGACCGGCGCGGAGCTGCGCCAGCTCCGGGAAGGTCTGCCGGAGCAGTGTCTGCTGCTGATCGACAACGCCTACGCCGAGTACGTGGAAGCGGAAGACTTTGAGGACGGGATTGCGCTGGTCAACGAATACGATAACGTAGTGATGAGCCGTACGTTCTCCAAGATCTACGGACTGCCGTCGCTGCGAATGGGCTGGGCCTACTGCCCGAAGGACATCGTCGACTA
Source organism: Pseudomonadota bacterium (assembly GCA_039195135.1). Lineage (GTDB taxonomy): Bacteria > Pseudomonadota > Gammaproteobacteria > Xanthomonadales > SZUA-38 > JANQOZ01. The sequence continues at coordinate 4,095 of JBCCVP010000035.1, read as the reverse complement.
CGTGAACCGGATTCGAACGCCGTTTAACACCAACGGCCCCGCCATGGCCGCGGCCGCCGCGGCGATTCGTGATCAGCAGTTTGTGGCCAAGCTGCGAGCGCACAATATTCGGGCGCTTAAGCATGTAACCGCCACGCTCAGGGAGCTCGGCATTGAGGTTGTCCCAAGCGTGGCGAACTTCTATCTGCTCCGGTTTCCCGAAGATAGCGGCAGAAGCGGCACCGGCGCCGATCGCTACCTTCAGTCCCGGGGGATCATTCCCCGGCCCGCCGGCGGCTCGGATCAGTTCCTTCGAATCACCGTAGGCACGGACGAGGAAAACGAAGCGGTGCTCACGGCCCTCGCGGACTACCTGCAGTCGTGAGCGCCGTAGGTCTACCGTCCAGCTGGGCCCAGGCGCGCCTCGACGAACCGCAGCAGCTGTGGATCGACGGCCAGTGGCGCACCGCGCTGGATCAGCCGGCGCGGGACATCTTCGATCCATCCCGGGGTGTGATCATCGCCAGGTGTTGCCGAGCCGGCACGCAGGATGTCGACCAGGCTGTGGCGGCTGCGCGGCGGACGTTTGATGCCGGCGACTGGCGATTGAAAACGCCGGCGGAGCGGGCCCGGGTGCTGTGGCGGATCGCAGACGCCATTGAACGCCAGGATGAACAGCTGACGGAGCTGGAGTGCCTGGATACCGGCAAACCAACGCCCACCGTCGCCCAGGGAGAAGTGCGTTTTGCCGCCGAGTGTTTTCGCTATTTCGCCGGCTGGTGCACCAAAATCCAGGGCTCCACCGACCAACTGTCGAATCTGCCGGAGCCGGATTACCACGTTTACACCCGGCGCGAGCCGATCGGGGTGGCGGCCCTGATCGTGCCGTGGAACGGACCGCTGGTGCAGGCCTCCTGGAAACTGGCCCCGGCCCTCGCGGCAGGCTGCAGCGTGGTTCTAAAACCCTCGGAACTGACGCCCCTGTCCACCAATTTTCTCGCCGAGCTGATGCACGAGGCGGGCGTCCCGCCGGGTGTGGTCAACGTTGTCCACGGTGACGGCCAGGGAGTTGGCGACTACCTGGCGGCGCACCCGGACGTCGACAAAATCGCTTTCACCGGATCCACCGAGACCGGCCGAAAAGTTGTTCAGGGCGCCACCGGCAACATGAAAAAGGTGTCCCTGGAGCTCGGCGGAAAATCGCCGGTGCTGATTTTTGCCGACGCGGATCTGGACGAAGCCATTCCCGGGGCCGCCGCCGCGATCTTTGCCAATGCCGGCCAGGTCTGTGTCGCCGGTTCCCGCCTCTACGCCCACGACTCGATCTACGACAAGGTCGTCAAAGGCGTCACCGAGATTGCGCAGCGCATCGCGGTCGGCCCGGGGTGGGACAGCAACACCCAGATGGGCCCGCTGATCTCGCAGGAGCACCGGGAGCGGGTGCATCAGAAGGTTCTGGACGCTAAAGCTGAAGGGGCGCAGCTGCTCACCGGTGGCGAGATGGTCGAGGATCGTGGCGGTTATCTGTACCGACCCACCGTGATCGGCCAGGTTAATCCCGGCATGCAGATCGTGCAGCGAGAGGTCTTCGGCCCGGTACTCGCGGTGAGCCGCTTTCGCTCGGACGACCGGGCCCTGGCTCTGGGCAACGACAGCGATTACGGTCTGGCCGCCATCATCTGGACCCGCGATGTGGGCCGAGCTCACCGGCTGGCGGCGTCGCTGCGCGCCGGCCTGGTATGGGTGAACTGCCACGGCACCCCGGACATGGCACTGCCTTACGGCGGCTATCGCCAATCCGGCTGGGGCCGGGAAAACGGGAAAGATGCGTTGCTGCAGTACACCGAGCTCAAGTCGGTGGCGATGCGGCTCTAGGCCGTGGATTTCTCCCGCCTGCTCACGCCGGCCTTGGCTGCGATGCTGCTGGTCTGCGTCGCTGGCTGCGCCGTCGGCGCTCCCCTGGCGTCCCGGGAAAAACCCAACGTCATCATCATCGTCGCTGACGATCTGGGCGTGGGAGACCTGAGCCACAACGGCTCCATCATTCACACGCCAAACATCGATGCGCTGGCGCAAAGCGGCGCTTCCTTTTCCCAGTTCTACGCCAGCGCCAACGTCTGCTCCCCCTCGCGGGCGGGGCTGCTGACCGGCCGCTATCCCATTCGCATGGGCCTGGCTCACAAGGTCGTCGAAGCCGGGTCGGGTCAGGGGCTCCCGGCGGAAGAAATCACGCTGGCCGAAGAGCTCGCCACCCGGGGCTACGCCACCGCGCTGGTCGGCAAATGGCATCTGGGGGATGAGGCGCGCTTCTGGCCGACGGCCCACGGCTTCGATGAGTTTTTTGGGGTGCTGCACAGCAACGACATGCGCCCCCTGGTGCTCTTTGATGGCGAAACGGCGCTGGAGCGGCCCGCGGATCAGGCCACCCTCACCCGCCGCTACACCGAGCGCGCCATTGCTTTCCTCGAGGCACATCGCGAAGCGCCGTTTTTCCTGTATCTCGGTCACACGTTTCCCCACTATCCGCTGCATGCCTCGGAGGCCTTTCGCGGCCGCTCAAAGGCCGGCAGCTACGGCGATGCGGTGGAGGAAATTGACTGGAGCCTTGGTGAGATCATGCGGGCGCTTGCGCGGCTTGAGCTGACGCAAAACACGCTGGTGATGTTTACCAGCGACAACGGCGCTTGGTTTGAGGGAAGCAACCAAACACTGCGGGACGGCAAGGGCCACACTTTTGACGGAGGCTACCGGGTTCCGATGATCATGCACTGGCCGGGCCGCATTCGGCCTGGACTTGAGGTTCCTTCCATCGCGATGAACACCGATCTGCTGCCCACGGTGCTGGCGGCGCCCGGGATTTCTGGGCCACCGTCAGACCGCCAGCTCGACGGCGAGAGTCTCTGGCCTGTACTCAATGGTGAGCCGGCGCCTGCGGACAGAACGTTGGTGCTGTTCAACAACGAAGATATTGCCGGGGTGCGAACCCAGCGGTGGAAGTACCTGGTTCGCGCCTACTACCGGGACAACTACGCCGCATTCGATCGGTTTGAAGCCGGCTTCGGCTTCGCCTACCCGCTGCTTTACGACATGTCGGAACCCAGGCCCGAGCGCTACAGCGTCGCGTCGCTGCATCCGGAGATCACCCGTCGGCTGGAACAGCAGGTTGAGGAGGCACGGTCGGAGTTTGAGCCGCTGAGAACCCAGCCTGCGGCCCGCGTGGTGCCCTGATCAGGGCAGGTTCAGTCGGCGACCTGGGCCTGATCATCTCCGGCGGCTACAACATCTATCCGAAAGAAATTGAAACGGTGCTGGATGCCATGGAAGGCATCACCGAGTCAGCCGTGGCCGGCATACCCCACGCGGACCTGGGCGAGGGCGTGGTCGCCGTGCTGGTCGCGGCAGACGCTCATCTAGACGACGATGCGGTCCAGTCGGTGCAGCAGAGCAGGCTCGCCCGCTTCAAGCATCCCCGCCGCCTTTTCTGGGTCGACGAAATGCCCCGCAACGCTATGGGCAAGGTGCAGAAAAAGGCGCTTCGGGAGCAATACGCAAAAGCTTTTGAGTAAAAGGCTGAGCACCGGCGCGGGCGCCACTCCTGCGCAAGCAGAGGACCTTGGGCACATCTGGTTTGCCCCGGAATCCAGCACAATAGAGCGGCAACCGAGGTCCCCCTCCACCGATGACCGCGTCATTTCGCAAGAACGTACTCTTCAAGCGCCCGGGCCTGACCGCCAGCCTTAGCTATTACGCGCCCGGGCTTAAGATGCGGCAGCATCGCCACGACTACCATCAGGTGTCCTGGCTGCTGGTGGGCGAGATGCAGGAGTCCGGCCGACGTCGGGAGCAGGACCTGTTTCGGTTTTCCTGCGGGTTTAAGCCCGCGGAGTTTGTCCACGCCAATCGCTACGGACCGTCCGGATCCCTGATCCTGGCCGTCAACATAGACCCGGAGGCGGGAATATACGAAGGACCGCTCTCGCTGAAGGACTGGCGCTGGCGGCTGCCGGAGGACGACCGGGCCCAGCGCCGGCTGGGGCAGCTCCTGGTGCTGCTCGCGGACCCCGATTCGGCAGAGGAGCAGGTGATCTGGGATCTGCTCGCCCTGTCCCACCACGG
>JBCCVP010000034.1:0-36294 GCA_039195135.1 Pseudomonadota bacterium | reverse complement strand
TTCTCGAGATTCCAGCATCTCTCCCAATGTCCTATAACCTGTTGATTTTTAATTCAATAAGTTTGTGAACAAAATTTGACCAAAATGGTGCGAGGGCTGGAAACGACAGGAAAACAGGACCCGGCCGGCCCGTTTGCTCACAGGGTTATCCACAGGTTTTGTGGACAAAACCCAAAAAGTCTTCAGCCCCAGCCCTTTACGTACGATATCAAAAGCACAGGCTCATCTATCGATGCTAAGTGTCTGGCCCCTGGCATTCCGTCTGGAACCGTCCGGGGGGCAGTTTTGCGGGCTGCTAGAATGGCGCCATGGAGCGACACAAAGAACTGCTCGATTTACTGGAAACGCTGCGCAAAACGCTGGCCGAGACGGAGCTGAGCGAGGAGCGGGCGAATGACCTGAATCGGCTGCTCGACGCCATGGAGCAGCAGGTGCCGGCCACGGCGAGTGGCGGTGTGCAGCAGGACCTGCTTGAGGACATTCAGCGGGAGGCGACGGAGCTGGAGGCGGAGCACCCGGATTTTGTCGCGACGGTTCGAACGCTCATCAATATGTTGAGCAATCTGGGCCTCTAAACCAAACACTCGGAAAAAGGACACGCGATGCCTTCGAAAGATTACCAGGTGGTGTTTCGCGGCCGGCTGACGCCGGAAACCACCGAGTCGCTCGCCGCGCAGAATATGGCGAAGCTGTTCAGCGTGGCACCGGAAAAGGTGCTCCGCCTGTTTGACGGCCAGCGCCACGTCATTAAAAAGGGGCTCGATCGGGAAACTGCGGACAAGTATCGCCGGGCGCTGCGCAAGGCCGGCATCATCGTCGCGGTGGTCAGCGCTGAGACGGAGCGGGCCGCTCAAACCAAGCCGGAGGTGGTGGCGCCGCCGGCGCAACCCGCGGAGACCCAGAACCGGGCCAGCTTCGCCATCGATGATCCACACCGTTCGACCCAACGGGCCGTGTTTCGCGTGGACGACCCGGCGGATGCGTCGCCGCCCCCCGCCGATGTTGGCGGTGCGGCCCCCGCCGCAGACAGCCCGACCGCCGGCAGCGATGCTGACCTGGCCCCGGTGGGTTCGCAGCTGGTAGAGCCGCAGACCATCAGCGCACCAGATTTTGACCTGCGGGACTTCACCCTGGCGGACATCGACGCGCTTGTCGACGAATCTCCGCCGCCGCCGCCGCTTGAGGTGGATGTGAGCGATCTGAGCGCCGAGGAGGGCTTTGATGCCCTCGACAGCTCGCCGCCGCCACCGCCGCCGGACGTGGATATCAGCAAACTGGACCTGGCGGAGGACGACGGCCCGGTGGACAAGACGGCGCCGCCGCCGCCGGCGCAGATCGATACTGACGGCCTCTCCGCCAGCGAATCCTTTGAGCAGCTGGACGATCGCCCGCCGCCGCCGGCGGCGCAGATTTCCACCGATCATCTGGATTCGGACTGAAATTTTTTGCGCCCGCGGCGGTCTTATTTAAGACCCAAACAAACAGGGACTTACGCGATGAATCGCCGAATTTTTCTGGCCGCCTCGGGCACCGCAGTCGCGGCCGCCGCCGTCGGCTGGGCCGGACTTGGGAGAACCGCTATGCGCGGCGCGCTCACCGATGAGCAGATCGAAGCCATGCAGCAGAACTGGCGGGAATTTCTGCCAGAAGGCCACGAGCGGGCTTTCGACCTTGCGCGGGTGGAAATGACCGCCGACCAGTGGCGTGAGCAGCTGGGTTCAGATCTGGCTTACAACGTGCTGCGGAAAGAGGCCACGGAACGGGCCGGCACTCACCCTTACAACGTGGAAAAGCGGCCAGGCGTGTTCGCCTGCGCCGGTTGCGAGCTGCCCCTGTTCACCTCGGAAATGAAGTATGACAGTGGTACAGGCTGGCCCAGCTATTTCGCCCATATTCCGGGACACCTGGGTACCAAGAAGGACTTCAAGCTGGTGTGGCCGCGGACCGAATACCACTGCATCCGGTGCGAAGGTCACCAGGGCCACGTTTTCGACGATGGTCCGCCGCCCACCGGAAAGCGCTTCTGCAACAACGGCGTGGCGCTGACCTTCGTCCCCCGGGATTCCTGAACGCCGACGGAATTGACTGGAGCGGGGCTAACGCTCCAGCCATTCAAACAGGTATTCATCCGCGGCGTCCGAGTCCATGGCCACCAGCGCCTCGATCAGGCGCCGCTTCAGGTCCGGATCCGTTTCTGTTTCCAGCGCCGCGATCAGCGACGTGTCGTCGTCCTGAAGCATCAGGGTTTCAATCACTGCCCGCTTTTCTGCCGGCGTGCCGGTCGCGTAGATGGTCGTCAGCGCTTCTCCGGCGCTGAGGTCCAGCATGCCCGCCGCCTGAATGGCCGCAATGCGCAGTTCCGGGTTTGACTCGGTGCGCAGCACCTCCAGCACCGCTTCCTCCTCGTCCGCCAGGGCCATCTGCTGCAGCGCCTCGTGGCGCAGCCGCGGTGACTTGAGTGAGCCGTAAAGCGACTTCAGCAGATGCCCGGCATCGAGCATGCCCAGCGTCTGCAGCGCCCGGGACACCACCGCCTCGTCGGGGCTGGTGCTGGCGATTTCAAAAGCCACGTCTTCCCCCGAGTCCATGATCACCAGGGCCTCCAGCATAGCGAACTGTACCTCCGGGCCCTGCGCTCCGAGCTCCGCGTAAAGCGCGTCCAGCGAGTCGCTCTCGTCCAGGATGGCCAGCGTCTGAATCGCCTGGCGCAGGACCTCCGGTTCGTTTGCCCGCCGGGCTACCTCGATCACCGTCTCCGGGCTGCCGTCCTGAATCACCAGGGCTTCCAAAATGGCCCGCTGCTCACTGGCGGTGCTGGCGCCCCGGGCCAGTTCTTCCAGCAGCGCACCGCCGTCGCCGGCGATACCCAGGCTGCGAATGGCGGTCATCCTGAGTTCCGGATCCGTTTCGTGTTCGATCACGCCGGCCAGCTCGCTGACGTCGCCGCTGATCGCTAGCCCCTCCAGCACGGCGCGGCGGCTTTCTGGCCTGTCCAGGCGCGCATAGATCTGCTTCAGCTCATCAACCGCTCCCATCGCGCCCAGGGCTGTGATGGCATGGCGCTGCAGCGACGGATCCTGTTCCATTTCAATCAGGCGAGCGAGGCCGTCGGGCTGGTCGGCCGCCAGATGCGCGTCGATGATGGCGCGGCGCACCCGGGGATCGCTGCCCTGCTTATACAGGCCGGCGAGGGAATCCAGATTGTCCGCGCCGCCGGCGCCGATCATATGAATCGCCTGGATCTGCAGCTCCGGGTCGCCGCCGGAGCCGGCGATGCGCAGCACTTCCCGGGCCGCCCGTTCATCGTCGATGGTGGCCAGCACAAACAGCAGATGCCGCTCGTTTTCCGGCGAGGTGCCCTGCTCGAGGCGCTTCAGGATCACCGGAATGGCTCGCTCCGGGTAGGACTCCGCCAGCCGCAGGATGGCGTAAACCTCCAGGTCATCGTCGCCCAGACTCTTTTCCGGATCGGACAACTCCGCCAGCAGCGCCTCGGCATCGTCGCTCCAGCGACTCTCGGGAAAACGCCGCAGCAGCTGCCGGGCCACACCCTGGGCTTCCCGCTGACGGCCGCTGCGGGTCAGCGCGTGGGCCCGCCAGTAGAGCGCCGCGTCGACCCGGTTGCCGTCTTCTTCGGCTTTGCGGAAGTGATTGACGGCGGCAGCGAAGTCCCGGTCCCGGAGCGCCTGCTGGCCCTCCTGGTAGGCATCGGGCTCGGCCGCGAGGCAAGGCTGCAGCACAAGCGTAAAGGCCAGAGTAATAGTTCTAAGGGCAAAGTGTGAAAACTTCATCAGGTCATCCTCAAACAGGGTCGGGGCGGTCAGCGCTAAGGCTGCGCCGCAGGCTGCGCACGCGAAACAAAAGGTCCTGGTCAACGTATTGCCGGGCTGACTCAAGGCCTTCATCCAGCGGTTCGTCCGGCGCAGCATTCGCAAGACTCAGCAGCAGCGTTTCCATATCCAGCAGCAGCTGCCGAAGCTGCGGATCCACCTCAAGTCCGGGGGTGGCCCGATACAGCCGGTTGGCCCGCAGCAGCGGCGCCGCGGCCTGCTGGAAGCGGGCGTCACCGGAGCTGTTGGCAAGTTCGGTAAACAGCAGTTCGGCCCGGGCCAGGTGGTCGCTGATCTGCTGCGCCACCACCGCCTCGGCGTCCAGCACCGGCGTGGGACCGGTGCTGCGACCGACCACAAAGGCAATAACACCCACGGACAGCAGGGCCGCCAGACCGGCGGCGGAGAAGCGCGGCCGCAGCAGGCTGTGCCAGAACCCCGCAGCGGATACCGGCGCTGCGCTCGGCTGCTGCAGCTGGGGCACAATCTTCTGCCAGGTGCGCGCCCCCAGGTCAGGGTCCGGCTCCGGCAGGGGCGCCTGCTCGATGTCCTTAAGCGTCGCCTCAAGCTTTGCCAGCCGCTCCCGCAGCACCGGGTCGCCGGCTACCCGGGTCGCCAGCTCCGGGTCGTCGTGCTCACCGTAGTAGAGCATCAGCAGATTAAAATCAGACACGGGCTTCTGTTCGGTCATATCAGTCTCCTAGGCCGGGTCTGCGGAAAGTTGGTCCCGCAGTTTGTGCACAGCGCGGAAAATGGCCTGTTTGCAGGCGCTGGTGCCGATGTCGAGAAAGGCACAGATTTCGGCAATGGAATGCCCCTCGTAGTGGCGCAGGGTGAAGGCGGTTCGTTCCATCTCGCTGAGCCGGCCCATGGCCTTGAGCGTGCGCCGCATCAGGTCGGCCTGCTCCGCCGGGCAGCGCTCCGGGGTGGGGGAGGGCGCCTCGAGCACCGGTTCCTCGTCACTCTCTATCCGCGCCCGGCTGCGCCGCTTGCGCAGGTGATCCAGCGCCGTGTTTACCGTGATCCGATGCATCCAGGTGCCGAAGCGGGAGCGACCGTCAAATCGATCCAACTGCTGGTGCGCCTTGATCCACGCCTCCTGCAGCACGTCCTCCGCCGCGCTTTCCTCCGCGGTGATGCGCAGAGCGACCCGGTACAGCGCGCTGGAGTGCTCCAGCACGAGCTGGCGAAAAGCCATACGGTCGCCGCCGGCGGCGTGCCGCACCAGCTGCTGGTCATCCACCGCGGTGGGCCCTCCGCACAGAGCTCCCGGAGGATAAGATTTGGGTCAAAAAGATCATCTGCCCGTTGGACGCACCTGCGGGCGGTCCGGTTATGCGGAATTTCGCAGAATTTAGCCAGATGGGCCTGAGCAGGTGCCGCAACCCCCGGCAGTTGTGTCGGTTCCGCCGGGCATGGTGAAATGACGGTCTCTTGTTGACCCCCGGAAGGTACCTGTCATGCCCCGCACCGGTTTCATCCGAATTGCCCTCGCGGCGCTGGTCCTTGGAATGCTGCTGCCCTTTTCGGCGCTGGCAAAAAAAGTCTATACGGAACCCAATGCGCAGGTGACCGAGTGCGCGAATCAGTGCAACGTGGTGAAGATGAGCTGCCGCGCTCACGCCCGGGACCAGCATCAGTACTGCAAAGCGATCTATCAGCAGCAGGTGCGGCAGTACCAGTGGTGCCGGCAGAGCAACGGCTCGTTCTGTCAGAAGCCCGACCGCTGCCCGGTCTTTCAAACCCGGGCCTGCAGCAACAACTACGATGCGTGTTTTGAATCCTGCGGCGGGATCATCGAGGACAGCAAAGACATCAAGCGGCGCCAGAAGGAAGAAGCAGCCCGGGCGGCAGCGAAAGACGACGACCCCGGCTCTTGATCCGGCAGCCAGCGCTACTTGAGGTTTCCTTCCCACATGGGCGGGCTCATGGTTTGTGCAAAGTCGTCGAACATGATGTTGAAGGCCACGCTGATGCGTTGGCCCGGACTCTGATTGGGATCCACTGAATGATTCAGCCAGCCGGGAAACAGCACGAGCGTGCCCGGCTTGACCCCGATCGTCACCTTGCCGGCGTTGTCGTTGGTCAGTTCCCGCGTGGGGGGCATCAACACGTTCGGCTGGGGCCGGGGATCGTGAAAGGTGATGTGGTCCCCGCCGGGACCTGCGTCGACGTAATAGACGCCGCTGAAAAAGTTATTCGGATGGCAATGCATCTTGTGGCTCAGGCCCGGGCCGGCCAGATTGGCCCAGCAGCCGGTGATGCGAAACCGCTGGTATTTGACCTTCAGAAAATCCAGCGCGCCTTTCACCGCGCCGTCGATAAACGGCAGCAGCCCCGCCAGCGCCGGGTCTTCGTGCAGCCGCTGGTTGGTCTGCAGCAGCTGCTGCGCCCGGTTGACGCCGGGATCGGGGGTCATCTGATCGAGGCGGTGCCGAAGCTGCGCGTTGATAGGCTCCCGCTCGGCTTCCGCAAGCTGCGCATACCAGACAAACGTGGGGAACAGCGGCAGCACCCGGGCCTGCGCCAGCTGTGATTCGGCCAATGGACTCTCCAGCGAAAACGCAAAAGGTTATCGAGTCCTTTGAGCGCTGTATAGCTTGAGGAGCGCAGGATGAAACGACCGGGCCGCCGCGGCGGCAATCTGCTGGTAGCGGTGCTCCTTGCCGGAATCGTGGGCTGCGCAGCGGAAGCGCCGCGACGGTATATCGATCCCACCGGCAGCGAAGCGGAGGCCTGCCTTCAGTTCTGCCAGGGGGAGCGCTTCGCCTGCCGCACGCCAATCCAGCGCGTAGACGAGGACTGCCAGTATCGCTACCGCATCGTTTATCAGCAGTTTCAGCGTTGTCTGCAGGTCCGCGGAGAACGCGGCGGGTGTGTGCGGCCGCGGCCCTGTCCGGTGCCGGACTACCGCATCTGCGGTGAGAAGTACGACCGTTGTTTCCTGGGCTGCGGTGGACAGATTTTGGAGCCCGGGGAAAGCGCTATTCAGACAGACTCACAGCGGTAGGCGGCTTAGCCTAACGGCGGCCTTGCCGGGTCAGCGCCCGGATTGAAAGCAGACGTGGTGGATAGCATCCCAGTCGCGGATGATGACCTGGCCCCGGGCGAGGTCCAGCCATTCGCTTTGCCGCCATTCCTGCAGATACTGATTGACGATCTGCCGGGAGATGCCGAGAAACTGGGCCAGCTCGCTTTGGGAAATCTTAAGTCGCACCCCCTCGCTGCTGGTGCGGCCCATCAGCTCGGCGAGGGTGAGCAGCCGCCGCGCCAGGCGACCCTGCACCGGCATCAGAGAGAATTCTTCGATCAGCTGGGATGACCAGCGAATGCGGTCACACAGCAGCATCAGCAGTTCCCGCGCCATGGTGGGGTGTTCGTCCAGCACGCGCACAAACGGATCGCGTTCGATCACCATCAGCCGGCTGCGTTCTAGGGTCCTTGCTGCGCCGGTGCGAGGCCGGCCATCGACCAGAGCAATTTCGCCAAACACATCGCCGGCTTCCATCACGGTGAGGGAAAACTCTCGGCCGTCCGGGGCGTTGATGAATATCAGCACCTTGCCCTCGGCCACGCCGTAGAGCGCGTCGCCGGGGTCCCCCATGTCAAAAAGCAGCGTGTTCTTCGCCACTTCCCGAAACCGCACGAGGCTGGCCAGCTGCTCCAGAATATCTCCAGACAGATCACCAAACAGGCTGCTGCGTTCAAGCATGGTTCGGACATCCATGGGCGTGAGTTTACATGGCGCCAGGTGTTTGTCGGGTGATTGGAATAAGGTCCTGGGAAATCCTCTGGAAAATCCGGAAGGAGATCCTAAAAGATCCCGGCCTCCAGGCCGGCCGCCAGGGTCGCCGACAGCTCTTTGACCTGCGGCACAAACGACCGCTGCCAGCCGCCTTTGAGCACCAGCACCGGCTGCACGAGGCGCCAGCGGAGGCCGGTGAGAATTTTCTCAATCTGCTGCCGGGTGCCGGTCCCGTCCTCGCCGGCGCGAACGTACACCACTACCGGTTTGCCCTGGGTCTCCTGAAGGCACGGGTAATAGATGCGTTCAAAAAAATCTTTGGTGAGCCCCGCCATGGAGGCGAAGTTTTCCGTCGTGCCGATCACGATGCCGTCATGGGATCGAACGTGTTCCGGTTCCACCGCCGCCGGCGCGAGGCATTCCACCCGCTTGAGCATCAGGTCGGGGTCTTTAGCCCCCGCGAGCGCAGCGTCGCGGAGCTCGCTGGTGTTGGGACTGGGCGCGTGGCAGATCAGAAGCAGGGAGCTCATGGCGCGAGTGTAGCAGCGTTTTTTGATACCTGAACAAAGTTCATGCTATAAAGTTGAAACCTATACAGTTGGGCTCGCCCTAATGCTTGCAGTTGACCGCCGCCGCGGCGAGTTTCTTTACCAGCAGGTGATTGACCTGATCCAGATGGAAATCGAATCCGGTGCCCTGCGGCCCGGGGACCGGCTGCCGAGCCTGCGGCGGCTGGCGGGCAATCTTGAGGTGAGCGTCCCGACGGTCAAGCAGGCCTACGAAGAGCTGGAACGCCAGGGGCGGGTGGAATCCCGACCCCAGTCGGGCTTCTATGTGAAGACCGTATCGCGCAACCCGCTGGTCCGGCCAGCGGTGGCCCAGACGCCCCAGCCGGTGGAAGTGTGCTGCCGCAATCTGGTGGACGAAGTTTACGACGGGATGCATCAACCCGACACCATCCCGCTGGGCATTGCCAATCCGACCATGGCCAAGCCGGCGGCGCGGTCGCTGCATCGCACCATGAAGCGCGTGATGGCGCGGGCCGAGGAGCGCAGCCTGTGCTACTCGCCGGTTGCCGGTGAGCCGGGCCTGCGGCGGCATCTCGCCTTCCGCTATCTCGATCTCGGCGGCGCCGTTCGGCCGCAGGACGTGGTCATCACCAATGGCTGCCAGGAGGCGCTGACGCTTGCGTTGAAAGCGGTGGCGCGGCCCGGGGACGTGGTGGCGGTGGAATCGCCCACCTATTCCGGCACGCTGGAACTGATCGAGGCGCTGGGCATGCTGGCGCTGGAGATCGAAACTTGCCCCACGGAGGGATTGTCGCTGAAGGCCCTCAAGCAGGCGCTGGGCCGGGAGTCGGTGCGGGCCTGCGTGTTCTCCTCCAGCATCAACAACCCGCTGGGTTCCGCCACCAGTGATGAGCATCGCCAGGCGCTGGTGGAGCTGCTAGAGGGTTATCGCATTCCGCTGATTGAGGACGACGTCTACGGCGATCTTCACTTTGACGGCAGCCGCGGCAAGCCGGCGCAGTTTTTTTCCCGCCGGGGGCTGGTGCTGACGGCCGGTTCCTTTGCCAAGACCGCAGCGCCGGGCTATCGCATCGGCTGGCTGCTGCCGGGCCGTTTTACCGATCAGGTGCTGCGTCTGAAGCGGGCGCTGTCGTATTCCTCCGGCATGCTGCAGCAGCTGACGCTGGCGGATTTTGTCGGTTCCGGAGAATACGACCGCTATCTGCGCCAGCTCCGGCCGGTGCTGCGGCTCAACTGTGAACGCATGACCGCGCAGGTCGCCCGCTGGTTTCCCGAAGATACGCGCATCTCGCAGCCCCAGGGCGGCTCGGTGCTCTGGCTGGAACTCAAGCCGGAGGTGGAGGGGGCAGACCTTTTCCGCCGCGCCCTGGCGGCCGGCGTGAGCGTAGCCCCGGGGGAGATCTTCTCCGCTTCCGGGCGCTACCGAAACTTCATTCGCCTGAGTTTTGGGCATCCCTGGGGCCCGGATCTTGAGAATGCCCTGGAAACGCTGGGATCGCTGCTCAGGTAATGGCCACGCCGCGGCTTTGCAGCAGCAGCTCCGCCACCCGCTGGTCGATGGTCTCGGGTACCGGATGCACGCCGGGGGCCACGGTTGGGCCGGTGAGCAGGTGGTGTACCGTCAATGCCTGCAGCGCAAAACTCAAGTCCATAATCTCTGCCGGATGGCCGTCGCCGCTGGCGATGTTGACGATGTGCCCCCGGCCAAGCAGGTACACCCAGCCCTGCGCCAGCTGGTAGCCCGTGACCTGGTCCCGCAGGTCGGACACCTGCCGGGCTGCGTCAGCCAGCGCCGGTACGTCAATCTCGCGCCAGAAGTGCCCCGCGTTTGCCAGCACCGCGCCGGGTTTGAGGCGCGGCAGCAGGGATGCGCCCAGCGTCTGATCCACGCCGGTGGCGGTAACCACCATATCCGCCTGCGGCAGGGCCTCCGCCGGGGGCGCAACGCCGTAGCCCACCATGAGCGCATCCGCCGCCTTCACGGGGTCCACTTCGCATACCGTCACCCGGGCGCCGAGGCCTGCCGCCCGCAGCGCGATGCCGCGCCCGCACCAGCCAAAGCCCATCACGCAGACGTGTTTACCGGCAATGCTCAGATTGGTGCTGCGCATGATGGAATCCCACACGGACTGGCCGGTGCCGTGCACGTTGTCGAACAGGTATTTACAACGAGCGTCGTTGATCAGCAGCACCGCGGTGTTGAGCGCGCCGGCCGCCTGCCGCTCTCGGGCCCGGGCCACGCCCGTCGTGGTTTCTTCGCAGATGCCGGTCAGCTCGTCCAGCAGCGCTGGCCGCTGGTCATGCAGCAGTTCCAGCACGTCGCCGCCGTCGTCCACCACCGCATGGGGGCCCACCTCCAGAGCATCCAGTATAAAACTGCGCATCTGCGCCTCCCTGGCGCCGTGGGCTGCGTAAACGTGAAGGCCCCGCTCGGCCAGGGCGGCGACTACGTCATCTTTGGTGGAATCGGGATTGCTGCCGGTGACGGCAACCTGAGCGCCGCCGGCCGCCAGCGTGCGCGCCTGGTTGGCGGTTTGGGCTTCCAGGTGCACACAAACGACGATGCGGCGCCCGGCAAACGGCTGGGTGTTTCGAAACTCCGCCTCGATCAGACGCAGGATCGGCATGTGCCGGCGCACCCATTCGATGCGGCGGTGGCCTTCCTCAGCGCGCTGCGGAGCAGCGACCGCGTTGGGCTTCACGGGCCCGTGGCAGCCTGGGCTTTGGCCTCCGCCACGATGGCGCGCACGTCCGACAGCAGCTCCCGGGCGTCAAATACGATCCCATCTTTGATGGTGTAACGCACGCCGCCGACGCGGGTGGGCCGATTGTTATCGTCGAGGCGAAAATGCCCGGTGCCGTAGAGCACCTTGAAGTTGGCCAGCGGGTTTTGATCCAGCACCACCAGGTCCGCCAGCTTGCCAACCTCCACCGTGCCCCGGTCCGCCTCATGGCCCAGCGCCTGGGCCCCCGCCAGCGTGGCGGCCTGCACCACCTCCAGGGGATGGAAGCCAGCCTCCTGCAGCAGCTCAAGCTCGCGCACGTAGCCGAACCCGTAGGTCTTGTAGATAAAGCCTGAGTCGGAACCGGTAGTGACCCGGCCACCGTGATTCTTGTAGTCGTTCACAAAACGCATCCAGCGACGGAAGTTGTTTTTCCAGGCAATTTCATCTGCCGTGGTCCAATCGAACCAGTAGGATCCGTGGGCCGCCCGGCTGGGCTGAAAAAACTTCCACAGGTTAGGGTGGGTATAGTCCTCGTGCCACTCCGCGGTGCGTTCGCGCATCAGGTCGCGGCTCGCCTCGTAGATCGTGAACGTGGGATCCAGGGTGAAATCCAGGCCAATCAGTTCATCGCGCACGGCGTTCCAGCGTTCGCTTCCCGGTGGCGCTGCCTGTAGCCAGAGGCGCCCGGCCTGGCCGAAGCGGTGCTGTTCGTTGAGGTAGTTGTAATCGGCCGGGTAGTCCTGAATGACCCGATCCACAAACAGCGCCTCCGGCAGACCGTACCAGTGCTCCATGGTGGTCAGCCCCCAGCGCGCCGAATCCAGCACGTTGACCCGGGTAACGGCCAGCTGCGCATGATGCATGGCGGTGCGCAGCCCCTGCTCCCGGGCCTCTTCCAGGGCAGCCCGCATGACGCTTGGCGCGGCGCCGAAGAATTTGATGCCCTGCACCCCCTGGCGTTTGACCCGCCGCACCCAGGTGCGGGCCTGCGCTGGCGTGGAGACCGGTGTGTCGGCTCCCTGGCCAAAAAACGGGTACACGTCGATGCGGGGGGCGGCAATTTCGTTGTCTTCGCTGCGGGCCCGCTGATCCATGCACCACGCGATGCCGTTGCCGCAGGAGGGGTCCCGAACGGAAGTGATGCCGTGCGCCAGCCAAAGCTTGAACACATACTCGGCGTTGACCCCCTGGGAGTCACCGCCCATGTGTCCATGCATGTCGATCAGGCCCGGCAGCACGAAGTGGCCCGTGAGGTCCAGTTCCCGGGCGCCGGCGGCGGCTTTGGGTCGCCCCTCGGCGGAGATGGGCAGACCGGGATAACCCACCCCTTCTATCTGCCGGATCCGATTACCTTCGATCACGATATCCATGGGGCCAATGGCCGGCGCACCGGTGCCGTCGATCAGCGTAACGCCGCGGAGAATCAGCTGCTGAAATGGTCCTTCGCCGCGTTCCCGGTCCGGTGCCGGATCGATAGCGGCTAGGCCGGAGGTGGCCAGCGTGAGCAAAGCAATGACGGGCAGGGCAAAGCGAAAACGCGGCATTCAGATATCCGGTGATCAAATGGAACGGCCGATTATAGGCACCTGGCCGGCATTATTCATGACCGCGTTTTTGGGACCGTACCGCAGCTTTTGCACATCCGCGCGTCCGCCTGTGCCGGTTCCCGTGCCGATCGTCGGCTAACGGCGGAGGCGGCGAAGAGGTAGGTTATGCTGTGTGAGGGAAGGAATAGCAGGTGCAAATGCAACGATCGCAGCTCAACTCGGTGGCGGAGCTCAGTCAGCTGATCGAAGAAGGCGAGCTGTCCTACGCGGCGCAGGCCATTCGGCCGGTAGGCCGTGCGAGGGGATCCCATCGCTGGTTTGAGTGGCTCGTGCGGCCACCCATCTCCGACCCTAACCTGACGGTGCGGGACTTCATCCTGGCGGTGGAAAGCCTCGACCTGTCGCTGGATCTGGACACGCGCATTGTGCGCGACGCGCTCGCGTGGCTGGATCAGCAGCCGATCAATACCCGGCTGTGTATCAACGTGTCGACCGCCACCCTGGTTAACCGCCATTTCTCCGAGTTTGTTACCACGGCGCTGGACAACAGCCACCTGCTGGCCAGCCAGGTTTGTTTCGACATTGCGCTGAGCGACGCGGAGGGCCATTTTGCCGGCGTCAGTCGCTTTATCCGGGTGGTGCAGGCCCGGGGCTGCGAGGTGGCGGTCGATCTGGCGGCGAAGGGTAATGCGCTGCTTGGCATGCTGGCCCCGCTGGGGCTGGTGAACTATCTGAAAATAGACCACACCTGCGTGCAGGCGGCGCCGACCAGCCCGGCCCATCGGGAACTGATGGAGAGTCTCTGCGAATACAGCGCGCGGCTGGACCTGCCGGTGATCGCCAAAGGTGTGGACAGCGACGTGCATCGGGATCTGCTGGCCGAACTTGGCGTGGACTACTACCAGGGCTTTGTCGACGGAGAACCGGTGCTGGTGACCGAGCCGGAGGAAGTTGCGCCGGTGCAGGTGATCGAGCACAGCGCCTAGCGGCCCGCTGGCTTTTCTTCTGGCTTATCTTCGGCCCGCGTAGCTGTCGGGGCGATGTAATCAACCGTGAACTGGCCGCGGGTCCCGCAGCGCAACGTTATATAATCGGTTCGTTTGGCACCCCGAGAGCAGATAGATGCGCTGGAGAAAGCTGCGTCGCAGCAAAAACGTTGAAGACACCCGTGGCCAGCGCAGCGCTGTCGGCGGCGGGATGAAGCTCAGCGGCGGGGTGATTATCCTCGCCATCATTATTGGCCTGGTGACCGGCCAAAATCCCCTTTCCCTGCTGCAGATGATCGGCGGCTCCGGCGGTCCGACCGCCTCGGCACCCCCCGCCAGCAACCCCGCGGCCGACGACGAGTCGGCGCAATTTGTCAGCGCGGTGCTGGGTTCCACGGAGGACGTCTGGAACCGCGTGTTTGCCAACTCAGGTCAGCGCTACGAGGCGCCCCGACTGCGCATTTTCGAAAACGCCGTGTCCTCCGCCTGCGGCTACAACAGCTCCGCCGTCGGACCGTTCTACTGTCCCGGGGACCGCAAGGTATACATGGATTTGAGCTTCTTCCGCCAGCTGGCCCGCATGGGGGCGCCGGGAGACTTTGCCCAGGCCTACGTGATCGGTCACGAGGTGGGTCATCACATTCAGAACATTACCGGGATTGAACCGCGGGTGCGCCGGCTACAGCGCGGCGGCAGCAAGATCCAGGCAAACCAGCTGTCGGTGCTGATGGAACTGCAGGCTGACTGCCTTGCCGGGGTCTGGGCCCATCACGCCAACCGGGCCAACCAGGTGCTGGAGCCGGGGGATGTGGAGGAAGGCCTGCGGGCCGCCGCCACCATCGGCGACGACGCGCTGCAGAAAGGCTCCGGCCAGCGGGTGCGGCCCGAATCCTTTACCCACGGCACCTCGGCGCAGCGGGTGGAATGGCTGCGGCTGGGTCTGTCCCAGGGAGATCCGGATCAGTGCGACACCTTTGCCAAAGCCGGCGTGCGGCTTTGATCTGCGCCGTAGCAAGACGCTCGCCGCGGCGGGAAATGAGTTTTCCTATTCCATCCCGACAACTTTAAAAATCCTGAGTCCAGGCTGACCACAATAATGGTTGTCGGTACCCGGCGGCCGGACTTATTCCTACACGGGAGAGCAAAACCTCATGGCACTAATGAAAGAGTTTAAAGAGTTTGCCCTGCGCGGCAACGTGGTGGACATGGCCGTCGGTATCATCATCGGCGCCGCCTTCGGCAAGATTGTCTCGTCGCTGGTGAAGGACATCATCATGCCGCCGATCGGAGTGGCAATTGGTGGTGTGGACTTCACCAACTTGAGCTACACCATTCAGGAAGCGACCGCCGAGGCCGAAGCGGTGGTGATCAGCTACGGCCAGTTTATTCAGACGATTATCGATTTTCTGATCGTGGCGATCGCCATCTTTGTGGCGGTCAAGGTGATGAACAGCCTGAAAAAAGAAGAAGAAGAAGCACCGGCGGCGCCGCCGGAGCCCAGCGATGAAGTGAAGCTGCTGACGGAGATTCGCGACGCGCTGGCGAAGCAGTAGTCGCAACGAAAAACCCAGCGGTGCGGCGTGCCGGGGACGCCGCGTCGCCGGGTTCTAGCTCTGGGCGTTAGTCCAGCGGACGGGTATAGCTGGCAAGCAGGTCAGCGTACTGCGTCTTGAGCCGCTGCCACTCCATTTCAAACCAAGGCGTAAACCGGTCGTCCGTGTCGGCCGCCATCTCGGCGTCCAGGTCGGCCGGGCTGATATAGCGCCAGGCTGCCACCTCATTCACGTTGGCCTGCACATCGTCGGTGGCCCGTCCCAGAAACACCGAGCAGAGCTCATGCTCGGACCCTAAATCCCGAAACTGGGCCTGGTACTGAAACTTGTAGACAAAACTGAGCTCGCTGCTCATGCCCAATTCCTGCGCCAGTCTCCGGTCCACCGCTTCGGTCAGCTGCTCGCCGGCCCGGGGGTGGCTGCAGCAGCTGTTGGACCAGTAGAGCGGCCACAGGCGTTTCTGGGCGCTGCGCTGCTGCAGCAGCAGTTCGCCCTGCGAATTGAAGATAAACAGCGAAAAGGCCCGGTGGAGAATGCCGTCGCCGTCGTGGCAGTCGGCTTTGCTGGCAAAGCCAAGCTCCTGATCCTGATCGTCAACCAGCACCAGCTGCTCGGACTCAAAGGACACCACCGCCTGCCGGGCGGTTGCTGACTGGCTCATGGGCAACCTCCGGTTCGGTATCGGGCGCCGAGGCGCGGCGTCGATTGCTTAGCCAATCTCCACCTCCATCGCCTGGTAGCCGGCGTCCTCAATGGCCTTGATGACCTTGGCAGCATTTTCTGGACAGAGCGCTACGATGGAACCGCCGCCGCCGGCGCCGGTCAGCTTGGCGCCGAGGGCTCCCGCGTCCCGCGCCACCTGCACCACCTCTTCAATTTCCCAGGATGAAACCTGGATGGCATTCAGCAGGCCCTGGCACACATTCATCAGCTGTCCCACCCGCTCCAGCTCGTAGGCCTTGAGCGCCTCCAGGGAGCGCAGCGTCAGCTGATCGATCTCGTTGAAGATCCGGTCGTAAACGCGCCGGCTGTTTTCCCAGCCGGACCGCACCCGGGCCACCATCCCCGCGGTGAGGCTCTCTACGCCGGTCATGCCGATCACCAGCTTGAGCGGTTTGGGCAGGACCAGCTGCTCCATCAGCGGCGGGTCACCGCGCTTAAACAGCAGCATGCGGCCAAAGGTGGCGACCGAGTTGTCGATGCCGGAGGCGTTACCGTGGGCCATGCGCTCGGCCTCAAACGCCAGCTCGTTGATTTCGTCCTGAGTCAGGTCCAGTTTGAAGTGATGATCCAGGGCCCGAATGATTGCGACGGCCACCGCGGCTGATCCCCCCAGCCCCTGGGCCCGGGGCAGGTTGGGAAACACCTGAATGTGCATGGACTGGTCGAGCAGTCCCAGCCGTTCCAGGATCATCGCCGCCGGCTTTTCATACGGTTTGCGCAGCTCCGGCTGGATATTGATCGTCTGGTCAACGCCCCAGCGGGGGATCGACAGCTGCACGCCGTCTTTCCAGTCGTCCACCCGAGCCTCCACGGCCAGGGGAATGGGGGCGGCGATAGCGTGGGAGCCGTACACAACCGCGTGTTCGCCCATCAGGATGGCTTTGCCGCAGCCGGCGGACAGCGTGTCTTCGCTGTCGGTCTGGTCTGCCTCCGAGTGTGACTGCTGCTTAACGGTTGCCACGATCTGCCTCGCTTTCCATATTTTTATTTCGCCGCTGTCTACCAGCCGCTTAACTACCGTATCAAACATCTCCGGCGTTGCGCCGGCAGCGGTTGCGACGCTGCGCGCATGCAGGGTCATATGGCCCTGCTGAATACCCTCGGTGGCCAGCGCCTTGAGGGCCGAAAAATTCTGGGCGAGGCCCACCGCGCCCATCACTTCCGCAAGCTCCCGAGCCGTTTTGACGCCGAGCAGCCGCAGGTTGAGCGCCACGGTGGGATTGGACTGCAGCGGCCCGCCAACAATCCCGACCTTGATCGGCACGTCGATGGTACCTACCAGGTTCCCCTCATCGTCCCGGCGCCACTGGGTCAGCGCCGTGTAGCGCCCGGTGCGCGCGGCGTAGGCGTGGGCGCCGGCCTCGATAGCGCGCCAGTCGTTGCCGGTGGCGATGGCCACCGCATCAATCCCGTTCATCACCCCTTTGTTGTGGGTGGCGGCGCGGTAGGGGTCGATGTCGGCAAACTGGCTGGCGATCACAATGCCGTCCCGAACCTGCTCCCCGTCAAACCCCCGGCGGGCGAGCTGATCGGTGGGAATGACGGTGCGTGCCTTCACCATGGCGCGGTCAGTCAGGTTAGACAAAATTCGCAGAAACACCTTGCCGCCGGTGATCTTTTCCACCAGCGATGCCACACCCTCGCACATGGTGTTCACGAGGTTTGCGCCCATGGCGTCCCGCGTATCCACCAGGAGGTGCAGCACTAGCATGTCCCCCAGGTCGTGGGTGCTGTGCATCAGCACCTCGATCTCTCGGGCACCACCGCCCCGGGCCACCATCTTTGGGTGCAGGCTGTTGGCCAGGTTGATGATCTGCTCGCTGCGCTGCAGTAGCCGGGTGCGGGCCTGGGTGGGGTGCGGCGCGCCGATCACCTGCACCTGTCCGATCAGCACCGGGTCGGTGCTCTCCGCTACAAAGCCGCCGCCTTCGCGGCTGATTTTTGCGGCGGAGCTCAGGGCCGCCACAATGGACGGCTCCTCCACCGCGAGGGGCACTACGTAGTCCCGGTCGTTGATCAGAAAGTTAAGCCCCAGCCCGACCGGCAGTCCCAGCACACCGATCACGTTTTCGATCATCCGGTCCGCGTTTTCCAGGCTGAGCGTGTGGGATCCGTCATTCAGCATGGCCACGTCGTCTTCCGTCAGCCAGCCTCGTTCCCCAACAGCGGCGACCCGCTGCTCGACGCTGAGCTTGTAGAAGTTCGGGATGCGCGATTTGCCGTTGCTGTCGGTCATGGCGTGTGCTCGTTCTTTTCTTGTTCTTCTAACAAAAGCGCGTGGTCAGGCCCGGGCAGTAGTTGAGCGCATGAGTTCCCGCTTCAGCGGCAGGCCCCGGGCCAGCACGCCGAAGGCGATGCGCAGGGCCCGGTTGCTGCGGGCGCAGACGTTGCTGACAAAAATGATCCAGCGCACCGAGCGGCGCGAGATTTTCACCGCATCGCCGGCCCGGTAGTTGGGGTAGCGGCGGATGCTCTGCAGCGTGTGGATCGCCAGGCCAATGGCCCAGAGGCAGAAGCGGCGGATGCCCGTTTCACCCGCCGGAATCAGGTGGACGTAGTTCAGCGCATCCCGCAGGTAGGCGTGGGCCATGCCCAGCAGGTCTTCGATGCCGCGTTCAAAGCGCTGCTGGAATGCCGGGTTGTCCGCGTCGGAAAGTTCCAGCCCATGGTGGCGAAACAGCTCCTGCGGCAGCCAGCAGGCCTGCGCCGCCCGGTCTTCCCAGAAGTCTTTGAGGATGTTGGTCATCTGCAGGCCCTGGCCGAAGGCCACCGCCAGTTCCATCATCGGCGCCCGGCGCGGGGCAATCTTGTCGGAGTAGTCGCAGAACAGCTCCGTCAGCATCTCGCCGACCACCCCCGCCACGTAGTAGCAGTAGCGATTCATGTCGTCCACCGTGGGCAGTCCCGCAATGGACTTTTCCGCCTGGTACCGGGGCATACCGTCGCACATGATCTCGATGCAGCGCTTCAGCGCCGCCCGCTGCTCTGGACTGAAGCTGTGGGTTACGGTGATGACTTCCGCGGTCCGGGCGATAAGGCGCCGCTCCTCCGGGGACGTAGCGTCCGCCAGCAGCGGCTCCAGATCGTCGGCAAATGACGCCGCGTCCTGGGTACCGCCCACCACCGCCACAAAGCGCTTGTGATAGGCGGCTTTGCTGGCCCGATCCATCGCCACATCGTCTTCGATGGTGTCGGCGATGCGGCACAGCAGATAGGCGTTGGTAATGGCCACGCGCAGCGGTTCCGGCAGCTCGGGGATGGTCAAGGCGAAGGTTCGCGATACCCCGGGCAACATTTCATCCTGTAGCGCTAATGCGTGCTGCAGATCCACACTCATGGTCAGCCCCCAATGGAACGGCGGCATTATCTCAAATCCCGCACGGATTTGCCGCTCGGGCGCCTTGACGCACCCGCGCTTCAATCAAACCGCACTCCCGGCTCGTTTCCACTCAGCCAGTCGGTCAGGTAACCCTGCGCCGCGAGGTGCGTCTTCAGCGCCGCCAGCCGGTCTCGCTCCTGGTGTAGGGCGATGCCGCAATCGCCGCCGCCGGCGCCGGAGGTTTTGTAGAAAACGCCGAATTGCTCCGCTTCCTGCTGAATGCGGCGATGGGCGGGCGTCCACACCGCGAGCCCGGCGTCGTTGTCCAGCCCCTCAAGCTGGCCGCGGAAGTTCTCCAGCGCGTCGGTCAGGGCAGCAACCGCGCCGGTTTTGACTGCTGCGGTGGCGTTTTCACAGCAGCGGCGGAGCACCGCCATATGTTCGTCGAGCTGCTGCGGGTGCTCCCGGCCAAAGTGTTCAAGCCGCTGCAACCGGTCGGTGGTGCTGGCGGGCCGGCCGGACCAGACCCAGAGGCCACTGAGGGGCCAAGGCACCGGAGTCCGCGTGGGTTCCGCCTTCCCGGCCTCAAAAATGAGGGTGCCGCCGTCGACGCTGGCGGCGACGTCGATGCCGCTGCCCCGACCGTTCTGAAAACGCCGGTGGGCCGCGAGCGCGGCTGGGAAATGGTCCGCCTGCCTTGCCTTCAGAGCCCACAGCAGCGCGGCCGCGAGGGCCGCGCTGGAGCCCAGCCCCAGCTTGTGCCCGTCGCGCACAAACGCGCGGGTGTCCAGCGTAAGCTGGCCGCCCGACGGGATGCCCCCCGTTTCCTGCAAAACCGCGCTTAGCAGCGGCAGCGCCTGCGCAAGTCTGGGATCGTTCAGGTCTTCAAAGCGATGCTGAGCTGCGTCAAAGCCGGGGCAGGCGATGGTCCAGCACCCGTCGGTTGCCGGGGCGAGCTGCACCCGGGCCCGCTCGGCGGTGGCCGTCACGATGGCCGGCGCGCCGCGCAGCACTGCATACTCGCCCAGCAACACGAGCTTGCCCGGCGCACTTGTTTGCAGTGATTGGTCCAAAGTTCAGGCAGACTCGACCCGGGTAGATTCAACCCAGGCACCCGGACCGAGGCCCACCTGATGCACCGCGGTGACGCCGGCGATGCGCTTAAGGTCCGCCGCCACCTCGTCGGCCAGGCCCGGGGCACACACCGCTTTTACCTGGGGCCCGGCATCGACGGTGAAAAAGACGTTGGTGCCTCCCGCGCGCAGCTCCCGGATGCGGTGGATCACGGCCAGGGTCGCCGGTGACAGATAAATCAGCCCGGGCCGGGAGGCCATCATGACGGCGTGCATGGCCAGGCAGCTGGCTTCGCTGACGTCCGCCAGGGCAGAAAAATCTTTCGCCGCGATCGCTTCCTCAGCGGCGGCAAGATCGACATCAACCAGGGACACCCAGCGGTCGTAATAGGGCGAGGTGGCGCTGGAGTGATTCATGCCGGCACCGGAGGAGACGGCTTTGGGCCCGCTTTCGGTCACCGCCACCACCACCTCCAGCGGCCAGTCGGCGGCGTCCCGCAGGCCGTGTACCGTCGTCTCGCCGGCCCCTGCGTCGAACGCAAGGCGCACATAGCCGCCCAGCACCGATCGGGCCGCAGACCCGGAGCCCCGCCGGGCCATGGTAGAGCGCTGCGCCAGCGACAGGTTCAGGTTGAGCAGCGAGTCCAGCGCCAGCGTGAGGGCAGCAAAACCCGAAGCAGAAGAGGCAAGGCCGGCCGCGGTCGGAAAGTTGTTCTCGCTCTCCACGCGCAAGCGGGGCCGGTCCGGCAGCACCGCATCCAGCCAGGCGAAAACGCGCCGCCGGGCGGCTTCCTGGGGCTGTCCGTTCAGCAGGAACAGATCTTCGGCCGCTTCGCCCATGCGGGTGCGAGTGAGGAACTGATTCAGGGTGATCGACAGGGATCCCGCCGCGGGCAGGTTGAGCTCCGGATTGGATTTGCCCCAGTACTTGACGAGCGCAATGTTGGGGTGGGCACAGGCGGTGACGGACATGTGGCTATTGTATCGCCTGGGCCCGCCGCTCAGACACCGGCGCGCACGGTGAGCCGGCGCGCCAGCCAGCGAATCAGCAGCAGCTGCCAAAGCACCGCCGGCAGCAGCCAGGGCCACCAGGTTGTGCTGCCGTCCATCGCCAGCCAGGTCAGCTTCACCGGTGGGTAGGTGGGCAGGGCGCTCATCAGGAGCTGCGCCGGTGGGTCAATAAACCAGGCAACGATCACCGGCACGGTGACCACACCGTTTGCCTTGGCCACCGCAAAGGCCTGCATCTTGTTGCGCGCCAGCACGCCGATGGTCAGCCCGAACAGCGGCGCCAGCGGAGCCGCGGCGGCACTGAGCAGCACGATATCAAGCAGCTTCATGGGTACCAGCGCGACGCCGTAGAGCATCACCACGGTGGTCAGAAAGCCCACCACGGTGGGTGGCAGGAGGCGCTGCAGGAGATAGCCGCCGACGCCCGGCGGAGACACCGAGATGGCAATCAAGGTGCCGTCATCCCGCTGGTCGGAAACGCCAAGGCCCATCACCATGCCGGCCATCAGTGGGGCGATCATCACGCAGGTGCTTTGTATCAGCGGGAAGTAGGGTCG
The DNA here is from genome assembly GCA_039195135.1 of Pseudomonadota bacterium. GTDB lineage: Bacteria > Pseudomonadota > Gammaproteobacteria > Xanthomonadales > SZUA-38 > JANQOZ01. The sequence goes on along the minus strand of JBCCVP010000034.1, from coordinate 14,694 downwards.
CAGATCAAAGCCATTCGTCTGCTCAAGATAGGCCGCAAGCCAGGGGACGCCGAAGCGCAGCAGCGGCAGAAACGCGCCAATGCCCAGCACCGCGGTCCACCGCAGCAGGGGGTCCCGCAGTACCAACTTCAGGTCGGCCTGGTGGCGGCGGAGGGCGGCGCTGGTCATGGCCGAGACTCCATCAGCGCCAGGCCAGCACGTGCTGCGAGACCGTCAGCGCGAGCCGATAGGCCAGGAGGATCCAGACCACACCCAGCGTCAGGGCCAATGCGGTCACCGCCGGAACGCCGGTCGGGTCGCCGTACTCAAGCAGCACCACACCCGGCGTCAGGGGATGCAGCCAGAACACCCAGTGCTGACTGAAGCCCGCCAGCCGCAGCAGCGGCAACATGAGGACCATGAACACGGCCACCGACGGCATGAGAAACTCGCTGAAGCCCCGGTAGCGGGAAGTAAACGCGATGCCGAGCAGCGCCAGCAGGGGCGTGGTGATCGCCGCCGACAGCAGGGAAGCGGTGAGTCCTGCGGGCCAGAGAAACGCGCAGACCGCCAGGCACTCCAGCCAGGCGAGAAACGTGAGCAGAAGACAACGGGATCGGAGCCAGCGGCCCGCCGGCAGCGGACTTAAGCTCAGCGCCGCAAGGCTGTTTTCCCCCTTTTCCAGCAGCATCAGCACGCCGGCAAGGAAAAAGCCGTTGAAGGTAAAGACCTCGATCAGCACCATGGACACCATCCAGGGCCGCAGAAAGTCTCCGACCCAGAGTAGGGTGCCGATGTGCAGCGCCGTGATCACAAGCACGGCGACAAAAAAGCCATTGCGCCAGACGGTGCGAAAGTCTCGGGTCAGATCCAGAGCCAGGCCGCCGAAACCCGAGCGGGGAGCCTGCAGGCCCAGGCTACTCAAGGGCGACCCCCGTCTGCCGAATAAACACCTCGCTCAGGGTGGCCTCCTGGGAGTGGATGGACAGGATCGAGCGGCGCCGCAGCACATCCTGAAAGCGAGCGTCCTGCCCCAGGCCCTTCAAATCAACCAGCAGCTCTTCTGCCCCGTCATCGGATTCATAGACAACTTTGACCTGGTCCTTACCGTTTTCCTGCTTCAGCGTCCGCGGCGACCCGACGCAGGAAATGGCGCCGTGGATCAGAAAGGCCAGCCGATCGCACAAGGCGTCCGCCGTCAGCATGTCGTGGGTGGTGAGAAAGATGGTGACCCCCCGGGACCGTTCCCGCCGGATCAGGTCCTGAACCCGGGCACTGCTGGCGGGATCGAGCCCTGAGGTGGGTTCGTCCAGAAACAAAAGCCGCGGCTGGTGCTGCAGGGCGCGGATCAGGCCCAGCCGGGTCATCATGCCCTTGGAGTATTCCGCCACCGGTTGATCCAGAGCATCTTCAAGTCCAAGCAGCTTGATAACCTCCGCGCGATCCGAACGCAGGCGGGGATAAAGGGACGCAAAATAGTCCAGATTCTCCCGGCCGGTTAGTTTCAGGAAAAAGCTGGGCAGCTCAAAACAGACGCCAATGTCGTTGTACAGCTCCCGGCCCCACGCCGTGAAATCTCTTCCCAGCAGTTCTACCGTGTCGGCCGGGGGCTGGATCTGGCCGGTGATCAGCTTTTGCGCAGTGGATTTGCCTGATCCACTGGGGCCGAGGAAACCAAACACTTCCCCCTCGGGGATAGCGAAGCTCAACCCGTGCAGGGTGGGGTTGTCGCCGCTGGGATAGGTGTAGCTGAGATCGTCGACTTTGATCACAGGGAACTCTCCGGCTGCGCTACCAGCATCATCACCACGCCCCCGAACGTCAGAAGGACCCCGGCAATTTTATAACGATCCAGGGGTTCTTTGAGAAACAGCCAGGCCAGAATGAGGATAAAGACGCTCGAGGTTTCGTTCAGTACCGAAGCGATGGAAGCCAGCGTGTACTTGTAGCCGGCAAGCCAGAAGATCATGGCGAGATAAGTGCCGAGAAAGCTGCCCAGCAGTACCTGTCCCCAGCGGTGAGGCTGGCGTAGTTCGCGGATCAGGGCGCCGCTGCGCCGCTGCGCCAGCACCACTGCCAGCATGCCCGCCACGCCGGCGAGGATGCGTATTTCAACAATCCAGAGCAGGCTGTGCTGCTCCACGATCCGCTTGACCATCACGATACCCACTGCCATCAGGAACACCGCGGTGGCGCCCAGCGCGATGCCGCTGCGAAGCTGGTCGGCATCCACGTCCCGCCGCGCGACCCGGCTGAAGGCCACGACGATGACGCCGGCCAACACGGTACAAAATCCCACACCCTGCAGCGGCGCGAGGCGTTCTCCCAGAAACAACGCTGACAGAGCGACCACGCTCGGGCTGAACAGCGCTGCCACGATGCCCGTGCGGCCGGCGCCGATGCGATTGAGGCACGCAAAATAGAGCGTGTCGGCCACGGCGATGCCGATAACGCCAGACAGCACACAGACCAGCCATTCCTGGGTGCTGAGCGCCGGCATGCCGGAACCCGCAAACAGCATCGCGGTGGGCCAGAGGAGCACGGCGGAGATGCTGTTTTTGGTGAGATTGAGGGTAAATGGCGACATCTGCTCGCCGCTGCGGGTGTACAGCATCACCGCAACGGCCCAGCACAGCGCGCTGGCCAGGGCAAACAGTTCTCCGGGACCTACTAGGTTCATGCGCGGTAGCGCCGGTCAGCTGAGGCGGGCCACCGCTTTCACCACCAGCTGTTTGAACGCCCGGTCGAACTGGGCGCGACTGGTCACCGGAGTGGGTAGCGACACGCGGATGGCATGGCGCCGCTCGCCGGCGGTGCAAACAAGATCAAAGCCCAACCGGTCGACGCTGACCACCCGCGCCGCGGTAGCCCAGGTCTGGCCGCCGGCGCGGCGGCCGATCTCCCGCAGCTCGTCGCTGAAGCGATCGTTCAGATCATGGGTGATCCACGGCGCTTCTTCCCCCAGCGGGTCCGGCCGGGCGGCGCGATAGTCCGGTGCCTCAATCCAGGCGGCGCGGCCGGCGCCGGCAATATAGCGCACCCCCTTCACGTCGAGCTGGAAAAAGTGCATGCCCTCAAGACTGATGTACGGCTCGGCATCCGGGTGGCGACTCAGGTACTCCTTAACTACGTCGCTGCAGTCATCCGCCGGTGTGGCTTCCCCCAGCAGCGTCACCCGGGGGATCAGCAGCGCCTCATGCTCCGCGAGATGGGCGTTGACTAGCAAAGAGGCTTTCGGGCTGGCCTTCAGGTAGCGGTAGTGCTCCGCCCGCTCGTGCAGCAGCACCACAACATCGCCGTGGGGCAGCGCCAGGTAGTCGATAACCGATCCGTAGGGATACTGGCCGTCGGTGGCGAGCGTGGAGATCACACCGTGATAGTGAAAATGCACCAGCGTGCGAGCCAGTTCGGCAATGGTCGGTCGGGACATGGCGCCATTGTGCCCAAGGGCGCCGTTTCAGACAAAAGATTCCAGAGAAAAGATGGCAACAAAAAAGGGGCGCCGAAGCGCCCCTTGGAATGTGCTCAGGTGAAGTGGACTCAATCAGGGCCCGGTTTCTTCACCGATGTGGCGATCGAAGAACTCTTCCATGGCGGTATAGAGCTCGATCCGGTTTTCCTCTTTGCGGAATCCGTGACCTTCGTTGTCTTTCACCATCCACTCGTACGGCTTGTTGTGCTCTTCCATCTCCGCGCGCAGACGCTTGGCGTGCTCGTACTTCACCCGCGGGTCTTTGCGACCGTGCACGATGAAGATCGGCGCCTTGATCTTGTCGACGTGATTGATGGGCGAAGCTTCCGCCAGCATCTCGGCTTCGGATTCCGGATCGCCAACCTGCTGCTTCATCTGCTCTTTGCCCAGGTTCCAGGCTTTCGGCATGGTGTCAAACAGCAGGCCGATGTCCACGACACCCACATAGTTGACGCCGCACTTGTACAGATCCGGTGTCGTGGTCACGCCGGACATGGTGGCGTAGCCGCCATAGCTGCCGCCGTAGATGCAGACCCGGTCTTCGGCGGCGATGCCTTCGTCGATCGCCCACTTCACCGCGTCGGTGATGTCGTCCTGCATGGTGCGGCCCCACTGCTTGTAGCTGGACTCAAGGTGAGCCCGGCCGTAGCCGGTGGATCCGCGGAAGTTCATCTGCAGCACCGCGTAGCCGCGGTTGGCCAGGAACTGATGCTCCGGGTTGAAGCCCCAGAAATCGCGCGCCCAGGGACCGCCGTGAGGATTGACAATCAGCGGCAGATTTTCCGTCTGACCGTTAGTCGGCATCGTCAGGTAGCCGTGGATGGTCATGCCATCGCGGGTCTCATAGGTGATCGGCTTGAGCGGCGCCATGTCTTTCGGCTCGATCCAGGACCGGGGCTCAGCCAGAAACTCGAGTTTCTGCGCTTTGCGGTCGTACAGGTAGTAGCTGCCCGGGTCCACGTCGCTGCTGGCAGTGACGACAAACAGGTCTTCGGCCTTGTTGGCGCTGGACAGGGAAACCACCAGATCCGGGAAAGCCGCTTCCAGCGACTGCAGCATCTTGGTGTATTCATCGTCCAGGCCCTGCCAGCGCGGCTTGCTGTCGTAGTAGGTGGCGGCCAGCACTTTCTTCTCCACGTCGGAGAAAACCAGGCCACCGGCGTCAACACTTTCGTTGTGGAAAACCATGTCGCCAAACTCGCCCGTGACCGGATCAAATTTGTAGATGGCGGCGGTGTCGTGATCTTTCTGGGAAGACACAAACCAGGTGCGGTTGTCGTAGTCGAAGGCCATCGGCGTAATCGCGTTGCGGTCGTCCCAGCGATGCCGGGTCACCACCTTGAACTCACCTTCGTCGTCGGCCCGGTACCAGGTTTCGGCATACAGCTTGTCCTGGGCGAAAGCGCCGCGCACTTTGCCGTCGTGGTCGGTGATCCAACCAGCCACGGTGCCCGGGTTGCGTTCGATCATCTTCATGCCGCCGTTGCGGACATTCATGCGGTAGACGTCCGGCTGACCCAGGCGACGGCTGTCGTAGGAGATCAATACGTGCTTTTCGTCGTCTTCCAGGATGTCCAGCAGCGTCGGGTTGGGGATACCCCCGGGGCCGGCGGAGTTGGACTCCAGCGGATCGACCAGGGTGGTGATGCGGCCGCCTTTGCGGTCCACGGCGTACATGGCGATGGCCTCAATGCCGTCCGCGTCGACGCCGAAGATGATGCGGTCGTCAGAGACCCAGGTGTAGCCCGCCACATCCTGGTCCTCGAGACCGGTGATGAACTGGGACTTGGTGCGGTCCGCCAGATCGATGATGGCCAGGTTCCGGCGGTTTTTCGCCGGCGCCAGCGCAGCCAGATATTTGCCGTTTGGCGACAGGCTCATCTGAGCGTACTGCGGGTTTTTGAAAAATTCTTCCACGCTGTACTGCTTAGCCAGCGCCGATTGGGCGGCCAGCGCCAGCAGCGCGGCGCCTAAGGTGAGTTTTATGGGGAGTCTCATTTCGTAACCTCCAATGAGAAAAGCAAGATTGGCAACAAAGAGCGGCCGTCATTATAGCCAGCGGTGGCGGGTATTGCTGGGCCAATCGTCACGATCTCCCGGTTACAATGTTCGACACGAATCTGGGGAAACAAGGGGATTTGACTGCTCTCAGCCTGCAGCAGGGTCTGCTAGCGATACTGCTATCGCTGGCCGGCCTGGCCTACGCCGCGTCATTTCAGCGTTATCGATTTGCGCTGGGCTGGCTGGTGATGCTGTGGTTGGCGCTGGGCCTCGGCGCGCAGCCGATTGCCCAGGCCCTGGGCTGGCCGCTGGCTCACGATATGGCCGTGGTCGTCAGCCGCTGGTTACCCTGGAACCTGCTATTGCTGGCGGTATTGCCACGCATACCGCTGCGGTCCCGGGCGGTGCTGGCCATTGTCGTAGTGCTGGCGCTGCAGCAGGCCCTGGTGCTGCTGGCGCCGCCGGAGTCGCTGTCAGCGCCGGGCCTGCTGAACAGCTGGGCCAGTCGGCTGCTGCCCGAAGTGGCCGCCCCGTGGCTGATCCCGGTGGAACCACGCATTCTTACCGTGGCCTGCCTGGCGCTCTTTTTCCGCTGGCAGAAACGGCAGTTTGCCGCTGAGCTTTTTCTCTTTCTCGCCGCCTGCGCTCTGCTGATGGCCAGTCTGCGCCCGAGCCTCACCTACGCCTGTTTCCTCATCGCGGCGGCGCTGCTCATGCTCGGGGTGCTGCTCGCGTCCCACGCAATGGCGTTCGTTGATCCGCTGACGCGGCTGAAAAACCGCCGGGCGCTGGACAACGCGTTGAAAACGCTGTCGGGTAACTACGCCATCGGCATGCTGGACATTGATCACTTTAAAAAGGTGAACGACCGGTTTGGCCACGAATTTGGCGATCACGTGCTGCGCATGGTGGCGGGGCGGGTGCGGGATTTGCGGCTCTGCCAGACTTTTCGCTACGGCGGTGAAGAATTCTGCCTGCTGTTCAAGCAGCGCACGCTGGCGGACGCAAAAAAGCGGGCCGATGAGATCCGCGAGGCGATCGCCGCGCGGCCGGTAGCCATGCGGGCGCCGGGCCGCCCGCGGCGCCGGCCTATCAGCCGGGAGAGACACAAACACAAAGTGCCCAGCGTCAAGGCCACCGTCAGCATCGGTCTGGCCCACGCCAGCAAACACTCAGGCGATCCGGAAGCGGTGATCGAGGCGGCTGATAAGGCGCTCTATCGAGCCAAACGGGCCGGTCGCAACCGGGTTGCGGTCGAGCGCTAGCGCCCCCGGACAACCCCGCCGCGCCAACTTCCGCCGCGGGCGATGCAGTCATATGGACTTTTTTGCGGTCACAGTGCCTATGAGTTTTCTGCGACGCGCGGCTTTCCTCTCTTTTGTCTTCCTCCTCAGCCTGGACGCCCAGGGGGTAGAGCACCAATACCAGATCAGAGTCAATCCGGAGCGGACCCGACTGACGGTCACCGCGCGACTGGCGGCACCCCAGCGAACCATACGGTCCAGCAATGCCAGTACGGCCGACTTCCTGATTGCCGCAAAAAGCTGCGAAGGGCAGCGGCTGGACGTGGACGGGCGCCGGATACGGCTGCCGCGGGACGTGACCTGCCTGCGCTACGAGTACGATCTCGCCGCCGCGGCCCGCCGCAGCGCAACCCGCCGGCGTACCCAGCTGCGGCCGGGAATTGTGGTGACGTCGCCCGGAGACTGGCTGTTCCGACCCCGGCTGACTGAGGGCACCACGCTGCGCATTGCCTGGAACCTGCCGCAAGGCGACGCCCTGTCGGTACCCTGGACCCGCCTGGACGATAAGGAGCACGTCTACGAGCTGGGCTCCTCACCGCGCAGTGCCGATGCCATCGTTGCCTTCGGCAATTTCGACTACCAGGAAGTGGAAGTGCCCGGGGCGACCCTTCGCATCGGTCTGCTTCACGAAGCGGCCGGCCCGATGGATCAGGAAAAGCTGGTGGAATGGCTGCGTCAGGCCGCTATCGGCGTGACGCAGGCCCACGGCCGGTTTCCCAATCCGTCACCCCAGGTACTCCTCGTGCCCAGCCGCAGCACCTGGGGATCATCACCCGTACCGTTTGGTCGGGTGGTGCGCAACGGCGGTGAATCGGTGCAGTTTTTTGTTGACCCCGACCGCAAACTGGATGACTACCTGAAGGACTGGACCGCAACCCATGAGTTCGCCCACCTGCTCCTGCCCTACGTGGGGGACCGCTGGGTGTCGGAGGGGTTTGCCAGCTACTACCAGAACGTGCTGATGGCCCGCAGCGGCCACTACACGGAGGGTACCGCCTGGGCGAAGCTTCACGCCGGCATTGAACGGGCCCGGGCCGTGCGGCCCCGGGGCAGTCCGACGACCTCTCGCTCCCGCATGATGGTCTACTGGAGCGGTGCGGCGCTGGCGCTGGTGGCGGACGTGAGGCTGCGGCGGCTGAGCGGTGGCGAGGAGAGCCTCGATAAGCTGCTGTCCCGCCTGGGCGCCTGTTGCCTGCCATCGGATCGATCCTGGGACGCGGAAGAGTTTTTCCTCAAGCTCGACAGCCTGTCCGACTACTCGGTATTCAGCGAAACCTACCGGGAGCTTGCCAACCGGCCCGGCGTCCCGAAGCTGGATGCGCTCTACCGGTCGCTCGGCATCGTGCCGACCTCCGACCGCACCGTGCAGGTGACCGACTCTGCCCCGGAAGCGGCGCTGCGGCGAAGCCTGATGCTCGGCCCCCCAAACGACACCTGATTCCGCCACGGTCCGGCCAAAACCGGGCCTGACCCTTGCGGCCCGGCCGGGGGTGCCGCACCATCACTCGCTGTGAATCGCTCGCGAACTGCATTGCTCCTGGGTGGGTGCCTCGGCGCGGCGGCGTTTGGCATCGACGCGGTGACGCCGGTATTGCCGCTGCTGCGGGTCGATTTTGCCAGCGATCCCGGCGCCATCCAGTGGACCCTCACGCTGGCCATGCTGGGTTTCGCCGGTGGTCAGATTCCCGCGGGGCTGCTGTCGGACCGCTACGGCCGCCGGCGCGTGCTGATGATCAGCCTCTGCGGTTTTGTGCTCGCGTCGGCGCTCGCTTCCCTGATGAGCGAACTCCGGTGGCTGCTCGCGCTGCGGATGGCCCAGGGCCTTTCGGCGGCGGGCATGTCGGTCAGCGCCCGGGCGGTAGTGCGTGATCTCACTCGCGGCTTGGACGCGGGCGCGATGATGTCCTCCGTAACCACGGTGATGGCCCTTGCCACGGTGGCGGCGCCGCTGGTAGGTGGTCTGGCCGGTGAGGTCTGGGGCTGGCGCGCGGTGTTTATCGCCGTGGCTGGCTACGGGCTGATCTGGGTCCTGCCGGTGCGGGGGCTGACCAGCCTGGCCCCGCGCCGCCGGCAGTCCTCGCCGCTGCGCCAGCTCAGGTCCAGCGCCCGGCGTTTCCTGCGTTCGCGGACCTCCGTCCGCGCCGCCCTGACCAACGGGTTGGCGTTCGCCAGCGTATTTGCGTTTGTCACCGTCGGTGCGCTGTTGGCGGGGGAGTTCTACGGTGTCGACGGAAGACTGCTGGGTCCGGCAATGGCGGCGGTGCCGCTGATGATTGTGGCGTCGTCCCAGCTTAGCCGCGTCCTGGTACGACGCATCGGCCTGGTCGGCCAGGAGCGAGTGGGCGGCTGGCTGTTTCTGGCGGCAGCCATCGTCATGCTGGCTTGCCTTGGGCTGGCGGTGCCACCGCTGTGGCTGGTCTGGCTGGGATCGATGGTCGCGGCCTTTGGGTTTGGCTTGTTTGTGCCGGTGGCAACGGCCCGGGCGCTGGAATCTCAGCCCCGGTCCGCCGGATTTGCGGCCGCCCTGTTTGGCACCGTGCAGTCGACCTGTGGTGTGGTTGCATCGGGGCTAACGGCCGCCATCTACAACGGGAGCCCCAATTCCCTGTGCCTGGTGATGGGATTTTTTTCTCTTGCCGCCGCTGCGGCGGCGCTGCTGCGTGGGCCTTCCGAGCGGTCCTGAAAAACTGTCCGGCTACGCTTCAGTTTCCGGCCGCCACCGCCGATAAACCAGTTTGAAACCTTGTAGCTCGGTGGCTGTTCACCATGTCCAAAACCAACACCGCGTCCAAAACCCGGCCGCCGGCGGAATCTGAAAAAAAATCACTGGCCTCGGCCGACGTAAAACGCGTCGCCGCTGCGGACAAGTCCCCGGAGGCTAAAAACGACGGCGAAAGTACGCTGGCCCGGCTGCTCGTCGCGGACGGGCTGATTACCCAGAAACAGCTGGAGCACGGTCAGCGCATTGTGGCCAAGCTGGGACGCGAAGCCACCGTGCTTTCGGTTTTGAAACAGATGGGGCTGGTGGACGAGGAGCAGATCTGTGAGATCTGCAAAAACCACCGCTTCGAGCTGCCGCTGGGCGATCTGCTGATGGAGCTGGGCTACATCACCCGGGCGGAGCTCCGGGTGGCTCTGAAGGTGCAGCAGACGGCAGAAAAGGGCCAGAAGCTCGGTGAGATTCTCGTCAAGAAGCGGGTGATCAAAGAAAAAGACCTGGCGCGCATTCTGGCCAGCCAGATCGGCATGGACTACCTCGAGCCGGAAGCGGGCAAATGCGACGACGAGTGGGTTGACCGGATTTCGCCGGACATCTGTAACAAATACGGTTTTTTCCCGGTTGCCGAGGAAGGCAGCACGCTAGTCGTTGCGTTTGCAGATCCGTTAAGCGAAGAGGGGCAGCGAACGGCCGCCAAAGTTTTTCAGCGCGACATCAAGCCGGTGGTGGCCACCGCATCCTCGATTCGCGCAGCGGCCGCGGCCCTCGGGCGGCGCCAGAAGGGCAAGAGCTCCGAGGCGGTGCGCAAGATCGATGACTCAAGCCCCCAGGGACTGGTGGACAGCATGATCCGGGCCGGCGTTTCCCAGGGCTCATCGGATCTGCACATCGAACCACTGAAAGACCGCGTGCGGGTGCGTTTTCGCATCGACGGCGTGCTGCGGGAGCACGCCGAATTCAGCCACGACAAACTGCAGGGGGTGGTTTCCCGGCTGAAGGTGCTGGCGGAGGCCGACATTTCGGAGCGCCGACGCCACCAGGACGGCCGAATTCTGTTTGAAGACCCCACCAGCGGCGCGGTCTATGACATGCGCGCCTCGTTCTACATCACCGTGCACGGCGAAGCGGTGGTGCTGCGGGTTCTGAATAACAACAACACGGTGCTCGACATGTCGCAGCTGGGTATGGCCCCGTCGATGCAGGAGCGCTTCCGCTACCAGGGGCTGGATTCACCCAGCGGCGTCATCATCGTGACCGGCCCGACGGGCTCGGGGAAAACGACCACCCTATACAGCTGCGTTAATCACCTGAACAACGAAACCACCAGCATCATCACCGCGGAAGACCCGGTGGAATATGTGGTGGACGGCATTTCCCAGTGTTCGCTGAACAATAAGCTGGGGCTGACTTTTGAAGAGTCCCTGCGGCATATGGTGCGGCAGGATCCGGATGTGATCGTGCTGGGGGAGATTCGCGACGCGTTCTCCGCCGAGAGCGCCATTCAGGCTGCCCTGACTGGCCATAAAGTGCTCACCACATTTCACACCGAGGACAGCATCGGCGGGCTGCTGCGCCTGCTGAACATGGATATCGAAGCCTTTCTGATCTCCTCCACCGTGGTTTGTGTGGTGGCCCAGCGGCTGATCCGGCGCGTCTGTCAGGACTGCTCGACGCCGCTGGAGCCGGAGCCGCGGGACCTGCAGCTCCTGGGCTGGTCTACCAGCGATGCCACCGGCGGCGAGTTCTGCGTCGGCAGCGGCTGCGAAACCTGCCACTACACCGGCTACAAGGGGCGGGTGGCGGTGTTTGAGCTGCTGGTGCTGACCGAAGCGGTGCGCGACGCCATCCTGGCACGCCGCACCTCCGCCCAGATCCGCCAGATCAGCGTTGAGACATCGGGTCTGGTGACCCTGCTGGAAGACGGACTGGTGAAAGCGGCCCGTGGAGAAACAACCCTGGAGGAGGTCCGGCGGACTTTGCCGCGCCTGGCCTCACCCCGACCTTTAACCGAACTGCGCAGACTGACTGGGACACAAGCATGAGCGAAAAACAATCTTTGGTACAGCTGATCGACAACCGCCTGAAGAGTGGAGATATCGATCTGCCGGTGTTTGATGATGTGGCATTACAGGTGTACCGGGCGGTGCGCAAAGACGACATGGATGCGGATCAGATCTGCGAACTGATGGAGCAGGATCCGGTGCTGGTTGGCGAAGCGCTGCGCAAAGCCAACTCATCGTTCTTTTCAGGCCTTGGCGCGGTAAAAACCCTGCGCGACGCCATGATCCGGGTCGGCGCCAAACAGGTGGCTGCGTTGGCGCTGGAAGCCAGCCAGAAGCGCCTTTACAGCATGGTCTCAGGACCCTACCGCAAGCGCCTGGATCAGCTCTGGCGGCACACCAGCGCGGTGGCCTACGGCTCGCGCTGGCTGGCCCGCAAGGCCGGTTACCTGAAGCTGAGCGACGAGGCTTTCGTGGCCGGCCTGCTGCACGACGTGGGCAAGGTGTCGCTGCTTTCCATCATCGAAGACCTGTCAAAAGAAGAAGATGGGGGCATGGAGATTTCCGAACACGTGGTCGACGTGACGCTGAAGCAGCTGAACGCGTCGCACGGCGCCGCGCTGATGCAGACCTGGGACATGCCCGAATCCATCTGCCAGGTTGTGGAGCAGCAGGATCAGCCGGAATTTGATGACAGCAACATCACGCTGGCCATCGTGCGGCTGGTGGACAAGGCCTGCGCGAAGGAAGGCTTCAGCGATTTCCCGGATCCCTCGTTGTGCCTGGACACCAGCGCCGAGGCGCAGGTGCTGAACCTCAACGACATTACGCTCGCGGAATTGCAGGTCGTGCTTGAGGACGCTGCAAACGACGCGATGGAGAAAGCCGCATGACCGAATTGGCTGCTGTAGAGATGGTTGACGAGCGGGCGACCGATGGCGCCGACGTGGAATTTGAACACCGTCTGAAGGCAGCCATTGACGCGGCGCTGGCCAGCGAGGACCTGGAGCTGCCGCTGCTGCCGACGTCCGCCATGGAGGTGTTTCACCTCGCCAGCGACGCCGACGCGGACGTCGGCAAGGTGGCGGGGCTGATCGAACGGGACCAGAAGCTCGCCACCGGCGTGCTGCGGGTGGCCAATTCCGCCGCCTACAGCCCGCGGGTGGAAATTGTGACGCTGCGCCAGGCCATCATGCGGCTGGGCCTCAAGTCCCTCTGCGAGATTGTGCTGGGTACCGCCTTCAAGGCCACGGTGTTTTCCGACGACCGCTACATGGAACCGATGGAACGCTACTGGTGGCGCGGTATTGGTTCAGCGCTGTGGAATAAGGAACTGGCCAGGCTGCGGCGGAAAAACGTGGAAACGGCCTACCTGTGCGGCCTGCTGCATAACGTCGGGGAACCGATGACGTTGAAAATTGTGTCCAACTTCGACGATGCGCCGGCGTTTGATGATCGGCTGGCCGGCCTTGTTCACGCCGAGTCGCCCCGGGTTGGCGCGGTGCTGGCGGACCTGTGGGAACTGCCGGAGGTGGTCAAGACCTGCATCAGCTTTCACCAGGATTACGAGGCAGCGGAAAATTATCGCGACGACGTGTGTTCCGTTCGCACCGCCTCGCTGCTGCTCGACGTGATGGAACTTGAACCGGAAGAGCCGGCGGCCATGGTGATCAACGAGCCAGCCTTCCAGGAACTCAACGTTTATCCCGACGACCTGAACACGCTTCTTTCCCAACAGTCACGCCTGGCGGTGGCTCTGGAGGCCTTTTGATGAGCGATGTGGAAACCTTTGATTTTGTGGTGATCGGCTCCGGCCCCGCGGGGCAGAAGGCGGCGGTACAGGCGGCCAAGGAAGGCCGGTCCGTCGCGCTGATCGAGCGCGACCGGCAGGTAGGCGGCAGCTGCGTTTACCGGGGCACCATTCCGAGCAAGACGCTGCGGGAAAACGCGCTGCAGCTGGCGCGGGCGGCCCAATGCCGGCAGGCCGTCACGGCGCAGCTGGAACAGCACGCGCCGATGAATCACCTGCTGTCCCGACTCCAGCAGGTGCTGGACAGCCACGACCGGCTGATCGCAGATCAGATGGACCGCAACGACATCGATATGGTGCACGGTCGTGCCGCGTTTGAAGACGCGGAGCACCTCACCGTGACCTCCGTGGACGGCAGCGAGCGCCGGCTCCGGGCCAGCCACGTGGTGATCGCCACCGGCTCCCGTCCGCGGGCGCCGGAGGATATTCCGGTGGATCACGAGTACATCCTGGACAGCGACTCGGTGCTGTCCATGTGCTACCTGCCCAAATCCATGATTGTGCTGGGCAGCGGCGTGATCGCCTGCGAATACGCGTCCATTTTTGCCCTGCTGGGCGTTGAGGTAACCGTGGTCGATCGATTCCCAAGTCCCCTGGGCTTTCTCGATCCGGAATTGTCCGCCCGTTTTCAGTCCGCCTTTGAATCTTTTGGCGGGCGCTTCGTGGGCAAGGCGAAGCTATCGGACATCTACTGGGACGGGGCCTGCGAGGTGGTGGCGCGGATGGACTCGGGGGTTCAGATCAGCGCTGAAAAAGCGCTGTTTGCCCTGGGCCGGGTGGCCAATGTCAGCGGTCTAGGGCTTGAGAAAGCCGGGCTTGAGCTGAGTCAGTACGGCACGATTGAAGTGAACGAGTCCTGCCAGACCAAAGTGCCTCATATCTACGCGGTGGGGGACGTGATCGGCGCGCCGGCGCTCGCCTCCAGCTCCATGGACCAGGGGCGCCGGGCGGTACGCCACGCCCTGGGCCTGGAACCGGGCTCGGCGCCGCATACGATCCCGTCCGGCATCTACACCATTCCTGAGATTGCGTCGGTCGGTTTGAGCGAGGTGGCGGCGCGCAAAGCCCACGGCGCGGTGAAGGTTGCGACGGTGGATTTTGCCGAGGTGGCCCGGGGCCAGATCGCCGGCGTTCAGGACGGCCTGCTCAAGATGATTGCCGACGAAAACGGCGACAAGCTGCTGGGCTGCCATATTGTGGGGGAGGGTGCCACGGAGCTGATTCATCTGGCGCAGATGGCGCTGGTGACCGATCAGTGCGTCGATATTTTTGTGGAAAACACCTTCAACTTCCCGACGCTGGCGGAAGCCTATCGCATCGGTGCGCTGGCTATCATGGCCCAGCGACCGGCGCTGGCGACCCCGACGCCGGTGGCCGCCACCGGCTGACGCAGCCCGTAGCCTGGGGAC
>JBCCVP010000033.1:0-38920 GCA_039195135.1 Pseudomonadota bacterium | reverse complement strand
CGCCCTATGGCCTCATCTCCGAGCCGCATCGTAAATTGAAAATACGTGCCCAGGGAGTCGGTGAAACGCAGACCATTGGCTTCGACACCCAGGTCAAAAACATCGATGAACTCCCGTGAGCCGTCAAACTGTGGGAGCACTTCGCCGGTGACAGGATCCAAAGAGAGTTCGACGATATCCCACTGGCCCGCCAGCGCGACGTTGGGTTGAAACGGTCCCGGGGCCGAGCTCATGGGGAACTCTGGGTCTGAGCCAAAAACCCGAGTCAGGGTAACGGGCTCGCCTTCGGCGAGATTCAGAACGAACGAGTCTGCATCGCCGGCAACTAATGAGCCGCCTTCGTCCAGTGTCACCAGTGACTGAGTTTCCGCGTGACCGACATAAACATTTCCGTGGAGGTCTGCAATGGTGACGCGGTGGGAATCGGAGGACTCCACTGTATACACCTCTTGTCCGGCGCGTCCGGCCTCAGACCCCAGGAAAATGCCTGTGAACGGCTGTGCCGACGCAGTCGCCGCCGCTGCGAGAGCCAAAACCAGAGGCAAAACCAGAGCCAGGGTGCAAACTGCCAGAGAGCTGCGTACGTCATTCATCGTAGAAAGCGTAGCACGTCTGCTAAACCGAAGGTCTGCTTGCTGCAGGTCTATGTCCCATGTCCAGATTTGTGTCATTCCTGCGCGATGTTAAGTATCACGAGATCGGAGGGGATCGCATGTGGGCTTGGCGAGTCGCATTGACGTCAAACGGTTTGAGAGAAAAATGTCAGAACGCGCGGTCGGTGGATAGGGCCTATCGCCTGCTGATCTTTCTTTTGTTCACCCAGGCTGGGTTCGCAACTGGCGCCCAGGATTTCAAGCCTCGGTTTTCCGGGAGCCATGTTGCCGCCACGATCAGCGTGCCTCAGATTGATACGGCAGCACTCAAGTCAGCTTCCGTCGAGTCCGATGGCCCGATTCGCTACAGCGTTGTCCATTCCGTGGAGCAGGTACTCAACGTGCCCACCGACCTTAAGGGAGTCGACGCTGTTTCATGGCAGATCAACGCTCCGGGAGCTGTTTCCCTCGATCTGGTCCTGTCTGATTTCTGGGTACCCAGAGGCGTTGCCGTGTTTGTGTACGGCGCCGATAAGGCGTGGATTCGCGGCCCTTTCACCGATCAACACAACTATCCCTCCGGTGTTCTGCCCGTGCCGTTTGTTCCCGGTGAGCTGGCGACCATCGAGTTGGTGGGCAGCGCTGAGTTGTTGCCTCACGCCAGGCTGCGACTCAGGTCAGTTGGCTCGGCATTCAGAAAACTCTGGGCGGCTGAAGATTTCGCCAAATCGGGTGCCTGCAATGTGGACGTGGCCTGCCCGGCGGGCGATGGCTGGAGCAATCAGATAGCGAGCGTAGCCAATTACACTTTTCAGAAAGACGGCGGGGGGTTTCGTTGCTCCGGCCAGCTCCTCAACACCACGGCGAACAACGACAATCTGTTCAGCACCGGGCTCATCTGTCTTGGCGCCGATCAGGACGATTTGAGTACGGTGGCTTCCACCATCGTGGCGTACTTCAACTATCAGAGCGCGTCGTGCCGGGCCCCGGGCAGCGTGGCCAACGGCACGGAGATATCACGGGATGATTTTTCTGACACGGTATCGGGCGCTTCGCTGGTGGCAAGCTATCCGGAGACAGACCTCGTCCTGACTCGGCTCAACGACACGCCCTCCGAATCCTACGCGGTGTTCTATTCGGGTTGGGACCGCTCAGGAAACCCCGAGACCGGCGCGGCGAGTATTCACCATGCCTTTGGGGACGAAAAGCGCATCAATCTCACGGCCAGCGACCTGTGCCAAACCGAATTTGGCGGATTTTGTGGAGACCAAGGCAACTACTGGCGAGTTAATTCGTGGGACTCCGGAACCCTTGAAGCCGGTTCTTCGGGCGCCGGTCTATGGAACACCAATCGACTGTTCATCGGCCAACTGAGAAACGCACAGACCGCCTGCATCGGAAGCGGGCCGACCGACAACGACCGCGAGAGCTTTTATGGGCGCCTTGACGTGTCCTGGTCGGGCGGTGGGACCAGCAGCAGTCGTGTGTCGGACTGGCTCGACCCCAATAACACCGGTGCGCTGCGGACCGGCGGCCGGGGTGGATGTGAAGGACCCCAGGTCGATATCGTCAGTAACAAGGGATCGGTGCTTCAGGCGGGCGAAAGCGCGGTCTTCTCGGCTAACGTCAGCGGCGGGCAAGGCGCGCTGACTTACGCCTGGGACGTAGATGCTGATGGCGTGACCGATTCCACCATCTCCACCGCTAACGTGGTCTACCACGACGCGTATACCGGCACAGTCCGTTTGACCGTGACCGATGCCACCAACTGCAGCACTGAATCAAGCTTCGGCGCGGTGGTGCAGGCGCCGGTGCTGGAGTTGTCAAACGTCGGCGCACCGTCGGAGGTTTGCGGCGATGGTGACGCTCATGTTGACCCTGGCGAGAGCTGGTCCTACCCGGTCACGGTTCGCAATTCCGGGTCGGCCGACGCCGTGGATGCTTACGCGGCATTCTCCATCGACACGCTGGCACCGGCCGCGAAACGCAGTGGTGGTCGGGATAACTTCGGCTACTCGTTTTCCGATTCGTCCACCGGTCTGTGCCCGATCAGCTTTCAGGACATTGCCAGCGATGCCAATCGACTGACTTTTAACCCGACCTTCAACGGAATTTCTGCGTTGGACGACGGCTGGGTCGAAGTGGCGTTGGGGGGCAGCGGATTCGATTTTTACGGTGACCCGATCAACGTGGTTACGATGAGCAGCAACGGATACATCACTACCGACATTCAGATCGATGACGGCGGTGACTTCGTTAATGACTGCCCCTTGCCGGCCGTGCCGGGAGAAGACTTCACCGCGGGTGCCAGATTCTATCCGCTGCATGACGATCTCATTCTTGCTGACGCGTTTCATCAGTATTTCCCGACCTGCCCAAGACCCGGTGACGCCGCCGGTTCGACCGGCTGTGACATCTTCCAGTGGAATGTAGCGGAGTTTTTCGACCAGCCGGTAACGGGGGGAACACTTAACGTTCAGGCGATCCTGTACGAGGGAACCCACCAGATCGTGTACCAGTACCGGGGCACCAACCCCAAACGCGGCGAATCACAAACGGTCGGGATTCAAAACGAGCTGGCGACGGACGGCTTGACTTATGCCTGCAACCAAGCCGACAGCATCGTCGACAATTCGGCGGTGTGCTTTTATCACCCGCAGAGCACCACTCCGGGTTTGTCATCGAATCTGACCCTGGACCAGAGCATCGCGTCGCTGGGTAATCTCCCTGCCGGCGGCAGTGCCCAGGCCAGTGTGACCTTGGAGTTTCAAGAGTCGTTTGCCTGCGGGGACGGGTACAGTCTTTCCTACGCCGGCGCTGCCCACAATGGCGGTTTTTCGCAAACCGACGAGGGCAGCATTCTGAGTGGTACGGTGCCTGCCGACTGCAACGTGGTTAGCAGCTGTCAGACGCCCGACCAGCCGGGCGCGCAGCCCCGGCAGGGGTTTTGGTTCAACGCCCAGCGTCCGGGCAACGGCATCGAGCTGCATTTCGCCGGTGATGGCATGTACTCGGCGTGGTACACCGCGGATCGCAAGCGCCTTCCAATCTGGTACTACGTACAAACGCTCAACGGTCAGCGTCTCGTCAATGACACCGTCACCGCCGATATTCTCAAGTTCAATCTGGCCGGCGATATCCGGCAAAACTCGCCGACCTCACAAGTGGTGGGTCAGGCCCAGATCAGCTTTATCAATGACTCGGAGGCGGTGATGACCTGGACCGTGGATGGTATCGCCGGCGGCGAGAAACTGACCTTTTTTGATCTGTCGTCGGAAGTTGTGGATCCGGTGATCACCGACCAGTATTTCAACCCGTCTGAAGGTGGCTGGGGTCTGGGAACCCACCGCCAGGGGGCCCAGGAATTCAGTGCGATCTACTTTTACGACACCGCTGGCGAGCCCCGTTGGGTGGTCGTTGCGTCCGACGGAGAAGTTCTGGCCAGCCAGGGTGACGCTGACCTCGCCAGCTTTAAGGTCCATTGTCCGGGCTGCGCCTGGACGTCACCTGCCATTCTTAACGGCGGCACGCTGACGCGAACGCTGAACGCCGACGGTAGCGCCACCCTGGACAATCTGGATGTGTCGATAGAAGGAGAGGTTCAGATCGACTGGGAGCGAACCAATCTGCCGCTGCAGCAGGTCACGCCGCCCTAGGCGTGACCGGGACGGGCCAGCTAACCCAGCCTGCGGCGCTTATTGGTCGCCGACCTCATGACGTTTCCAGGCGGCCATACCACCATCCAATGATCGTGGTTGCATCAGCCCGGCAATCTTCGCAAAGTTGGCCGCCTGCAGACTGCGCACGCCGCTCTGGCAGATAAAAATCATGGGTTTTGCGTTCTCCGGATCATCAAACAGCGGTGCAACCTGGGTAAGCGGGACGTTAATCGCACCTTCAATGTGCCCAGCCGCGAACTCGTCCTCGTCCCGGACGTCAATCAGGGTCGGGGCATCAGCGCCGGTCAGAATGTCTGCCAGCTGATCGCTGGACAGGCTCAACACGGTATCGTCAGTCATGCTCGTTTCGCTCGCTTTAGTTAAAGGCGGTCGGGTCTTCAATCAGGTTCCAGGTGCTGCCTTCCGGGGCGACAAAAGAAAAGCTGAGTTTGCCAAATTCATTGGGCAGGATATCCGTGACGTTTGACGCACCCCCGTCGATAACCCGCTCCCGAAAGTCTTCCGCCGACTTCACCCGATAGGTAAACAGCGACATGCCCAGGGAACCGGGCTGCTGCCGGTCCCAGACCACCGGCATGTCGCACTCTTCTTTCAGACGAATAAACTTAAGGCGCCCGGACCGATGCTGTTTGATCTCCAGCGATGAGCGGGGATCGTCAAAGTCGGTGACGTAGTAGACCTCGTTCTCCTTCAACGCAAAAATATCCGCAGCTCCCTTTACGCAGTGGGCCGCGCCTCCCTCCATCACGTATTCCTTTTGCCGCAGCAGGCCCAGCGCCTTCTCGTAAAAGTCGAGAATCGAGTCATCGTCGGCCCGGATCATGGTCCCGTAGTGGGTGAACTGGCTGGTTTTGAGAAAGCTGTGGGGGTCGATCGTGCCGTAGCCCGGCTTTTCGTAGTTGTAGCGTTCAAACGGTGCAATGCGCGCCAGCGGATGGGCAATCAGCGCCTCCCGAACCCCGATCGGCGGATCGATAAACGGCTCGCCCTTGTCCATGGGGTAAACCTGGATCCAATGCGGATAGAGTGAATTCCAGGGCAGTCCCCGGGCCTTGGCATCTTCGGCATGGTTCAGCAGTTCCAGCGTGCTGTCCGTCAGCTGCACCGTCCAGCGGCCGCCCTCCTGGCGCAGGTCGTAGGTGATGCCGATGCCCGAGTTTGTCGGCTTGTCCCATTGCATCAGGCGAATCAACCCATGGTCCGCGTCCTGATGGAGCAGATGTACAGATTTGACCGCAGACTCAACACCGTAGAGTGCTGCACATTCCGTGGCGGACAATTCCCCCTGACTGCCAACCCGGTACCCGAAGCGACTCCAGAAGCGGATCTGCTCAATCAGATCGGGTACGCCGATGCCGACCTCGTATACGCCCTTGATATCCACATCGTTGTTCACGAACAAACCCCGCTTTCCCTGGCCTTGATCAGGATAGCACCGTGATCGGTGCTAACCTCACGGACCCATGGCAGACGATTCTCAGGTGAAGCAGACAGCTGACGCCGGCTACCCGGCCCGCGGTTACGCCTGGTATGTCGTGAGCCTGTTGATCGTGGCCTATATCGTTGCGTTTATCGATCGCGGCATCCTGGCGCTGCTGGTCAACCCGATCAAGGCCCAGCTCGGCCTTACCGATGTGCAGATGAGTTGGCTGATGGGCCCGGCCTTTGGGATCTTCTACGCAACGTTGGGCATACCGATTGCGATCATTGCGGACCGCCGAAGCCGCCGGAACATCATCGTCATCGGAGTGGCCCTTTGGTCTCTGGCCACGGCCGCCTGCGGACTTGCCTGGTCCTACGCGTCGCTGTTTGTCGCGCGCATGATGGTGGGTGTGGGAGAGGCGACGCTGACGCCGTGCGCCTATTCGATTATTCCAGACTACTTCCCGCGCAAGGCGGCCCTGCGTGCCGTCGGCCTGTACACCATCGGCCAGTCGATCGGCGCGGGACTGGCGTTCCTGGCCGGCGGGCAGGTGATCATTCTGGTGTCCCGCTCGGCGAGCGTTGCCTGGCCCATCGTCGGGCCGCTGCAGCCCTGGCAGATGGTATTCGTAATACTCGGTGTGCTTGGGCTGGCGCTCGCGGCGGTCATGCTGACGATCCGTGAGCCGACGAGACGCGGCTTTGCGACCGAGGCGGCGGGCAGCGGGCGCAAAACCGTGCCTTTGGCAGCTACGGTGGCCTTCCTGACCAGCCGCTGGCGGGCCTTCGCCGGCATTTTTATCGGTAATTCCGTCGTGACAACCATCGGCTATTCCTACTTCTGGCTGCCAACCGTGTTTGAGCGGACCTGGCAGCTGGATGCGGCCCAGACCGGCGTCTACTACGGCCTGGTGCTGGCCATCGGCGGGCCGCTCGGGGTGATCACCGGCTCACGGCTGGCGGAGACGCTGTACGCCCGGGGCCGCAGCGAGGCGCCTTATCTCGTTTTTGCCGCCAGCATTCTGGGCACGCTGCCATTTGCTGTCTGGCTGCCCCTGGCATCCAGCGCCGCCGTGGCAATCATCGCCCTGATACCCGTGATATTCGGCCTCGCCGTTGCGTCTGCCACCAGCTCAGCCGCGCTGGTGCATATCGCCCCGGCCGAGTTCCGCGCACAGATCTCTGCGCTGTATCTGCTGGTAATCAGCCTGGCCGGCCTGTTCCTCGGGCCACCCTCGGTGGCCGCCCTGACCGACTACGTGTTTCAAGATGAGAGCATGATTCGCTACTCGCTGCTCATCGTCACCTGCGGCATCGGACCGATCGGCCTGGCAGCGCTGTGGCTGGGCAGGGGGCCCTATCGGCAGCTGGCGATGGAGGCCGACAACTGGCACGAGGCCTGAATCGTCCCGACTACACAACGCCTCGGCGCCTCCTGCCCGGGGTGCTTAACCCGAGAGCGAAAACGCAAAGCGCAGAGGCGATGGTGTCTCAGCGATGTCGGCCGTCTCTTTTCTCATCCAGGAGCCGCGCAATTTCGTCCTCCCCGAGCGGTTCGCTGTGCTTGACCCGCAGGCTGTCGGTCCATTCCCGGTTGAAGTCTCGATCCAGCACGATATTGATCGCCGCAATAATGGCGGTCGCAATCAGGGCGCCGACCGTGGCCAGCCACATGTCTTTGTGGGCATCCCAGACGTCGCCCTGGGAGCCCAGGTAGGCCATGCCCAGTTCACCGCCGAAGATCAGCGCTGCCGCCCATTCGAACAGCTCGAAGATCATGGAGGTCGACATGATCACCAGCAAAGGAAAAAGGTAGCCCCAGAATCCGCGGGAGTCGGCGATGCGCAGGAAGATTTCCCGGATGGGATACGTGATCAGCAGGCCGTAGAGAAAATGCACAAGCCGGTCGTAGTGGTTTCGTCCGCCCAAAGGCTCGCCAAACCATCTCTCCCACCAGGCCTGGTACGGGACTTCGGCATAGGTGTAGTGCGCGCCCACCTCGTGCAGACACAAAAACAGAAAGATGCAGCAGTAGGAGATCCGGGACAGGGGCAAACGTCGGTAGGTAAAGACGATGACCGGCACCAGCAGGAACACCAGCACGTTTTCCAGCAGCCAGTCATCCCGGTAAAGCGGAGCGATGGCGAGCCAGGTCCAGACGACAGCGAAACAGCCAAACGCACCGAAAAAGAATCGTTGGTGCGATGCAGGTAACGTCGACATAGGTGGCTCTCGCATTTTGGGCAGTCCACGGAGCTGGCGGCCTGCCGCCCTGGATATCTTACCTCGGAAGAAAAACTGTGAAGCCGATCCGACGAATCATGGGAAATTAACTGCCGGTTACGCATTTTTTAACTTTCCGACTTTTAGCATGACCCCAATTGCCGCGTTAAGACGGTCAGCTTCGTTACGAAGCCTGCAGAGCGCAAAACGCCTAACTCCACAGGAAACAGTCCATGCACATCACGCAGCTTATGAGCCGACTTCCCACTCTCGTCTACGCGGACGAGACGCTCGACGCCATCGGTCACTTCTACCAGCAGCACCGATTTGAGTTTTTGTTGGTGGTGGATCGCGAGGATCGACTGCTGGGCGTGCTGAACAACCATGACATCCTGAACGCGCTGAACGTCGACACGGAAGGATCCCGGGAGCGACAGCAGCAGCTTGAGCAGCTGACCGCGGAGCAGCTGCTTTCCCAGCCGCCCGTGCTGGTGAGCCGGGACAGCAGCGCTATGGCCGCGATTGGCCTGTTTGAGCAGCAGAGCATCGCCTGCCTGCCCGTTGTGGACCACGATGACCGGCCTGTCGGCGTGATTACCTGGCGCGACGCGATTTTTGCGCTAGGCCGGATGTTGGGCTATCGCCGGGCCGCCTGAGACCAGCGACCGGGTGATCAACTCGGGTAGTCGGAACAATACCCTTTGTTAAGCTTGTTCTGCGGCTCTTTCCAGTAGCAGAAAGCCAGCTCGCAATCGGAGATGAGGTCGTGATCGCAGTCGGGCCATTTTCCGTCGCCATCACTCTCCGGCATCATCGCTTCGATGGCCTGGCGCCACAGCTCGCCGGCGTAATTCCAGTCCGCCTCATACCGCTCCACGTAACCTGTCACATCACCGGAAATGCGCTCCCCGGTTATGCCGGAGAACGCCATACCTTTGCCTTTCTCCAGCGTGACACGCCACACCGGACCAGCCTTCGCCCAGTCCCGCAGATCCGCCTTGCGCAGTGGAGCGGCGGCGCTATCGCTATAAACGCGAGGGAGAACGGCGGCCAGATCAAGCAGCCCGGGAGGCAGAGGCCGCATAAGCAGCTGCCGCCCACCGTGCTCGGAAACCTTCACATCGAAGGCTGAAACGCGCAGCCGCAGCTCCCGGCCGGCCTGAGCCGAGTAAAAATGCATCGCCGTTTCAAACTCACCCTGTGACAACCTGGAGATACGAATGGCCGTCGGTACCGCGTCAGGCTGCCAGCGCCGGACTCCTTCCGCCAGATCGGTCAGCGTGGATACCAGCTGTGTCGGCACGCGGCGGTCGGCAAACACTTGCGTTGGCAGCCGGCGCGTGAGCGTGGAGCGCTGCCAATTCGCGATCAGCGGATCCCTGCCGGGCTGGGCGAAGTGAAGGCTCAGCACGCCGCCTTTCAACGAGTAGGGAATGTCGCGGGAAAACTGCGGGCTGATCCGACTGGTCAGGGAGAGGACGTTGTTTTGGTGACGGTAGGTGCCCCGGTCGCTGGGCACGTTGCTCTGCATATGGGTGACGTAGTGTCCGTCTTCCCGCAGTTCGAACACGTCCAGGTAATGCTGTCCAACAGCGTCCTGGAAACGGATCTCCCAAACGCCGGCCAGATCGTTGGCCCGAACCAGTGTCCCGGCAAAGAAAAACAGCAAACCCAGCAGCAAAGCTAGTAACTGACGCATGACGGGCACCCCAAGCGTTGCGTGTGCAGCGCCCTCTAATTTAGCAAAGGGGCGCCTTAACTCCTGCTGAACGCGAGCGTGCTTCAGTCGTTTTCGCCAGGGTCCGGAATCCTGGTGCCACCGCCCAGATCGATACCCACCCAGATTACAATCAGCACGAAGGGCAGCCAGGTTTTCACATCGCCAGAGAGCATGCCCCGATCCACCGCCGCCTGAATCAGTTCGGCGGCCATGCCCCAGATCAGGAGGGCGGGAACCACCACCACGCCGGCGGTGATGGCGGTGGCCAGCAGTGGGTTGCCGCGCCATCCGGCAGCCCCCTGGCTCCGGGCCACGATCCAGGCCACCGCCACCAGCGAGGCCAGAATCTGAATCAGCGCCAGTTCCGCCGCCACGTCCTCGATTTGCCCGGACCCCCAGAGGAAACTCGCCGCCAGCGCCGTGAGCAGCGGCAGCAGAGCCAGCAGCAGCACCCGCCGCAGATTGTCGGCGGCTACCGCTGTGGTGATCGCGGCCAGCACGCCGATCAGTGGAACAGCCAGAAGAAAACGGAACAATGAATTGAACAGCGCGTCGTTCATCTCGTGGCTGATGATGTGCCGGTGCAGCACAAAGGCCGTGGTGTAGACGGTGACAAAAACGCTGACGCGGGCAATGGGCCGGGCCAGGCGCCGCCCGCGAATCACCGCGTCGCTGCGCGGTGCCAACGCCGTCGCGTCGTCCTGCCGCCACCCCACCTGCATGATCGCGAGACCGCAGCCGGCTCCCAGCAGCAGAATGGCGGCGAAGTAAGGCGCGGTGGCGTAAAGATAGTGGCCCTGACCCGGATAGCCGTCCCTAAGCCCGACGATGGCCAGTCCGGCAGCGAGGATCATGACGATACCCAGCACAATCAGTCCGGCGCCGGCGCCCTCGCTGCGGATCTTCAGCGCCGCAACCGTCCCTAGCAGGAACAAGCCGCCAGGGAGTACCTGTTCCAGCCAGTCAGCCTGGCTGACAAAAAAGGCGACCCCCAGCAGCGCGCCGACCAGCGCCAGCGCAAACCCCAGCCACAGCAACGTGCGAATGGCGTTTTGCCGCTGCAATCCGGCCAGCGTCTCGTCGTCAACCAGCTTTTCTTCCGCGCTGCGGAGCCCAAGTGTCTGCGCCAGCGTTTCAAGATGCCGCCGCGCGGTGGCCAGATCCAACCCCGCCGCGCGGCGATAGAAGTTGATGGCTGCCGTTCCGTCGCCGGCTTCCAGCAGCTTGACCAGCGTTTCCAGCTCCGCCGTGACGAGCAGCACCCAGGGCGGAGGAAGCGCTTCCGGTTTACTCTTTGCTGCTGTCTTATCCAAATGATCCGCCAGGAAGCTGCCGCCTGATCTCTGCAAGCAGCCTACCGCGTGTTGATCAACGGATCAGCCCCCTTCAACCCGCGGTGCCACAATCTCCTGACCGCCCTGGTAGAGCGTCAGCGTGCTGCCCCGCCCGTCGTCGCCGGCGGCAAACTCCACCTCGGCCGGAAACTCGTTCACGAAGTACCGGTGGGCCGATGCGGGCAGCAGACGAAACTTGGCCTGACCGGTGGCCTGGGACATGAGGCTGTCCCCTTCCCGGGTAATCACCATGTTGAAGCCGGGCTGAATCTCGTAGGTGCCGGCCCACAGGTCAAACAGCTCCGGTGATACGTCCGCAACGGCGCGCTGCTCTTCTTCGGCGGGGCCGGTTCGTTCGACCACCTGCGCTTCGGTTGCGCCGTCAGAATAGAACTTCATCCCTACCACCTCACCACGCCGGTTGCGGTCGAAAACCACGTAGCTGAACGAGTCCTGGTAGTAGAACGTGTCCTTGTCGGTGGGGAAGATGACAAATCGCTGGCCGCCGTTGCGCTGGCTGTAGAGCTCGCCGTTCTCAAAAAAGATCTTCCGCACATCACCTTCGGCGATCTCGAAGGCGCCGGTGTATTCCCTAAGCACGGAAGCATCCACCTCGATGCGCTCCGGTGCATGGGGTCGCCCCATCGCCAGGGAACTCAACAGGTTGGAGGTGTAGTTTGGCGACTTACCGCTCGTGTTGGTAAGCACCACGGTGTAGATACCCTGATCCGGCAGGTAGCGCTGGAAAGTGGTGAATCCGTTAATGCCGCCGCCGTGGGCAACGGAAGTCTCGCCCCGAAATTCCTCCACGGAAAAACCCAGGCCGTAACGCGACAGCGAGCCATCGTTGAGCTCAAACGGCTTGATCATCTCTTCGACGGATTTCTCGGACAGCAGCTTGCCCTCGAACAGCGCCGTATTCCAGGTCACGAGGTCATTCACCGTCGAAAGCAGCGAGCCCGCCGCGTGGGGCTGCGTCATGCTCAGAAAAGCCGCGTTGACGTGACCGCCCTCCCCCGGGCTGTAGCCGGCGGCCCGCCCCTTGATCAGCTGACTGCCGCCGTAGTGGCTGTTTTTCATGCCAAGCGGATCGAAGATGCGCTGCTGCACAAAATCGGCGTAGCTCATGCCGGAGGCTTTTTCGATGATGGCGCCGGCCAGTACGTAGCCCGAGTTGGAGTAGCTGTAACGTTCGCCGGGCGCAAAATCCATCTCGAGCTCATCGAATACGTCGATCAATTCTTCCGTGGTGAGGTCAGCGCGGATCTTGCCTTCGGCAAAGTAGCCGGGAATAGACGTGTAATTGAAGATCCCGGACGTGTGCGTGAGCAGGTGCCGGGTGGTGATGGTATGCCCGTGATCCGGATAATCCGGCAGGTATTCCTGGATCGGTGCATCCAGATCCACTTTGCCTTCTTCCACCAGCAGCATCACCGCCGCACCGGTGAACTGTTTGGTAATCGATCCCAGCCGAAAAACGTGATCCGGCCGCAGGGGCATGCCCAGCTCGATATTGGCCATGCCTACGGCGTCGTTAAAAACCACCTCGCCGTTTTTGACCACCAGCGCCGCGGCGCCGGGTCCGTCAGCCGGGTAAGCAGCTTCCAGAATTTCCCGGTAGGCGGCGTTCGCCTGCACCTGCATGGCAGCGGCAAGGAGCGCCGCCCCCGCAATGACGTTTCGCATGGCATTTTCCCCAGAAAAGACAGCGGCCGAGTCTAACACTGGGGGTCCTGGCACCCGCACCTGCCATCAGTCGTGGCCCGGCGCCGGGCTTCGCGGCGTTGCAACAACGCTCCGCGCAAGAGAACATCCCTGACCATGACAAATCCCCATCCACGAACTCCGCACTGGTTCCTGGCCCTGCTGCTGGCGAGCATGAGCATGGCCAGCGCTGAAACCATGGACTTTTCTGACCAGATCACCCCGTTCTGCGAGGTGCTTGGGCTCAAGGTGGCACCGCCGCCGGGCTGGATCAACGTGCCGATCGATACCGGGCAGCGTGGCGACCTCGCCGGCTGCCAGATGATGCACATCGAGGCGAAAGCCCTTACCGGCATCATCCGTATCCTGTCGCTGGATATCCCGGATGGCTCACCGAATCCGGAAGCTCCCCCGTGGTTTCAGCGCATGGTGAGCCTTGAGGTGCCGTTTCTGGAGGCCATGGGCTACCAACTCGGCGAATTGCTGTTTCGCCGCGACAGCGTACCCATCGCCGGCCAGGGGTTTGAAGGGGCCCGGGCGCTCGGGGTCGGCGCCCTGATCGAAGGGGGCGACGGTACTCCCCAGGAGGCCCATTTCCTGCTGTTCAAAGGTCCCCAAGCCAAATATGTGATCACCACGCTGACCCCGGGCCGCGACGTGGAAGGTGGCAGCTATTACAAGAAAAACACGCAGGCCATGGGCACAGTCATGCGCACGTTGGTTGTCCCCGTCGCAGACCAGATACGGTCGGAAAGCGCCGAACCCTGACCGTTGGGCACCGGCTCCCCGGGGCCCTCACTCGCCGCTATCACACTGCGTGCCTTCGAGCAGATTCACCGGCTCCAGATTCGGCGCTTCGCTGCCCAGCGACGGATCGAGAATGATCTCCGCCAGCGGATCAAAGTAGCCGAAATTGCTGGCAGACCAGCTCGCGATCGCGCAGGGTCTGTTGCCGCCGGTAACCTTGCCATCCACCGTCGATATGAACTGGCCGACAACAGCGCCTACGATGGCGCGATAAAGGTTCGAGGAAATTTCGCCGGTCGGGTCGGTAAAACCGGTGGGACTGTTGATTGCATACCGGTAAAAGTTGAAGTCCCGACCGCCGTGGCCGGTTGGGTCTTCCTGGGTGAATCGGCCCTGCGTCGGATCGTAGAAACGCCGCCGGTTGTCGTACAGACCAAGATCCGCGTTGAACGGCCGGCCCGCATAGCCAAGTTCCTCGCCGCTGACCGGGGTTGCCCCGGCCTGCAGGTTGCCGAAGGTGTCGTAGTCCACCCAGCTTAAGGCTCCGAAACCCGCGTCGGTCACACCGCGAATAGAGCCTTGCTGGTCTTTCAAAAACCAGCGTTCGCCGACGGCGTCATCACGCCAGGCGCCATACCAATCATCCAGCTGAGCCGGGTCGTAGAACAACGCGGTTGAGAGCGTCGCCGCGCCGTCGGCAAATTCGGCGACGGGCATCTCGCGGTCGTGGAGCACCCAGGTTTTCACGCCATTGATCACGCGGAAGAGCAGACGATTGCGGTAGTCGTACTCCATGGTGGCGGTGTAGGTTGCCGGGGCGGCGGCAGCCGGCCGCAGTACCGCCTCGATCAGTCGATTGCGGTGATCGTAGGCGTATTCGGCGACCTCACCGGTCACGGTGTTGCTGCGGCGGGTCAGATTGCCAGCGTCGTCAAAATCATAGGTGAAATCCCCGCTGGCGGTCACCCGGTTGGCGGGCGCGATGGTAGCCGACGTGGGTGCCCTCTGGGAGGTCAGGCGATTTCCGGCCGCATCGTAAGTGTAGGACTCATTGACATAAGCCGTGTGGGTCACCCCAGTCACCTGGCCGTTGCCGTCGTAAGTGTAGCCCGTCGTATTGCCCGCATGCGTCTCCGTCAGAACCCGTCCCTCCTCGTCCCGCGTGTAGGTGAGCTCAGCGTTGGGGTGCAGCAGCACGTCCGCGCCGTCCACATGGCGAATGAGCTGGGGCCACTTTTCTGCGCCGTAGCTGAGCTGAGTGACGGACGTTGCGCCGCCATCGCTGTCGCCGGTGAAGCGTCGAAGCTCCACGGGGAAGCCTGCGCCGTTGCGCACGATGTCCACCCGGTTCCCCTGGCCGTTCGGGTGACGCCACGTCAGGCTGCTGGTCTGATTGCCAAAAAACGAGGACTCGATCACCGCCTGAACGGACGCGCGAATGCCGGTTTCCACCCGCCGCGGTGCCAGCGACTGACCAGACCAGGCGTAGGCCACCCGCCACTCCTCCTGCCCCGGCAGCTCGTAGTCCACGTGCGTAACCTGGGGCACGCGACCGGAGAAGACCTGGCTGTAGGTTTCCCCACCGAACGTTTCGTCGACCCGCCGCAGCCCAAATGAAGCACTGTAGGTGTAGGCAATTTCCCGGATCACCGCGTCGCTGCCGTCCAGCCAGCGTTCCGCCACCAGGCGGCGGTTGGCGTCCCACTCGAAGGTTCGCCGGCGGCCATTGCGATCCACCAGCTCCGTCACATTGCCGTTTGCATCGCGGGTAAAGACCTCCGGCCGGTCAAGCGGGTCTTCGACCCGGGTCACCAGATTGGCAAAGCTGTACTGGTAGTCCACCTCGTTGCCCAGCGGATCGGTAACGCGTGTTGGGTTGCCCTCACCGTCATAGGCCGTCGCGACCTGCCCGCCTTCGGGCAGCGTGATGCGAACCGGTCTCCCCGCCGCGTCAAACTCGGTTCGGGTGGACCGGCCCGTCCGATCGGTGCGCGTGATGGCCCCATCCAGGTTCTCCGTCACGGTCACCGTATTGCCGTCGGCGTCGGTCTGAGTATTCAGCAGGCCAGCGCCCGTGTAGGACACATCCACCAGGTCGTCGCCGGACGTGCGGGATGAAGCCCGGCCGTTGTCCAGCAAGGTAAACGTGGTGTCCTCGCCGGCGGCGTCGGACCGGCGCAGCACAAAGCCGCGGCCGTCGTATTCGAAGTACTGGCGGTAGCCGTTGTTGACCTGCCGCTCCTCCACCTGGCCGTCCGGGCCGTAGAGATAGGTGGTGTCCAGGCCGGCAAATGGTGCTTCGGTGAGGCGGTTGCCAGCGTCGTCATAGGTGAACTGGCTGGCGCCGCCGTCCGGCCTGACAAAGCGGGTTACATTGCCCAGCTCGTCGTACTCAATCACAAACCGATTGACCGAACCGCTGGCAAGCGGCGGGGTCAGGCGGGTCGGGCGGCCCCTGTCGTTGTAGGTGTAGCGCCACTGCTCACCGCTGGCGTCCTCAAACCGGGTCTGAAGATCCGGGTTGTCCGGGTCATCGTATTCGTAGCTGACGGTGTTACCGTCGGGATCTTCGATGGAGATCAGATTGCCCCGGGCGTTGTACTGATATTGCGAGACGTTGCCCCGGGTGTCGGTGGTGCTGCCGGAGAACCCAGCCGGATCGATGTTCACCTCCCGGCGATTGCCGTTCTCGTCGATCTGCGCGGTGATGCGGCCCGTATCCGGGTCGTATTCAAACCGCCGCGGCATGCGACCCTGGGGATCCATGATCGTATCCAGGTAGTGGGGATTGACCACGGAGTAGACATAGCTCGTCATGTTGTCGTCCGGGTCGATGCTCTCCACGAGGTCACCATTGCCGTCATAGACATAGCGCCAGGTGTTTCCATCGGGGTCGCTCACCGCCGTAATCCGGCCCTGCGCATCCCGGCTGATATCCAGCGCTGGCCCGGCGGAGTGGGCAATGCGATCCCGGTTGAGCGTGAGCGTGTTGCCGTTGGTGTCTTCGGCACCGATGAGACCGCGGGTTTCATGAGCGGTGTAACGAACGCCGTCCGGACCGGTCAGCACATAGCGGGACGGGTTGTAGGGGAGCGCAACGGTGAACAGGTAGACGTTACCGTCCTCCTTCAGCCTCAGAAACGCGCTGTCTCCTTCCGGCACGGCCAGGTCAAAGTAGTTGCCCGGATCCGGCGTGAATACGGCTCGATAAGGCACCCCAAGCGCGGAGGGGTTGCCCGCCTCGACGCCAAACGTGAAGGCCAGTCGCTCGCCGCTGGGGGCCGTGATGTACACGCGGGTACCCACGCGAAACGGCGTGGAGCCAAACAGTCCCAGCACCCCGGTCGTGGGGACCGTTTCGCCGATGTCGGTATCGGCCAGGCGCAGCGACCAGCCGAAGCCAAAATCGCCGGACCGGTCTGCGTTCAGCGAGTCGTACACCCGCGTGAAGCGCAGGGGGAAGCCGTTAAGATCGATGTCAATATCATCGAACTCCAGCCGATTGCGACCGAGCTTGGCGTCCCCGGTCACCTCCAGCAGCAGCGGCTCGACCCAGCCCAGGCCCAGATCGTTGCGGGCGATGACCCGAAGCACATAGCTGTTGTTGCGCAAGAGCGTTGCATCGAAGTTGGCGATAACGCCCACCGGCGCGATGGGATCGGTCCCGCTGGTCAGCAGCACCCAGTCCGGATCGTCCAGGCCAATGTTGTTGAGATCAACCCGGTCAGTTCGGGCATATTCCACCCGCCACTGTGTCAGCGGTCGATCCGACTCAATGCTGCCGGTGATGTCCACCGTCATGCTTACGGCCTCGCCGTCCTGTGGGCTGGTGATGGTTACCAGCGGACGCAGCGTCTCCTCCGCCACGTTGCGCGCGACAACCTGGCCAAAGCGGGCAAAACCGCCACCGGGACTGTCGGCGCTCAGGCGAACAAAGTAGATGCCGTCAGCGAGCGTGGACAGCGGGAGCGTGCCGACCACGTCAGAAAACACCTCACCGGAGCCGGTCGCAAGCTCCACGTAGTCCGGATCGTCCGCCGCCAGCGCTTGCGGATCAATCAGGTCTACCGGAGCATACTCCAGCGACCAGCTGGAGACGGCGTCGCCGGTAACTGTGGCGATCACTTCAAGATCGGCGGTGCTGACGGTACCTGGCGGCGGTGTGAGAATCTGCGCTCGCGGGGCCTGGTCGCCACCGGCGGCGCTGCCCCCGGTCAGGTTGGTGGAAAACGGCGAGCTGCCGTCAGCATTAGCAATGGTGTACCTGGCGGTGCGTACAACGGTCTGATTTCCGGAGTCTGTTGCTGCCGCCTCCAGAATCAGTTCACCGGGCATGGTCAGGCTGTAGCTCGTAGCCCCGGCGGCATCAAGCACGAGGAGCTGGCCATTGGCGGACAGGGTCAGGGAGGACACGGCAACATCGTCAAAGGCAGCCACTTCGATGGTGACCGTTTCTCCCGGTCGCAGCTCCGGCGTGGCCGGTTCGTTGTCCGTAATGCCCAGCGTGAGCGTTGGTGGGAGATCCTGGGCAAAACGACCAAAATCTTTGTTCTCGTGCACCGGGTCCGCCGCGGTGACCGTCACGATGTAGGCATCAGCAGCCGGCTGGGCAAAATTCACCGCCTCGATACCGACGAGCTCGAAGCCTTTCCAGCTGCCGCCATCGTCCTGTCCGATAGCCTGCACGTAGTAGATGGGGGTCTCCGGCGCGAGCGCCGCCAGGTCCACCTCGCTGACCCGATCGCGGGAAGAGAAAACGCCTGCGGAGCGCAGATCATCGAGGGTGGTGCCAACGCGTAGCTCCACCTCCTCGCCGGCAGAGCCTCGATTCAGCGAATAGACCAGCAGATCCGGGCCGTCACCGTCGATAATGGGCTCATCAAATCTCAGCGTTACCGCTGCCTCCGTTGGCAGGCACAGGAGTGCAGCGCCATAGCTTGGGCCAAGCACTCCGTTGACATTGCGCACCCCGATCGGTTCCAGCAGCATATCCAGCGAACTGACGAGACGCGGCATGGGCCCCGGGTCCCGGCGGCTCCACTCGCCGGGCCAGTCGCTCGCCTCGCGGCCGTAGGCCGAGTCAAAATCTCCAACCCCCGGCGCCGCGTGTACATAGTCGACAATCTCATCCGGTAGCCGGTTGAGGGCTGGGCGAACGCCTCCGCTGGGCAGCGTCTGCAGATTGGGGGCGTCCAGCAGCTGGCGCACATGGTGGATGCCCGTCTCAACAGCGAGAAACGCATAGGTGCCGTCCGCAGCGGTGCTGGTGACCCGTTCTCCCGGGTCCAGACGCGCATTAAAATTGGCGTCGAGGTAGACACGAACTCCGGACCGCGGCTCCCCATCGGACAAATCGCCGTCCCCGTCGGGATCAAACAGCACCTGCCCGCTGATGCGTCCGCCGCTGATGCTCTCTCCTTCAAAACTATCGGCGTAGATGACATCGGCTATCCCTTTGACGCCGATGGCGAAAACTTCAAAGGTGGCGGTTAGGAGCAGAGCTACAAGCAGGAGCGAAAGGCTCGGCTTGAGCTCACCGGTGCGCTGCGGCAACTCGGCGGCACACTCGGAACGGGCTGCAACAAACATAGGCATTGTCCATAACGCGGCGGTTGTCGCTATTCATCGCGACAAACTTCCCGCAACCTGGACATTTTTTTAACCGCCGCGCCGCGGCGTTGCCGTCAGCGATCAGTAGCGCAGCGTGGTCCGAAGCCAGAGCCGGTCCTGCGCATCGTACTGGCCGAAGATCCCGTTGCGGCTGCCCCAGATCAGATCTGCCCCCAGATCGATCCGAAGGTGGTCAAAACCCTGATAAGAGAGCATCGGGCGCAGTACTCCGTCACCCCGGTTCAGCTCTGAAAGCACCTCAAGCTCCGCCTGCCAGCGGTCATTTGCCATGGACCGGCGCGCCCGGACGGTGGCCAGCACGTCGGTATTGGGCCGCACCAAATTGCTGCCGCGCAGATGATCAATCCCCAGCTGCGCGTTGAGAAACACTCCGCCGGGCAGATCCAGGTCCATGCCCACGCCCGCCAGCCACCGCTCCCGACGATCAATCCCGGTGACGGGGCTCTCCACATTCACCGGCTGGTTGGGAACGTGGGCCAGCTCCACTCGCCAGAGGCTCGAGCCCCAGTCCTGCTGCCAGGTGGCGCCTACCAGGGTGCGCTCAAGGTAGTTCAGTTCCACACCGTCGTTGCGCAATCGAAATACCGGCTCGGTGTCCGGTCCGTAGAGCATCACGAAGCCGAGGTCGCCGCGTCCCAGGCGGGTCTGGGCCCGCAGACCAAAGGTGGAGCCGTCAAAATTCATACCCGAGATCGGCGGCTGGGGTGCGTCGCTGCGCAGGCCGGCGCGAAAGCGGGGGGCGCTCAGGGCAAAATACCGGTCACTTTCCGGCAACTGGTCTGCGGTGCGGTCCAGCACGGCGGCAAAGTCGAGCCGCACGGGTCCGGCCTTCTGCTCAAAGCGAACGCCCCAGCGGGGGATACGCTCCGGCCGCTGCGGGGTAAACACGGCTTCGCGGCGGCGCACCGCGTCAAGGCGGTCGGTCACCTGGATACCGTCCAGAATGCCCCAGGCAAAACTCTGCTTGCCGATGGTAAGCCGGTTGCCCCGACCCCGGCGCGAGACCTTTGCCTCTCCCAGCTCAAGGCGGAAATTGCTGCCGATTTCCCAGGGGCTTGCCAGATCGGAATAGGTCACGGTGGAGCCCAGCCCCGTGTCGCTGCCGGCATATTCCAACCGCGCATCCAGCCGGGCTGACCAGCGGCTGGAGAAACGAATCCGGGTGCTGGGCCGCAGCGCGGTGCGAAGCTGGGAAACGTCCTCCTCACCCAGACCCATGGCCACCACCTGCTCCACCTCCAGGCTGCTGTCGTGGGGGACGCCGTCAGCCCGGGCGATGCCGAAAGTCTGGGCAGCCAGCGCCAGCGTCGCCGCCAGTGTAAGAAGGAGACCGCGCACGTCAGTCAACGTCGGGAATGCCGTACGCCAGCGCATCCGGATCAAAGACCGCTTCATCAAGCGCCGGCCGGTAGCGCATGTTGGTGAAGTGCACGCGCGTTGCATGACCGGTCTGCAGATTTTCGATCACAAAACGCATCGCTGTTGGCGCCCCGCCTACGGGCCTAACCTCTTCCACCGTCACCTGCTTCAGCGGTTCCCCCTCCGTGTCCTGGTACTCGACCCAGATGGGAAACGCGGATTCAGGATCAATCAGTGCCCGGAATCCGGCGTAGCCCATCTCCTGCCCCAGATCGGGGGTTTTTGCCCGCCCCAGAAGCACCGGGTACGGTATGCCGTCTCGCACTTCCTGAGTGCCGGTGGCAAACTCCCAGTCCGCCAGACCGAAACTGAAATCGTCGCTCACGTCCCCAAACGTCATATCCGTGCCCATAAAGTAGTCACCCCGGTCCGTGGCGGGCAGCCGGCGCACCCGGTCGGTGGCGGGCAGGTACAGCCAGTTCTCATCCGGTCCGGCATCATGTCCAAACGTTAAGAAAGCCGTCTCCTCGATCATGGCCGGCGCGGTGAAGTAGATCGCGATGCGCTCCACGTCCCCCACCTCCGAGTGGATCATCAGCGCCTCGCGTTCGCGCACGCTGCCGGACGCGGTTTGAAGCTGAAAGTGCATGGTGCCCACGCGGCCTTCATTTGCCGGTCGGTCCGCGACCAATTTGGCCAGCGCCAGCGCCGGGGCTTCGTCAGCGCAGGCGGCGCCTACGGTCAGGCCGGCGAACAAGCTCAGCCAGCGCACGTTACACAGAGACCGCATAGTCTTCGTTTCCTTTTTTGATCCAGTTGAAATAGATGACCCAGAACGCGGGCACGATGATCAGCGCGCCGATCAGCGACCCAAACGCACCCACGGAGACTAAAAATCCAAACCAGCGCAGCGGGGGGGCGGAGGAAATGCAGATCACCGCCAGTGCCACACCCAGCGCGACCGCCGAGTAAAAGCAGGCCCGGGCGACCACCGTATAGGGACCGGAAAACGCCTCCCGCGGCGACGCCCCTTCCTTAAGCCGGCGCCGCACCAGGGAAATCAGGTGAATGCCAAAGTCCACGCCGAGGCCGGTGGCAATGGCCGCGGTCATGGACGTGGCCGGGGCAATGTCGATACCCAGCCCGCCCATGGCGGCGTAAACGCAAAGCACGCCCACCACGATCGGCACCATGGCAAGCAGCGCGTAGGCCAGCGACCGGAACACGATCAGGGTGGTTATGAGCACCAGCGTGACGGCCAGCCCCAGTCCGCGGAAGTGGGTCTGGGACAGCTGGTCCATCCAGCCATTGTTGACAGCTACCCGGCCGCTGATATCCGCCCGCAGGCTGGACGTTACCTGCCAGCGATCGGTCAGCGCCGCCAGCGCGTCCAGCGTAGGGCCGACGCGCCGGTAATTGTCGGTGGACAGCTGGGTCCGCACCAGTGCGCGGGTATAGGTGTAGTCGATCTCCTGCTTAAAGTCTTCCGGGGCCGCTGAGGCTTCGTACAGAAACATGTACTGGCCTGGCGCCCGGGCGCGGTCCGGCAGCGTGCCAGCGGTTGCCTCCGTGAGCACCGAATGCATCAGCGAGATGTACTCATCGATGCCGGTGACGTTCACCACCAGCGGCAGCTCGGCCATGGCTTGCCGCAGCCCGGCAATATGCTTCATAGCGGCAGGGGTCATCAGCCCCCCTTCTTCGGGGGCGGTAACCACCACGTCAAGAAAGTTGATGCCCCCCAGCTTTTCATTGATGGCGCGATCAGCAAGCCGCACCACATCGGCCTCGGTGAAATAGCGCTGACGTTCGTAGCCAAACTGCGCCTGCGCGCCCCAGAAGCCCAGCAGGCCCAGCGTGATCGCCACCCCCGCCAGCGATTTGCCTGGATGATCAAACGCGACGGCCGTCAGGGCGCCGGTGAGGCGGTCGATCCGGGTCGGCGTGCCCCGCTCGGTCCTGGAAAGCCGCGGCGTCAGGTTGGTGAGCACCAGCACCGCGGGCAGCGCCGAGAGGCTGAGCACCCAGGCTGCGGTGACGCCCAGTGCTGCAAACAGACCAAACTCGCTGATGGGCTGCATCGCGGCGCCAAATGACAGGCCACAGAAGGCAGCGACGGTGGTGACGCTCGTCAGGGAGATCGGCAGCCAGGCTGCGTTCAGCGCAAAGAGCGTCGCATCCCGCGCCGACAGATCCGGGTCCTCGGTGCGGGCCTTCAGGTAATACACACACAGATGCAGCGAGTCGGCGACCGCAATCGCCATGATCACCACCGGGAGCGCCGTGGTGATCAGGTAATAACGCGCTCCAAGCCAGCCCATGGTGCCAATCGCCACCGCGGCGGATCCGGCGATCACCAGCAGCGGTCCCGCCAGCGCCGTTACCCGGCGCAGCGCGATGAAGAGGATAACCAGCACCGTGAGAATTGCGGCGGGAATGAAAATCCGGGTATCGCCGTCCACCATCGCTGCCAGGCGAGCGTTCATCGCGGCGACGCCCGCTACGTGGGCCACATACCCCTCCGGCACAATGGCTTGGACTAGCGCATGGAGTCTGGCGACCGTTTCACCGGCGTGGTTGGGATCTTCTACGGGCACGATCACCAGCGCCATAGAACCATTGGCGGAGCCGAGCAGCCCGGGCAGCATGGGCATGCTCTGATAGCGTGCCCAGGCCCGGTCTGCCTCCGCCGGACCCAGCGGACCCTCGGGTATCACCGGCTCGACGTCGAGATCTCCCAGATTGCCGGCGATCGCATTTTCGCTGGCCAGGCTGACCACGTCGTTCTTCTTTACGCCGGGTACCTGCCTCACCTTTAGGTCGAGATCGCGCAGCGTCTGGAGGCCGGCCGGCTGGAACAGGGAAGCACCGTCGGCGGTGGTCAACCCGATCACTACCGGGTCCTCCAGCCCAAACAC
Organism: Pseudomonadota bacterium; assembly: GCA_039195135.1. Lineage (GTDB taxonomy): Bacteria > Pseudomonadota > Gammaproteobacteria > Xanthomonadales > SZUA-38 > JANQOZ01. The sequence continues at coordinate 15,589 of JBCCVP010000033.1, read as the reverse complement.
TTCGCGAGCCCGATCCCGGGCCAGCGCGGCGGGATGGTTGTCCGGCACAAAGGCATCGACGGAGGGATCTTTGGCAACGTTGCGAAGCCCGGCGCCGGCCAGGAAAACCACCACGAGCGACAGCGCCAGCACCCGCCGGGGCGAGTCCACCAGCGCGGCAAAAAGAGTATCGATGGGTCTTTGCTCTTTCCCTACATTCATCGGTGTATCCTTTTTTTTCGCTTCCGCAATTGCCCGCGGGTTGTGCTCTAAACCGTCTAACGGGTTTTGTTCGCAAAACCAGACATGGGCGCAGAAGGAAACGGCGCTGACAGGGGAAATAGGGAAATATGACTGATACGGACGGCTCAGCCGCCGGGAGTTACGGGGAGCAGGAGCAGAACATTGCGCAGGGGCTGGTGGCGTCGTCCTACGACGCGCTGCTGAGCATGGCGCGGGCCCGGCGACGCCGCTCCGGCATGCGGCACACGCTCATGACCGAGGACATTCTCCACGAGAGTTTTCTTAAGCTCAGCGGGCGCACCGTATGGCAGACGCCGGAACATTTTCTGCGCACCGCGAGCCTCGCCATGCGGCAGGTGATCGTGGATCACGCCCGGCGACGCCTGTCCGCAAAAAGAGGCGGCGGCGCTGCGGCGGTGACCTTTGATGAAGCCTCCACCGTGCTGCCGGAGTTCAACGAAACCCCGGAACAGATCGTGGAGATTGATGAGCTGTTGAAAACGCTGGAACAGAAAAACCCGCGCTGGCTGCGAATTCTCGACGCGCGGTATTTTGCCGGTCTGACCGAAAAAGAAACGGCGGAGCTGCTGAACCTGTCCGAGCGCCAGATCGCCCGGGACTGGAAAGCGGCCCGCAGCTGGCTGGCGGAGCGGGTGGAGGTCTAGGTTTCCGCCGGGGGGCTGGGACGTTCGACCAGACCGAGCCGCTCCAGTTTGCGCAGCGTGTAATCGAGCATCAGGCTGGTGCCGCATAGATTGAAGTCGATGGCAGCTACGCTGTCCCCCGGCGGCCCTTCCCCCGCCAGGTGTTTCACCAGAATCTCAGCCATCCGGTAGCGCTGCCGCGTCATCTCGCTTTCCGACGCTCCCACGGCAGGCTGGATCGCAGTCAGAATCTCTAGGGCTTTTGCCGCGTCGCGCTGCGCCAGCAGCTCTGCCTGATGCATCTGGGTGGTGAGCGACGCGCTGGATGTTGGCGTGCTGAAGCGGATCATCAGATCCACGCTGGCATTGATCATCTCAAGCGCCTGATCCAGGTTTCCCTGACCATCGTGAATCAGCGCCTTGTAAAGATAAGCCTGGCCAAGGACCCGGCTTTCCCCCTTTTTCTTCAGGGTCCACTCGATGACCTCGTCCACCCGCTCGGCGGCACCTTCGATGTTCTTTTCGTAAAAGAGCTCGAAACGCGCCAGGCCCAGGCGGGCGCTGTCGGAGTTTTCCACCGCCAGCTGCAGCTCGTTCACCACAACGTCCATCTCTTTGCGCCGGGCTTCAAGCGCACCGGCAAAATCGCCGCCCATTTCTCGAAGTACCGCCAGCCGCTGCCAATAATAGGCAATGACGTAGGAACCGGCGTTGTGGTTCTCGATGCCATTGAGCAGCAGGTCTTCGGCTTTTTTGATGTCTGCCGGATCACGGGTAATGTCCGCAATCTGGGTGGCGGTGGCGATGTGATCGGGAAGGCCCGCCTCAAAGCTGGAGGCCCGCCAGGCTTCTACATCCCGCAGCAGCGGCAGGGCCTCCTGGCCGCGACCCGTATTGGTATACGCAATGGCGAGAAATTGTCGCCCCTGAAGCAGCATATCTTCCGGGCCATAACCTTTCTCAATCCAGCCCGATAGCACCTCGATCGCCGTGGGGTAGTCATTCCGAAACAGAAAGTGGCGGCCTACGGCGTAGCTGATACGGCTGGCCTCGTCCGACTCCTCGTCGCTCCGGGCGTGGGCCTCCCGCCAGCGCTCCAGAAAAATTCGGGTTTGCCGCTCCACGTCCGCCTCACCGGCGTACATGGACTGCTGCAGGTTGGAAAACGTGGTTTGCACCGAGCGAAGCCGTTCGGCGCGCTGGTGAAAAAACTCAGATCGCTCCAGGTTCTCTTCCGCCTCCAGCTGCTTGGCCACGGCGCGCTCGGCTTCCGCCTGGGCGTCGGCAGCAAATTTCAGACTGGTTCCCAGACCGGCCACCAGTGACAGCACCGCCGCGGCAGCAAAACCCGACGCCAGCGGGTTGCGCTGCAAAAACTTGCGCGCGGCGTACCCGCGACCGCCGCCAATCGCCGCCACCGGACGGTGGTCCAGCAGAGCCAGAACCTCGTCGTGCAATTCTTCGGCGGAGGCGTAACGCTCCTGCGGATCGGCCGCCAGCGCCTTGCGCAGAATGGCGGCGAGCTCACCCCGGGCCAGGTCGGCCGCGGCCATACCGCCGTCCGCCAGCCGCGTCGGCCGCTCGCCGGTTGCCAGCTCATGCAGCAATACGCCAAGGGAAAAGACGTCCGTCTGCACAGAGACGGGCTCACCTTTGAGTTGCTCCGGTGCAGCAGTGGCCAGCGTCAGCGGCCCACCGCGCAGGCCGTCATCTTCCAGGCTGGTGGCGATGCCAAAGTCGATGAGACGGGGGTCCCCGTTGTCAGGAACCAGCACATTTTCCGCTTTGATGTCCCGGTGCAGAATCAACCGGCTGTGGGCGTGGGCAACGGCGGCGCAGACGGCAAGAAACGTACGCAGTACGTCGTCTTTGGCCGGGCGGTGCGCCAGGACGTGCTGGTTGATCGGTTGTCCGTCGACAAATTCCATCGCCATATAGGGCAGACCCTGGTCGTCCTGCCCGCCGTCGATGATTCGGGCAATGTTGGGATGGTCCATGAGGGCAAGGCGCCGGCGCTCCGCTTCGAACAGGGCGGTGCGGGTTTCCGCCAGGCCCTGAATGAGCTTGAGCGCCACCGTTTGTTCATAAACCCCGTCGGCGCGCACCGCCTTGTAGATATCCCCCATGCCGCCCTGACCGATATGCTCGAGCACTTTCCACGGTCCAAGCAGGCTGCCGGGCTTGAGCTGCTCCTGCTGCGCAAGGTCGTCATCAGCCGACGTTGCCAGGAAATTTTTTGGCGGCATGCGGCGCAGCAGACGCTCCACTTCGGCCGCCTGGTCGTCGTTGAGGTCGGTGAGCAGTTTTTTGATCGAGGTGTCGTCAAGCGTCAGCGCGTGTTCGACCAGGGTGGTCACCCGAGCCCAGTCAAGGACAGATGCAGTCATTTACGGTGGTCAATGCCAAGGTTTTGGATATGACGTCTTTTCTAGCACAGCTGTCGCCTCTGCGAAAACGCCGACTCGACGTGTCGTCGCCCGGTGTCTAATATCTGCGCCTCAACCTACGGGAATATTCATGTTTGTGTCTGGGGGTCCTTCCTAAGACCCGCTCCTCAGTGTTTGCCCCCGCGGCGGCTCACTCAGCCTTCGCGCGGCTTCGTTTTGTCCGAAGAAATGATCAACTGGAGGATATGCACCATGAAAATTAGAACCCCTACTCGCTCGGACCTGGCTCAGCTTCGCCTCGTGGTGGAAGACTGCGAGCTGTTCCCGGTGGAAATGCTCGAAGGGATGATGAGTCCGTTTTTTGACGAGCCGGATTGCCTTGACCGGTGGCTGGTGACGGAGGCGCCGGACCGCCAGGTCACGGGCCTTGCGTATTTTCGGCCTGAACCGCTGACCGAAGGCACCTGGAATCTCCTCGCCCTCGGATTCCGCAAAGGCCAGCGTGGGAAAGGCCGCGGCGCCAGACTCGTGGCCGCCGTGGAGCAGCAGCTGGCAGAGGAACGGATGCTGATCGTCGAGACCTCAAGCCTGGATGCGTTTGAGGCCGCCCGCCGCTTCTACGAAGGTTGCGGCTTCGGCCTGGAAGCTGTCATCCGCGACTACTGGTCCGCAGGCGACGACAAAGTGATCTTCCGCAAACCCCTCTAGCTGCACCGAAAGTGCGGGTCAGACCTGGTCAGACCCGCTCGGGGTCTGACCCGCGAAGGTGCTGCGAAAGAGGACAAGCAAGGAGCCAGGTTTCCGATGGACCTTGATCGCCGTCTCAAACCCGCTCAGGGATTCCTACGCCGAGACTGCCAGGCCTGCTCCTCATCCAACCAATAGCAGAACCGATTCTGCGGTGCTGCCCGCAGCTCGAGGTGATCCACATACGTGGGTTTCAGCAGCAGCACCGCAAAACTGGCAAGCGGCTGCTCAGCGTCGGGAGCGGCAACCTCAAACGCGGCGTCCTCTGCCCGCTCCCCTGCCGGATCTGGCCAGGAAAACTGCGTTCGCGCGGCGTCGGACAGGGATTTCCAAAGGTGCTGGCGGAGGCGCACGTCGGGCTGCTCCGGCAAGTCCGAGGCATTCTCCCCGATGATGACCAGCTCACCCCGCAGACGAAACTGCTCCCGCGTTTTGACAAAGTACCAACAGATTTCCACCCGCCCCTCGTGCTCCAGCTCGAGCACCTTCTCGCTACGCTGATCCGTCACAAACTGCAGCGTGTCTGCCAGGTTGTCGTGACGGCTGAACGGCTCCGGCACAAAGCCGCGAAATACGATCGTCCGGTTGGCCGGCGATCCGTCAGGGCGCACGGTGGCGAGCTGCACAAAGCGCGCAGCCGGATGTGCCCGGTTGCGATGCAGCGCCCGGGCCAACGACGATCGCCAGGGGGCATCGATCAGGGCCAATAAAAAGACCTCGGTGGCAGCACTGCATTGTGCCGAATTCCGTGAACAGACAAAAAGCACTGATACGCTGCAGCGAAAAAGAAATGGCACAATTCCAGATTCGGGGCTGCGGCCGGGCCCCGACCGTCGAAAAACAAAAGGGAAAACCACATGAAGCGATTAGCGAGCGTTGCAGCAGGCCTGGCCACGACAGTCTTTTCTCAAGGCGCCACCGCGACGCATTTTCCACGCCCGTGGCTTCCGCTGATCCCACGCTGAAACACAACCAGCGGCTGCGAACGCGGGCCGTTCTGGCCAGCGTTGTCGCGGGCGTGATTATTCTGGCGGCGAAGCTTCTGGCTTACCGCCTTACCGGTTCCGCCGCCGTATTGTCAGACGCGCTTGAGTCGGTGATTAACGTCGTCGCCAGCGTGTTTGCCACGTTCAGCGTATATATCGCCGCAAAACCCCCGGACGAAAACCACCCCTACGGCCACGGCAAGGTGGAGTACTTCAGCGCCGGGTTTGAAGGCGGTCTGGTCACGCTGGCCGCGCTGGGTATCTTCTATGTCGGCTGGTCCCGGCTGGCAGCTCCGGCGCCGATACCGGATCTCGATGTGGGGCTGTGGATCATGGCGGGTGCCTCCGTATTGAACCTCGGCACGGGACTGCTGCTGATTCAAACCGGCCGCCGCTGTCGTTCCATTGCGCTTGAAGCCGACGGAAAACACCTGCTGGCAGACGTCATCACCACGGTTGGTGTGATTTTCGGTCTGGCACTTACCTGGCTCACGGGCTGGCTGTGGCTGGATGGCGCGGTGGCCATAGCCGTGGGCATCCACGTCCTGTTTGCGGGTCTGGGGCTGGTCCGTCGGTCGGTTGCCGGTCTGATGGACGCAGCGGACCCGGCCATTTTGGAACAGATCTGCAGCCGACTGAATGAGCGGCGCAGTCCGGTCTGGCTTGGTATCCATCAGCTACGCACCTGGCAGTCCGGGCAGACTGTTTTCATTGACCTGCACCTGGTATTGCCGTCGGCTATGTCACTCGTGGAGGCACATGACGAAGCGGAGCGAGTGGAACAGGTGCTGGTGGATTTATTTGAGGGCCGAGCGGAGGCGCTGATTCACATGGACCCGGCGCAGCAGGCAGAAGAGGCGTCGGCGGGACAGCCCTGGACCGTGGCTTCGCTAACCGCCAACCGCCCGACTTTCGGAGGCGGCGCAAAGTAATGCTGACCTACTACCTGCTAGCTCAGGTCTGCTGCAAACTGGCGCAGCACCTGGCCCGGGACCACGTCGAGGGCACGCTCATGGGTCGACTGGAGGTAAACCCGGGGCGCGGCACCGTGCTCGTACGCCTCCAGCCAGCGGCCAGCGCACAGGCACCAGCGGTCGCCGGCTTTCAGTCCGGGAAACTCAAAGTCGGGCTGGGGGGTGCTCAAATCGTTGCCCCGGGATTTGGAGAAAGATAAAAACTCGTCGGTCACCTGCGCACAGACCGTGTGGGAGCCCCGGTCTTCGCGGCAGGTATTGCAGAACCCATCGCGGAAAAAGCCGGTCAGCGGTGCGTCGCTGCAGGGCGACAGGGGCTCTCCCAGAACGTTTCGGGGAGCGTCTTTATTCACGGCGGTCCTTATTGGTGAGGTCTCCCGCCGAGATTTTACGGGAGTCCTGTCAGACCGGCACAACCCGGCTCGTTCGTCTGCCTTGCAGCACCCGCACCCGGTCGCCGTGACGCAGCGTTTGATCGTCCTCCTGAATCACGGCGATCACGCCCCCGCGATCCAGCTTGACGATGATCTCGATGGCGGCCTGGCGGGTGGCGTTTCGTTCCACCGCCCGGCCGGCGACCGCGCCGATGACACCGCCGACCGCGCCGGCAACCTGCCGACCGCTGCCGCCGCCCACGGTGCGTCCTGCGCTTGCGCCCACCGCAGCACCGCCCAGGGTGCCAACGATGGAGTGGTGGCCCTCAACCGTGACCGCTTCGATGGCCACGATCTGACCCTGCGATACCTTCATGGACGTGCCAGCGGTTCCGGCGGGATAGGTTCGGGTGGTGTTCTGGGCACAGCCGGCGGCCAGCAGACTGAGGATCAAGGTCATCGGCAGAACAATTCGTTTCATGGGGCAGCTCCCTGGCTCTACTTAACTCAACGCAGAAGCAGATATTTGGTTGACAGGGCTCCGCACTCCGGGTCAGACCCCAAGCGGGTCCGACCCAGTCATCGCTCCGACTTTTCGGTTTCAGCCCTGAATGCGGCGTTTTCCTTCCCAGTATTTTTCGCGCAGTTTGAATTTTTGCAGTTTGCCCGTGGCGGTACGTGGGAGCTCCGTGATGAAGTCCACCGAGGTGGGACATTTGAAATGGGCCATGTTGTCTCGACAGAACTCGATAACCTCCGCCGCGGTTACGCTCGCTCCCTCGCGCAGCACAATCAGCGCTTTTGGCGTCTCACCCCATTTTTCATGCGGCACGCCGATCACGGCGCACTCCAGCACCTCCGGGTGGCGATAAAGAACATCCTCGATGTCGGGCGTGCTGATATTCTCACCGCCGGAGATGATCACGTCCTTTTTCCGGTCGACAATATGGATGTTGTTCACTTCATCCCAGACGGCGAGATCGCCGGTGTGGAAATAGCCGTCGTAGATACATTTATCCGTCTCGTCCTGCTGCCCCCAGTAGCCTTTGAACACAACGTTGGACCGCGCACAGATCTCGCCGACGGACACATTGTCCGGGGGTACCGGCTGGCCGTTGTCATCCAGCAGCTGAATATCTACCCCCAACGCCGTCACCCCCGCTCGCGCGCGGCGCCCGTAGTCTGAGGTCTCCGTGGCAAAGTCCGGCTGGGAGGAGGTGAGCAGGGGCGCGGTTTCAGTCAAGCCGTAGATCTGCAGAAAATGCCAGCCCAGCTCCTGCTCCAGCTTTTCGATAAACGCCGCCGGCGGCGGCGCCCCGGCGATTACCAACCGGGGCTGGGTGGAAAAGTCGAAGCGATCCCGCTCGTCAAAGTCCAGAATCATCCGCAGCACCGCCGGTGCCATGCAGGCAAACGTCACCCGCTCCTGCGCGATAAGCTCGCAGATTGCGGCCGCCTCAACATTCCGCACGATGACGTGGGTAGCTCCCAGCCCCGTCAGCGCGTACACCCCACCCCAGCCATTGCAGTGGAACATGGGCAGCGTCCACAGCTCCACGTCATCGTGATGCAGCTGCCAGGTGGCGATCAGGTTGTACGCATTGATGTAGACGTTGCGGTGGGTCAGCATCACGCCCTTCGGGCGCGCGGTGGTGCCGGACGTGTAGTTGATCGATACCAGATCGTTTTCATCCCGCTCGGGCCGGACCGGCGCAGCGGTTGACGCATCAGCCACCAGCGCGTTCCAGTCAGCCCAGCCATCCACCGGTACTGCGTCGTAGGACGCCACAATCCAGTGGTCTACGGCCGTCAGCGATTCGCGGATCGGTTCCACGGCAGCCGTGTACTCCCGGTCCACCAGCAAAGCCCGGGCCCCGGAGTGATTGATGATGTATTGATGATCTTCCGCGATCAGCCGGTAGTTGAGCGGCACCAGCACCACGCCGAGCTGGCTGGTGGCGTAGAAACTCTCGAGAAAAAAGTGGGAGTTTGGCGAGAGGATACAGACGCGATCTCCCTGCTTAAGACCCAGCGCCAGCAGCGCGTTGGACAAGCGGTTCACCCGCTCGGCAAACTGCGCGTAGGTAAACCGCAGATCACCATCAACGATCGCCGTTTTTTCCGGGTAAAGCGCAGCGGCCCGGTCCAGGAAATCATCAACCAGCAGGGGTACGTGCATCCCATCCTCGTCGGTATCGAAAGGTTTCAAAACACCATAACAAATCTGTTTCGTAGTCGAACCTGAACGTGCCTGAACACGCCATGCGAGCAACAATCAAAGTCATCGCCCTGGATCTGGAAGGGACCTTGGTCTCCAACGCAATGAGCCAAATCCCACGACCTGGGCTGTTCACGTTTCTTGAGGGATGTGCTGCGCTTGCTGGGGAAGTGGTTGCCTTTACGACGGTGCGTGAACCGCCGTTCAGGGAGGTAGCGGGACTGCTCGTGAAAGAACAGCTCGCTCCGCCCTGGTTTGAGACGATTCGCTACGTCGAGTGGCAGGGCAAAACCAAGAATCTGGAGCACGTTCAAACGGCGGCGGTAGAGGAATGCCTGCTGGTGGATGACTACGAGGTATACGTTCACCCCGGGCAGGAAAGTCAGTGGGTTCCCATCGCCGAGTTTCAGTCCCCCTACCCTGATGACGATCGGGAACTCGAGAAAACGCTTGCGACACTGCGGCAACGCGCTGCAGGTTAAGTCCTCAGATCTCTACTGGATGTGCGATGCTGCCAACTGCAAGCCGTTGCAAAACTCAGGAAGCCGTCATGATTAAGCTGATTATGTGTCTGCGCCGCCGCGCTGATTTGACCCGGGCAGAGTTTCAGGACTACTGGCAAAACCAGCACGGCCCGTTTTTTCAGGCGAACGCGGCCATCATGCGGTCGAAAAAGTATCTTCAGTCGCACACACTCGAATCACCCCTGAACGACGGTTTCCGCGAGTCCCGCGGCATGGCGCCCGAATACGACGGCGTCGCCGAGGTCTGGTTTGAGTCGGAAGAGGACCTGATGGCGGCGATGGGATCGGACGCCATGGCGGAATTGGGGGTCGCCCTCCTGAAAGATGAGAGCAGGTTTGTTGACCACGCAAGGTCCTGCGCTTTTGTCGTACGGGAACAGGAGTTTTGATGAGGCTTAGCCGAGGGCGAGGTCGCAGCTTCACCCCGCCAAGTTGTAGTTGATATTCACTCGCATTATCATTTGCTTGAGCAGGCCTCAGGCACTCATCGTTGGCTAAACCGGCCGAAAACGTTCTCAAATCGTTAGCCCTCACGCGCCAGATTACCGGCTTCGACATTGACCGCAGCGCCGCGGAGGACGTCCTGCAAAACGTTGCGGAAAAGGTGCTCCGCGGCAAACGAGAGATCCAGCAACCTCAGGATTATCTGCGCCGGGCGAGCAGAAACGCAGCAATCGACCAGCAGCGGGCCGACGAACGGCGACGCCGGCGCGAATCAGACTATGCCCTCGCGACCAACGTCGAACCGGCCTGCGCGGAGTCCGCCGCCAGCAACTCCCAGGTCCTGGAGTTTATTCAGATTGCATTGAATGAACTGCCTGTTCTAACCCGCCGGCTATTTATCCAGTTTCATGTGTTGGGATTTGCGCAAAAGGAGATCGCAACTGCGCACGGATTGCATCTGTCAACCGTCGAAAAGCGTATCGCAGCCGCAAAACGCCATTGTCTGCGTCGACTGGACGAGATGATCGGAGCGCTCCCGGATTGACTTGACGATTTACGGCCCGCACTCTTCGAGAACGTCTATATCACTGACCAATCGGGGACCAAGGGCTTGAGGGGCGATCCATCCCACAGCAATCTTCTGGAAGAAGCCATGGCGCTGGCAGAAGCCGCCCGGCACCCGGGTGACCCCGAGGCGGTGCGTTTGGCGGCTGCGTTTCGGAGCCGATCTCCCGGTCACAGCGCTGCCCTGAAACGTGCCGAACTCCTGCTCGACTCGCTGCCATACGTTGAATCAGACGATGCCACGAACGAGGCCAACCTGCAGCTCAGACTTGAGATCATGTGGGCGCGCCTCCTCGAACGCCCTGCGCTGGTTGCTACGGCCGCCGTGGCCACCCTGAGCGTCGGCCTTGCGCTCTTTTTGACTGAGCCAGCGCCCCAGGCGGCTCCTCCTCCCACCATGTTGGAGACCACCAAAATGCCTGCCGCCATCGACTACAGGGCACCCCCGGGACGTACGCGGGAAGTTGCCCTCGAGGACGGTACGGTGGTGTGGCTCGACTGGTCATCGGCGATGACGGTCGCACTGTCGCCGACACTGCGGTCGATTGAACTATCCGCCGGCCAGGCGGCCTTCGCCGTGGCACCGGATCCGCAGCGACCCCTGGAAGTGATGGCCCGCGGTGTGACTACCCGGGTCACAGGGACCGAGTTTGTTATTTCCCTGCACGACGAGGATTTGGTCGATGTCGCCGTGCTGGAAGGCAGCGTGAGGGTCCAGGCCCAGGTTGGCGAGCCAGCTGCCCTGAACGCTGGCGAGGCGATCCGGGGCACCGAACAGGCACTTGAGGCACCGGCAGCAAGGCCCGCAGAGGAAATGGCAACCTGGCGCACCGGCCTGCTGGTGGTCCGCAACCGAACGTTGGTTGAGACGCTCAAGATGCTCGACCCCTACACTTCCTACAATGTCGACGTCTCCCGCCTGTCCAGCCCCGGACCGCAGATTTCCGCAACCTTTCTGGTCGAACGTGCCGACGATGCGTTGGTTGACCTGATTCAATCTCACCGACTGCAGTTTCGTCAGTCATCACCCAACCTTTTGGTGCTGCGAGACCCGGCACCAATTCGGCCGAATTGACCGAACAGGCTGTCGCTTGCGCCTTCCTTACGGTTATCCCGGGACCGTGTCGTCTTAGATAACGGATGCCGCCACCGGCGGCGCTTTTCTTTGCCGACATAAGGGGTGTCACCTTGATTTGTTTGACCTGTGGTCGCAGCCTCCGCCTGGGGGCAGCCCTGCTTACTTTGCTCAGCACCGGCCTGACCGCTGCAGAGAGCGTCGAGCAGTTTGATTTCGACTTGCAGGCGCAGCCGCTTGCGCAGGCGCTGGAGGCATTTGCCCAAACCACCCGGCGCCAGGTAATTGCCAACTCGTCGGATCTGGCGGGACTGCGCAGCCCAGCGCTGTCGGGCCGCTATTCGGCCCCTGCGGCGCTCAGCGTGCTGCTGGCTGACGCTCCGCTAAAGGTGACATCAATCAATGGCATTGACTTCTCCCTTAAGGGCGCCACCAACGATCCGCCGACGACCACGCCGCCGATGCCCACCGCTGAACTCGACGAGATCGTGGTCTACGGCACCAAGCAGAACCGCGACCTGCAGCAAACGCAGACCTCGGTAGCCCTTTACACCCCCCAGCGATTTGATGAGGAGGTGTTGTTCAGCCTCGATGACATCCTGCTGCGAACCGCCAACGTGTCGGCGTCCAATGTGCAGACCAGTTTCGCTCTGCGCGGAATCAATCAAGGCGGCGTGGGCAACGCCGGCACCGGCCGCACCGCGAACGTCTACGTCGATGGGGCGCCCCTGTCCTTTGACGCGCAGCAGGGTGTTCAGAGCCTTTGGGATGTCGAACAGGTAGAAGTCCATCTCGGCCCGCAGTCCACAGTGCAGGGGCGCAATGCATTGGCCGGGGCTATTGTGATGCAAACCAAGGATCCAACCTACGACTGGGAGTTTCTGGCCCGCGGGCAGGTGGCATCGGAAGAAACCCGGCGAGGGTCTTTTGCGGTCGGCGGACCGCTGGTGGACAACCAGCTGGCTTTCCGACTTGCCTACGACAACCAGACCTACGACGCGGAGGTGGTCGAGGTCATCTCGGGCATCCCCCAGGAATTTCAGGACTCGGAGCTGATCCGGGGCAAGTTGCTGTTCGAACCCGCGGCGCTACCGGACCTGCGCGTGGAGCTGATCGCCGAAAGCGTGGTCACCGACTTTGGCGAGTTCAATACCCGCTTCGCGCCGGTGGCCTTCGATGATCCGGCATTCAGCGACTACGACCCCTTCGGCACCACCACCTTCACCCGCGTGCGGCTGGAACAGGCTGACACGCAGCGCTATATCGCCGACATCACCTACGACCTCACGCCCAGCTGGGACCTGATCGCGCTGCTCACCTACGAAGACAACACCCGGACGATTCAATTCGGAACGCCGGTGGGCAACGAGGTCAGCCTCATCAACACGCCGACGGAGTTCGAGACCTACTCTGCGGAGCTCCGGGCTGCCTTTTCCTTCGATCGACTCAGCGGCTGGATCGGGGCTTACTATTTTGAAGACGAACGTTTCAATGCGCTGAGCTTCTCGATTCCCCTGGTGTCCGTTGGCATACCCGCCGATCCGCCAAATTCGGTGGCCATGTTTGAAACGCTGAATGTTCAGCAGACGGACAATCAGGCGCTGTTTGCCGAACTCAACTACGACTTCAACGAAACGTGGTCCGTGACGCTCGGTGCGCGCTACGACGAAGAGGAGTTCTTCAATTCCGGTGACCAGGGGAGCGTCACCATCGAGCCGGCAAACTGCGTGGCAGCGATACCCAATCTGCCTCCGCTACCGTGCGGGGTGCTGTTTGCTCAGCCGGAGGGCACGCCGATTCCTGCTGATTTTGAGGCTTTCCTTCCCCGCGGCACCCTCACCTACCGTTTCGATGAAGATCGCTCGCTATCGTTCAGCGTCCAACGTGGATACCGCGCCGGCGGCGCTTCCCAGCGGGTCGTGCCCGGCGAGGGTATCTCGGAGATCATAGCCTTTGATCCGGAGTTTGTTACCAACTACGAAGTGGCTTTTCGCTCCCGCTGGCTGGACGGCCGGCTAACGGCTAACGCCAACGCCTTTTATATGGACTGGGAAGATCAGCAAGTATCGATTCTTGGGCCATCGGGCGCGGCGCAGGATGTATTTGTCGACAACGCCGGCGAGTCGAAGCTTTATGGTCTTGAATTCAATCTTGAATTCGCGGTTAGCAGCCAGCTCAGGATGTTCACCTCGCTGGGGCTGCTGGATACCGAATTCACCGATTTCGCCTTCGCCCTGGTGCCCGGTGAATTTGAAAACCTCGCGGGCAACGAGTTTCCCACCGCGCCTGGAGTCACGGCAGCGGCGGGCTTCAGCTATGAAAGCGACGCGGGGTTTTATTCGAGCCTCAGCGCCAGCTACCGCGGTTCTCAGCAGTCGGACGTCACTAATCTCGCAGTCAACGAAGTAGGCAGCGCCACCCTTGTCAACGGCCGAGTGGGCTATCGCGGCAAAGGATGGAACGTCTACGCGTTCGCGAACAATCTTCTCGATGAGCGGTTTTCCACCAGCAAGGTGTTTGCCAACGTCAATACCGGCACCGGCGCGGTGGTCACCCAGCCCAACGCGCGGTTCCAGGTGAACGAACCGCGCATTGTGGGTGTGGGTGTGGAGTTTCGATACTAGCCTCAGCTAAGACTCAAAACCGTTGAGGAACAAGGCATCGGGCCGGGCTTCAATCGCGCCGGCGTCGCAGGCGGCATCGCCGTCGTCATCACCGTCCACCGGGCGTTCAGTGCCCAGCAGATCCGCCGCCAGGCAATCGCCGCTGATCAGATCCAGCGCCGGGCTGTCGGGCAGGGGCACGCGCACCGACTGACCGGAGATCGAAATCCGGTCACTCAGCAGCGGCGCTTCGGCTTCGACGTCGAGGGCACCCATCGGACAGCCGCTGTCCGGGCGAAACACGTTGCCGCCGCTGGAGGTCTGGGCGGTGATGGCGTCCGTGCGGCAGGCGGGCTGCGAGCTGTCGGCAAACAGGTTGTTGGTCAGTTCCATGAAGCCCGCGCCAGGCAGCGAATAGAGCACCGGGCTGTCGTTGCCGGCCGCGGTGACGTGATTGAGCCGCACCACGCCGGACAGATTGCCGATCAGCCCCAGCGCGTCGCCCTGGTTATGAACGTTGTCGATCATGCTGACGTTTTCCAGCGTGGTGACGCCCTGCACGTCAACGAGATACTCCTCCACGGTATTGTCGGCGAGACTCACCTGGCTGAGGACCAGTTCACCGCCGGCATTTCGGATCAGCGCCGTGGCGCTGCTGTTCGTGACGGATACGTTCTCCAGCCGCAGCCGGGACCCAAAGTCCACCTGAATGGCCGCGCCGCCGGCGGTCGCCTCGGCGCCGCTGGCGAGCTGCAGATCTTTCAGCGTGACGGCGAAGCCCTGGCTCACCAGCAGCGGAAACTGCGCCTGCCCGCTCAAGCGGGTTTTGTCTGGCCCCGCGCCGACAATCGATAGCGACGTATCCACCACGTAAGGCGCAGTTGCGCCATCCAGGGAGAACACCCCATCGCCGAGGGCAATCACGGGGTTGCCGGTGTCCTGCGGGCCATTCACCGCCAGCGCCAGCGCGTCCGACAGCGTGCAGACCGGCTGCGCCGTGGCGCCGGTGCACCCAAAGCCAGAGCGGGAGCACTCAAAGCGGCAGCTGGAGGTGGCCCCCTCTGACGCGGTCACCACAATGTCGGCCAGCGGCCCAAGGGTCATGCCAAGCTGGGTGCGGCTTGGTCTGGTCACCTCGCTGGCTACCGAAGCGTCCAGATTGATGATCAACTCGGTGCCTTCTGCCAGGCCCTGCGTATCGAGCATGAAGGTCTGGGTAAAGGTGTCGCCGGCCGGCAGGTTCCCCACGCTGCAGGTGGTGGTTAGCCCGGATGCGGAGCAGTTGTTCCCACCCTTGTTGCTGACCGGTGCGAGCGGCAGGTCGATGCTGACGGTCAAATCATCCGCCGCCGTTCCACTACCGGCGCTTGGCTGCGGGGCCCGGTTGGTCACCTGGATTTCCACCTCGGCAAACCGTTCCTGGGCGGGTATGACGGTTGGCGCCAGGATTTCCACGTCCAGCTCCGGCCGCGGCGCGTTGACGATATCGAGGTCGAGGCAGTCGGTCAGCGTGGTGGTGCTGTTCAGCTTCTGGTCCTGGTCGAGCACCACGTTGTCGGAGATACACGCCCGCACCCGGTCAATCTCACCGGCGTTGGCAAAGGTAAAGGCCGCCGCAACCTCGCCACCCATCGGCATCGCAATGAGCAGTGGGCTGGCATTGCTGCTGGTTGGGGTGATCACATCCGTCTGCACAGGCGTATCGCCCGTGCTCCAGGTCACGTCGAAGCGGTGGAGATCCACGTCGTCCACGTCGTTAAAGCGAAAGGTGAAGTTGGCCGGGTAGCCGGCGGTCACCTCAACCTCCGGTGTGCCCGGGTCATCGGT
>JBCCVP010000032.1:0-39910 GCA_039195135.1 Pseudomonadota bacterium | reverse complement strand
GCGTTGACCTCGTCAAACGCCACTTCCACCGCGGCCTGATTGAAGATATCCGGCAGTCCGCGTTTCGGCGCGAGCAGCGTTTCGCCCGGCGTCAGAATCGGTACCGTATCGGGCCAGGTGATGGTGTAGGCCGTTTCGATCGGCAGGTTGGGATTAGCCGTGCCGCCGTCCGTTTCCGGCAGGTTGGGCATCCAGGGCACGCAGTCGCCGGCGCCAAGGGAGGTGTCGGCGTTGTCCATGCCCGGCTGTAGCGGGTAGTAGTAGAAGATGCTGCCGCTGCCTTCCGACGAGGACCACAGCTGGTTCTTGTAGTCGCGGAAGAACGGTGGGGGCACCGGCACCGCGGCGGTCGAGCCGGAGATCTGCGACTCAGCGCAGCCGCCCAGCAGCCGGACCGGATAGGGCGGCTCAACGGGCGTTGCGGCAATGCCGGAGAAGCGGAACTCGTTAAAACCCGCTCCGGTGGCTTCCACCCGGAAAACCCGGAAGGCCCAGTCTGAGGTGTCGTTGCTGAAATATTTCACCAGCACCCAGGGATCGGACTCGGCGCCAATTTCCCCAACCGGCGTGCCAAAGTCGGCGCGCAGGGCGAAGATGGCCTCAAGGCCGGTTCCCGTGCTGGATGGCGCGAAGAACGCGTGCTCTTCGTTCGGGTTGTAGCCCGGCAGGTTAGGATCGGACTGGCGGTACAGGGACTGAGTCGGGAACAGCAGCGGATCCAGCGACTGCTGACCCAGCACCTCGCCGCCCTGCTGGCTGGCGATGATGATACGGTCCGGATTCAGCGGCCAGGCCGGGTCATACTGCACCGGCTTTTCACCCCAGAACACGCCTTTAGCGTTGGCCCGGTACCAGACCACCACCATCTCCCGACCCGCGTCCTGCGGCCGGGACGGGTTAACCTCGTTAACGGGGATAATTTGCCCGGTGCGGGAGGCGCGATTGTAGGCCGCATCGGTGCCTACACCGTCGTAAAACGCCAGCTCGTTCAGCACGTAGCCGGTGCGGCCCAGCTCCTCGTGGAAAATATCGGTGATGGGTTCGCCAATTTCCGTCGGCACGCCGTTCTCGAACAACGGGGCCTCCTGGAAGTTCAGCGTACGGATCACTTCCAGATCCACCGGGAACTGGGATGGATTAGGCGTGCTGCCAACCACATATACCAGGGTTGCGAAGCCGCGGTTTTGCGCGTTGAACACCGAGCCGTTCACGACCGCGTCGCTGGCCAGGCTGTCGGGCAGAATCAGTCCGTTGGCATTCAGATACGAAAGGCTCTGATCTTCGGGATTGATGTCCACCGGCGAGCCAGCGACGTGAACCTGATAACAGGCGGTGTCATTGGTGGGCGAACAGATATCCGACGGCCAGGCAGCATTTCCAATGCTCACGGCGCGGTTTTCATCGGTCGGATCTGCGCTCACCCGCCATTCGACGGTGATACCTTCCGATGGCTGCACCGGAAACAGCTGCGCATCGTTGCCCGGCACCGGCGCCTGCCAGTAGAACAGGCGCGGAATACCGTCCGCTATCAGCACGCCATCGATAAAGATCTCCGGCGGCAGGACCGTGGTCGCGCCGAGCTCCGCGTTGGCCGGCGGCACCAAAGGCTCGCCGACGACCCAGCTTTCCACGTCAAACCAGCTGCCGTCGGTATCCAGATTAGCGATCACCGCGTCGGTGGATCCGTTGGACAGGGCCTGCTCGTCGCCGAAGGTGGCGAAGTCCTGGAAAGTGCCCAGCACGTAGAGCTGGTCCGGCGGGTTGAACGCGATACCGCTGGCGGTATCACCCAGCGCGCTGCCGGCTATGCCGGGCAGGGCTTCGCTGGCACAGTCGCCGAGATCGAGCGTGCCCAGGCCGGTGCCGTCACCACCGGTGGCCCAGCACCAGGAAAAGTCGGATCGCAGCTTGGCGACGAACAGATCGCTGTCGGCTGACTGGGAGGTGAGCGTAAAGCTCGTGCCCAGCGCAATCGTGCCGGTGAAATCACCAACCACGTAGATGTTGCCGGCGTCGTCGGTGGTGACGCCCTGAAGCGTTGCGTCGGCAATGGTCCGCGTATTGCTGGCTTCCAGACCCGGGCCTTCCAGGCCATATTCGATCAGGGCGGCGCCAGGCACGGCCAGGTCGGTCGTCAGCCCGTCGACCAGAATGCCGGTGCCGCCGGAGTGCGTGGTCGACAGATACAGCACCTCAGAACCGGTGGGATCGGCATAGAAAGCAAGACCCGTCGGCGTCAGTTCTTCCGGAATGGTCTTGAAACCTTCCTGGGCGGTCGGGACACCGTTCACGTCGATCACCGGGCCGGAGAAACCCACGTCGTTCACGTCATCCGACATCGCGTTGGTCACCTGAGCAATAAACGGCTCCCGGGTGGCGGCCAACACCTCGATGTTGTCCACGTGCCAGAAATCCCAGCAGGCGCCGCTGCCGTTTACGCGGTGAAAGCGCAGGCGAAAGTTGCTGTGTAGCGCGTCGGTGGGCAGGTCGTAGCTGACGCGCGTGTTGGTGCGACCGCCGCCGCCGCGGAAGCGCTCCAGCTCCCGCCAGCCCGCGTCAGAGTTGTAGGCGCAGGCACCCCCGTCGGTGCAGTAAAGCACCCGGAAGTCCTCGCTGAAATCGGTGTCTTCGGAGAAGAAATCCTGACCTTCCACCACGTCCAGGCGTACCGTGACGCTGCCAAACGTGGAGGTGTCGATGGCCTCACTGCGCACGTTGCGGTTGCTACCGCCGGACAGAAAGATGGAAAAGTCCCGGGTAGCGCCCGCGGGGGGCGTGTCTGCGTTGCCGGGCAGGTTGTGGTCCCAGGCACCGCCAAGACACTGGCCACGATCGCCGAGCCAGTTTTCCGGGAATCGGTCGCGAATCCGGCAAAGGGTATCGTCGAAGCCCGGCAGGCCCTGTCCGCAGTTGGGGTGCGCCTCCACGCCGGGGACGGTGAACTGCAGCGGGTCGTCAAAGGTCTGGCTGTACTGAACCGTTTCGGAAGTCTTGGAAAAACCAGCAATAAAAATTCTGCCATCCCGGGCGACGGTCATGGCCGTGATGCCCTCAAGACCGCTGGCCCCGTCGATGGCTTCTCGGGTCTTAGCCCACTTGGTGCGGCCCGTGGCGGCGTTCAGCCGCGCCACGAAGACGCCGGTGGAAGCCCCTCCCGGCGGATCCGGCAGGGTCACATCCGTGTTGCTGAACGGTACGTCATCCAGCGGACCAAACTGCGCCAGCGCGGGATTGCCGCTGCCGCGGTACTCCCCCGCTACAAACACGCTGTCCGGTGTCGGCGGCGTGTTCAGCGGGTTACCCGGGACCACGCCGATGCCGGTGGCGAAATCATCCTGATCGCCGCCCGCCTGGTAGGCCCATTCGAGCGCCCCGTCGACCTCCGCCAGCTTGATCACAAAAACGTCGGCGTTGCCGCCGGGGGCATCCAGGGTCGTGCTGCCTAGCGTCGTGCTGCCGTAGAAATGACCCGCAACGTAGGCGTTCTCAGCATCGTCACTGGCGATCGCCGTCGGCTCCTCAAAATTGGAACCACCAAACCGCCGGGCCCAGATGACCGAGCCGTCAGCGCGCAGTCGGGCCACAAATATGTCGGTGCCACCCTGCGCGGACAGCGTGGTGGCGCCGATATCGATGGTGCCGCTGAAGCTGCCGGTGACGTAGATGTCGCCGGTGGAGGTGGTCGTGATGGCCGCGGCCTCATCGTCGAGCGCGCCCCCGATGCTCTCCGGCCAGGAAGCGGAGGCGGTGCCGGCCCACAGGGCTGCCAAGGTGGCGACAGCGCCAGCGGCGAGGGCGGGCAGGATTCGGACACTTTGCCGTTGGCTGGAATGGTTTCTGGTCATTGCGAAATGTCTCATGGCAATCACTGATTCAGCAGCGTGACGTCAGAGATCCGGCTGATGCGAAAGTCGCCGGACAGGAAAATGGGGTTTTTGTGGAGCCCGGTGATGGTCTCCAGATATTCGCCGCCCATCAGGGAGTCTCCCCAGTCCGGCGGCGTTGTGCCCTCCGGATCGGTGCCGGAAAAGCGCAGCTGCAGCACCCGGGTCAGGGCAAAAGCCTCTTGCTGGAAGTTGGTGAACTGCGCATCGAGGTTGTCGTGATCCGGGTGGTAACGGTGCAGGAACGGATTCGTTGGAAAGTCGGACGGCAGGTCCAGCGTTACCGAAAGCACGCCAGCGGTATTAAAGGCGCCGGCAAAGTCGAGAAACTGGTCTTCAAAATCGTAGCTGGTGGTGCTGTGGCGAACGCCAACACCCTGCCCGTCCCGCACCGAAAGCCCCTCAAAATTGGGCAGCAGGCTGTCGTCGGTGACCAGCACCTCCCGGCCCGGGTCGATAATCTCCAGGTTTTCCGGGTCGTCCGGCACCGGTGCCAGCACCGCTGGCTGAGCCATCTGCACCACCTCTTTGAGGAGACGGGCCTGGCCGTTGGCGTCGACGTGGATCAACAGCTTCTGGACAAACGGCCGGCTCACCGGCAGCGGCGTTACTCCGGCCAGCTGCGCTTCACTGACGCCGGTGACAAATATGGACCCGAGCCACAGGCCAGCGTATTGGTCAACGCCGGCACCTTTGAGGCGAATGCCGGACTTGGTCAGCGGGTCTTCCGCAATCACACTCTGCAGATCTGCCGAAACGGTCACGGGCGTTCCCGAAACGACCAGGCGGCGGCGCACGCCGCTCCCGTTGGAGAACTCAATGATCTGCTCGTACTCCGGCTGGGCAAAGTCAGCCCGGTCAGTGGACAGCTTGAAGTAGGTCACCCCGCCGGCGGTCACGTTCAGCGGCAGCGAAGCGGGCAGATCCGGAAAACTCGGTTCGTTGGTCTCCGGGTCCCGAAGTTCGTAGGCCAGGGGCATGGCGTCGCCGGCGCCTCGGGACACGGTCACCACCGTGTCGGCGGTGCCGTTGTTAATCAGGCTGATCAGACGATCGGTGGAGGCGTTGCCAAACTCGATGTCCTCGTCCCCTTCAATATCGATCTCCAGCGGACCCTGGAAGGCGGAAGCACCGTCGGTGAAGACCCAGTAGGCTTCGCCGGAGTTAACGTCGAGGCTGTAGGGGCTGGAGACGAGCTCCCAGACGCCGCCGCTGCCCAGCCGATAGACGGGCTGGCCGCTGTGCTGTTCGGAGGCTTCGAAATACTCGCCAAAGCTCGGCGCGCCGCTTTCGGCGACCGGCAGGCCGGTCAGGGTGAAACCGTCGGTATTCCAGCGCACGCGTTCCAGCCGGGGCTGACCGGTGATGGTTAGCGTGACTGAACTGCTTGACTGAATGTTGACCAGATAGGCGGTATTCGCGTCCACGCTGAACAGACTGGTCAGAAACGATTCCGGCTCGGTTTCCGGGAAGTAGGGATACCAGCCGTCGACGTTGAGCAGGCCTTCAGCTGGGTCGGAAATAAAATCGACACCGGGCTGAGGCGGAATCCAGCGCCATACGCTGCGCACCGGCAGTCCGGCAAAGACGTTCTGAATCTCCTTGTCGTCCGGCTCAAGCTCTACGTAGATGGCATTCCAGCCCGGCTGCAGGGTAAAGCTCTGCTGGATCGATACCGCGCCGGCGGTACCCATCCAGGTCAGCGCGAGGCCCGCGATCAGCGCGGCGGCTTTCAGACTTTGCATTGACTTCAGTCTTCGCATGGGAATTCTCTCTAGGTTCAGCTTTTCGGCAGCGAGGGCGGGCTCAGCTCTTCCGCCTGCTCCGGATTGATGGGCTGCACGTTCTGCAGCCGATCGGCAAAAATTTCAACTTTGGCACCGCGCGTCAGGTCGGTGAGCATTTTTTCTTTAGCCGCGCGGCGGCGTTCCCGGGTGAGGTGATAGCGGATACCGTCCGCCACTGCCTCCAGGGGTCTTGGCTGCTGCCGCTCCAGCGCCATGAGACGCACCAGAAAAATGCCGCTGTCGGTTTCGATCGGGGGTGCAATCTCGCCGGGCTCGGTGAGGGCGAAGACCGCATCGACCACCTCCGTTTCCCAGGCGTAGCGCTGCCCTGCGTGCTTCGTCAGCCACCCGACCGCACCGCCGTTGTAGCGGCTGGACCGGTGCGCGGAATGCTCCCGGGCCAGCGGTCCCCAGTGCACCAGCTCCGGCGCCAGGTTTGCGGCCTCATCCAGGATCAGGTCCGCCCGCTCCCGCAGCGACTGCCAGGCAACCGCGTCGCCATTGGTCGGTGCCGGTAGCAGGATCAGGGCGGGCCGGTAGCGGGCCGGCACGGCATAGTCGTCCTGGTTTTTTTCGTACCAGTCGCGTACGTGATCATCGGTCACCTGCTGGCGCTCCAGCTCCCGGTCGAGGCGATCTTCGTGGAAGCGGCTGATCACCGACTTCTCGATCACCCGCACTACATCCGGGTCTTCGCCGTAGCCAGCATTCTGCGCCGCCGCCAGCTGCCGGCGGTAATCCACCATGGCTTCCAGCAGCTCCTGCTTCTGCTCCACGGAGTGGAACTGGCCCGGCAGCCGGCCGCCGCGCCGCTCCATCTCAACGCGGAACTGGTCGATGGTGATCACCTCGTCGCCGAACCGGGCAAGAATTTGCGCCTCGGGTACCGGCGTCGGAGCAGCCGACGGGCTGCGAAATACCAGCGCGCCGACACCAAAGCCGGCGGCGACGCAAACCGTCGCTGCCAGTGCCTGTTTCGCTATCGAATTCATCGCTACGGTGTCTCCTCGAAGCTATCACTGAACACCACGTCGTCCACCGGAACCTGGATCAGGGACGTGTTGTTCGGCGTGTAGATATCGCCCGTGGCGTCGTTCACCACCGCGGTTACTTCATGGTCCAGCCAGTCGACAGCGTTGACGTCTACCGTCGAAGCCAGCTCGCCGGTGAACTCGATCACAAACCGATCGCCCGGTGGAATCACACCGCTGAGCTGCAGCGGTCCGGTGCCGGCGGCGTCGCAGCGGCCCACGCCGGAGGCCACGCAGGTCCAGGCCAGCTGATCCACCAGCGCCTCATCGATCACCCCGGCCACGTCGACACTTTGGGCTCTGGTCGAGCCTTCGTTGACCACCGTGACGGTGAACACAAAGGGCGCGCCGGGCAGCAAGTTGGTGACATCCACCGTTTGCGAGACGACAAGATCGGTGCCGGAGGCCAGCGTCGTCTGTTCAACGTCGGTGTCGTCGCCGGAGGTGGTGTCGACCGCGTCGCTGATCTGCTCCAGGCCCACGTTGTAGGTGCCGGTGAAGACACCCGGGGCCGGCCGCAGGAGGATCGAGACGGTCTGCGTACCGATAAACGGCCGATCCACGCGGCACTCATATACATCCAGATTGCCGGGATCCGCCACGTCGAGCAGGCAGGGGCCGGGACCAACAACAAACTCCTCGGGAATCCGGAACCGCGCTGCCACGTCGGCCACCGACGGGCCGGCGTTGGTGAGCGTGGCGATGTACTCGATGCCGGGGCCACTGCCGAGCGGATCGTAGGGATCGCGGTTGTCTTCGATGGATACCGAGATGGCCCCGGTGCGCACAATATTCGGCTCCGCCTCGTCGTTGTTGTTGGCAAGATCCGGGTCGGTGCTGTCCACGTCGGGATCGATGCTGGCTGCCAGCTGCACCGCACTGCTGATCACGCTCGGCGGCAGATCACCGGTAACCTCCAGCGTGGCCTCCGTACCGGCCGGCAGGTTGACCGATCCATCAAAGACCGTGCCGTCGGTGGGGCACATCGGTGCAGTCAACGTGGAACAGGCGATCGTTGCGTCCGTCAGCGCCGCCGCGAGGGTGGCAGTAAAGGGATTATCGTCCGCGTCGCTGGGACCTGAATTTTCCAGCCGTATCCGATAGCTCACCGGAGTACCCGGCAGCCACGGCTGGCCAAGCACCTGGATGGTCGCGCTAAGGTCGGAAACGCGGGTCACCGTGGGTGAATCAGCAAAGGTGTTGTTGCCTGGTGCCGGGTCCGTTGCGCCGGTCTCCGCCGCAACGCTGCCGGACAGATTCAGCGGGCCAAGCAGGCTTGCCGCCAGATCGCCGCTGACGCTGTAGGTGGCAACCGCCAGAGGATCGACGGTAAGCAGCACACCGGTCAGCGGTCCACTGCCGCCGCCGCACGAGCCCTCACCAACGAGAGCGCAGGTGTACACGATGTTACTTACACCGCCGGTCAGATCTGCGGTGAGCGAAGCGTCCAGCGCCGCGCTTGGGCCAGCATTACTTACTTCCAGACTGAGTTCGATCCCCTCGCCGGCTACCGGATCTGCGGTCAGCACCGTGGCGGTCAGCGCCAGGTCATGCTCAACCGAGATATCGTCGGCGGCCGTAGCCAGCGTTGCCTGGCCGAGCACCGTCGCACCGGTGGTGACCTGCGCCAGCGAGTCGAGGCGACCGCGGGCCCGTGGATGGAGCAATCCTTCGATGGCCAGGGTCAGCTGCGCGCCGCCCGCCAGGTCTACGGACTGGGAAAGAATTGCTTCGCCGGTGGTCAATGTCGGGCACTGGGAGAAACCGCCAAGCTGCCAGCTGCTGAGCTGCGGCGCCTGCGGATGCGTCAGCAGCACGTCTGCGTCGTTGCGGCTGATTACCAGCGAGGACACGTCGTCCAGCGGCGCGGCCATGGATTGCGTCTGCCCGCCATAGCGCAGCAGGCCGGTATCAAAATCGCGGTGCAGCAGGATCACGGCAGCGGTCTGCTGGGAAACCGCGAGCAACTTACTGTTGTCGGTCGTCAGATCAAACGCCGCCAGCTGGCCGAACTCCGGCAGGCCGTCAACCTCCGAGGCCAGCACCTGAATCGGCGTCATGACGCCAGTCTCGGCATCTACACGGGCCACAACGATGCCGTCGTCCAGCAGCGCATAGGCCGAGGAAGCGTTGCGACTCAGGCGCACGTCCCGGGGCGCGGTAAGCGCCGGCTCATCGACGTCGGTGAGTTTGCTGAGGTAGGTGAGGCGGCCATCGCTGCCAGCAACGGCAAAGGTAGCCAGCGCATTAGATCCGGTGCCGGCAGCCAGCAGCAGCGATCCATCTCCCGACAGCGTCAGCGCGGACACGGCGCGAATCACATTGCTGTCCGGCGCGATGGTGCCAAACCCGTCGCGTACGCGTTCGACAAAACTTAAAGTCCCGTCCCCGGCCCGGCCCAGCTGGACGATCGCATCGGCACCGGGTGCCGCAACGTAGACGTTTGCACCGTCTGGGGAAGCCACCACGCTCTGCGGGTTAAGCAGCGAGGTGACACTGTTCTGACCGTTGGTGACAACCTGGCGCAGCGTCACGGAGCCATCGGCGCTGTCCCGGGTGAAAGCCAGCAGCTGGTTGTCCGCGGCGGCCAGCACGTAGAGGTCGTCGACCGTCTCGTTGATGCCCAGCGCGGAAGCGCCCGCCAGCCCGGCAACGGTCAGGGCGCCGGAGCTGTCGCCATCGCTCAGCGTACCGTCCGGCACCAGACCACCCACCGTAACGCGGTAGGTGAGAAGGCGCCCGGCGGCCAGCACATAGGCATAGTTGCCGTCGGCGCTGAACACCGCATCCACCACGCCGTCGAGGGCCGCATCGCTGATCTGCTCGTCCGCCACCAGCGGATCGGCCTGGGTACATTCGGCAATCTCGAGGGTCGCCGGATCAAGGCCGTTGGGATCGGCCGGATAAAGCGGCAGCGCCAGTGTCAGCTCCGCCCCCAGCAGGTCGCTGATGGCGGTGTTGTCGAGGGTCACGTCGAACCTGGAGGTGATGCCTGCCACCGGCTCGGGGGCCGCACGTCCGACGTTACTCCGGGTCAGGCCAACGACCACGCCGCCGGTCTGCGGCGTGATGCTATCGGTATCCACACCCTGGTTATCGGCCGGCAGCAGTTCAACGACGCCGCTGCCGGCGGAGGCCTCCACCACGGAGGTCACGCTGCCGGTCGCCGCCGGTGAAACCCGGGCGGCCAGCGTGTAGGTCACGCTGCCACCGGACGACAGACTGACAAGGTCGTTGATGTCACCGCTGCCGCTGGTGGCGCAGCGGGAACCGGCGTTGACGTCAAACCCTTCGAGCACGTCGGCTTCGAGATAGATGTGCCGCTCGCCGGGGGCCAGCACGATGCCTCGCAGGTTGCCCGGCAGACCACTGGCCAGGAACTGGGTCTGGGTGAGCGTGCCGTCAATAAGGCTCAGTAGCGAAATACTGGGCGTAGCGGCGGAGATCACATAGATTTCCTGACCGCTGCTGCTCAGCGCCACACCCTGGGGGCCATCCAGTCCGTCGAAACCGGGATCACCAGCCTGCCAGGCCTGGTCGAAGCTGAGGACGCCGGTGGCGCCGTCTACCCGGAAGCGGGCCAGCGCATTGCTGGTGGCCGAGGTGACGTAGGCGAGCTCACCGTCAGCGGCAAACTGAAGATCCGTAGGCTCCTCGAGCACGGACTCGGCCAGCTGGTTGTTTTCCAGCACCACCGGATTGATGAGGCCGCCGGTCAGGTTACGCTCCAGCCGGGTGATTCGATTGCCGGCCGCTGAGAGCACGTAGACAAAGGCGTCGCCCGGATCCGCTGCCAGCTTGCTGGGAGCGGAAAGACCGCCAAGGGCCGCGTCCGTAGCCGCCTCTTGGAAGCTAAGCGTTCCGTCGGTGGTATTGCGCGTAAAAACCGCAACCGCGTTGTCAGCCTGGCCGGCAACGTAAACCTTGGTACCGTCAGCCGAGACGAGAACGTCGATGGCCCCACCAAGACCGTTCACGCCCGCAACGCCGTCCAGAATGCGGCCGACAAAACTCAGTTCACCGGTGGTGGTGTTGCGACTGAATATCGCGACCGCGTCGTCCCCGGCTCCGGCGACATACAGATGCCGGTCATCCGGGCTCAGGGCCAGCGCGGCGGCCCCGGCAAGGCCGCCCACCGTGTTGCCGGACAGGTTGTCGCCGTTTTCGATCGGCACGCCAAAGGCGCTCAGCGAGCCGTCGCGGTTATCCCGCCGATAGATGCTCAGGGCACCGCTGCCCGCTTCAAGACCAACGGCGTAAACACTGCTGCCGTCGGCGCTGATCACCAGCTCCCGCACCGTGTCGATACCATCCGGCGCCATGTCCACCAGCGGCGTGAGGCGGCCGGGCACCGGCGTTGCCACACAGCTCCAGTTGCTGAACGCAAGTCGTTCCGGCAGCACATGGCTGACGGTTACGGCCGCTGCGTTGCTTGGGCCGGCGTTGGTGATGCCAAAGTTGTAGGTCACATCCTGACCCGGGTTGAGCGCGCTCAGTCCATTGCTGTTGGTGACCATCAGGTCTACCGCCGGGCTCAGCACCGTATCGCTGTCGACGGCGACGTTGTTGGTCGGATTGGGATCCAGCGCCGAGACCGCCGCAACAGACGCTGTATTGGTTACCCGGCCGGTGGCATCCGGCCGCAGCGTTGCCGAGGCGATAAATCGTACCGCCGTACCTGCCGGGAGAATCACCGCTTCAGATTCCAGCGAGCCTTCGCCGCTGGCCTGACATTCCGCGGGGTCTGCAAGACTGGTGTCGGTCGCCTCACACACCCACGTGATGTCGCTGAACTGTTCCGGGAACAGATCCGTGACGCGGGCTTCGGCCACGTCGCTGGGTCCGAAGTTGCTCACTTCGATCGTGTAGGAAACCACGCTGCCCGGGGCCGCGCCGCCGCCGCCATCGGACTGGGTGAGGAGATAGCTCAGCTCGCCGCCCGACGCGCGCGCCAGGGCGGTGACGGAGCCGGTAGCGGGACTGACCGCATAAAGCTGCTCAGCGCTGCCGGCAACCAGCAGGCCAGCGACGTCAATAAGGCCCGCCACGCTCACCGTGGGCAGTGCCGTATCGTCACCTTCAGAAATATCGGAAACCGCGGTCAGCACGCCAGAGATCGTATTGCGGTCGAGCACAGCGATGGTGTCGCCGTCCGGCGCGCCAGCGTAAACCTGAGCGATGGGGCCGGCACCACCCACGGCGGGGGCAAGGGCCAGGCTGGTGACCCCGTCCAGCCGCACGCTGGTGGAGCTTTCCACCGCGCCGATAAAGGACAGATCGCCGAGCGTTGCAGGAATCTCGAAGGCCACCACCGCGTTGCTGCCGGCGGCAGCCACATACAGATGATCGCCGCCGGGCTCCGCCACCACCTGCGCCGGCGCTACCAGACTGGTCACGCCGCCGACGCCGCTGATCAGCGTCTGTCGGTAGGTCAGTTCACCAAAGCCGGTGACCTGGTCGTCGGTTTCCCGGTCAAACACCACCAGGGCGTTATCGAGGGAACTGGTGACATACAGCTGGCTGCCATTGGCAGCGGCGGCCAGACCGGCCGGCCGGGCCAGACCGGTGACGCCGTCGATACCGTTCTGCAACAACTGCAGGAAGGTCACCTGCCCGCTCATATCATCCCGAGTAAATGCCGCCAGCGTGCCGGTGTTGGGCCCGGCCACGTACAGATGTTCATTGTCCGGCGTGAGCACCAGCGCTGCCGCGCCGCTCAAGCCCGCAACCGTGCCGTTGTTGCGTACGTCGGCCACCTGGGACAGGGAGCCGTCCGCGCCGTCGATCGCAAATACGGTCAGCGCACTGTCCAGCGCAGCGCTGGCGTAGAGGAACTCACCGTCGCTGCTGATCTTAAGGTCGCTGACACCATTCAGGCCCGAGACGCCGTTTACACCGTTGCGAACGAACGAGCGGAACACCGGTTCGCCCAGCACCGGGTCGTCAACGCCGACGGGCGGCGTCAGGTTGCGCTCAAATACCGCGATGGACTGCTCACCAGCGCCGGCCACGTACAGGTAGGCGCCATCCGGCGTCGCCGCCAGGGCCGCCGCGCCGGCCAGTCCATCAAACTCGATGAACTGGTCAAATTTGATGATCGAGAGGTCCGCCTCGGGATTGAGATCGTTGCTATCGGTGGCGCAGTTGTTGTTGTCGTCCGCCGGATCAGAAAAATCGCCGCAGTCCACGCCGTCCGCGTCAATCGCCGCATCGATCGTCGCGGTGTTGCGCAGGTCACCGGTCGCAGTCGCGGACACCTCGGTGTTGAGGGTGAACACAATCTGTCCGCCGGCGGCTACGTTCACCGGAACGGCATTGATATTGCCGGTGCCGCTCACCGGACAGCTGGAATCGGCCAGCCGGGCAAAAGCGCCGACCGCATTATCGGTTTGTGCCGCGCTAAACAGGCGCGTTGAATCGCTGCTGAGAGCAAGTCCGGAGATGCCGCCAAGGCCACCGGTATCACCCACATTGGTGATCACACTGTTGAGCACCAGCTCGCCGTCGCTGCCGAGGCTCACAATGTTGATGGCGCCGGACCCGGCCGCGCCGGCGTACAGGTGGAACCCGTCCGCGCTCACCGCCAGCGCGCTGGGCGCAAGCAGCTGGGTGACGTCCGCGTCAGCCTGGCTCAGCTCATCAAAGACCGTCAGCGCTCCGCTGGCGAGGTCTCGCGTCAGTGACGTGATGGCGTTGTCGTCACTGCTGGCGACAAAGATGACCCGCCCGTTGGGGCTGGCAGCCAGCGCCACGGGCGCACTCAGCAGCGTATCGGCGTCATCGACCAGGGAGCCGGCGACGGTCAGATTGCCGGTGCCGGCATCGCGACTGAAGTAGGTCACGGCGCTTGAGTTGGTGGCGGCCACGTAAACGTGGTCTTCCAACGCCAGCACGTCGCTCGGCCCGGCCCCATTGCTATAGGACTGGACAAAACTCAGCTGGCCATTGCCACTGCTGCGGGAAAACTGCAGGACGGAGTCCGACTTGGCGGCGGCCACATACACCTGCGCCTGCGCCGGATCGGGGCTCAGCGTCAGCGCCACCGGCTGGTCCAGGGTGGCGACGGTGCTGATGGTGATTTCCTGCAGCAGCGTCAGGGCCAGGTTGCCACCGGCGTCGCTGGCCTGGTACACCGAGATGGCGTCCGATACCTGGCTCACCACGTAGATGTAGCGACCATCATCGGAGACCGCCACGTCCCGGGCACCGCCCAGCGCGCTGACGGTCAGGCCAAGCGTGTCGCCGTTGGTGACGCGCTGGTCAAAGGTGAGCTCGCCCGTATCGGTATCGAGGTTAAACGCCAGCAGCGAGTCGTCCAGCACGCTGGCGGCGTAGACCACCGGGCCAAGCGTATCGAAGGCGGGGGCGACGGCCACGGCGGATACGCCCACCAAACCGTCGATGCCCTGCTCCAGATCCGTCAGCGTCAGGCTACCGGAACCGATGGCGGTACAGGACCAGCTGGTTTCCCCGAGCACAAACCGGTCGTCGTCCGTGGCATCCCCGGGCGTATCGCTGCCGTCGAGCAGATCGGACACCTCGACAACACCTGGCGCGTTGTGGATTGCGTCACTGGGACCGGCGTTTCCGATGGTGATCGTATACGAGGTGCTTTCCCCCGCCACGTTGGAAATGCGGTTATCTGTCTTGCTGATAAATACGTCCGCTTCCGCGGCCAGCGGTGTGACCACCGTGACGCTCTCGGAGCCATCCATGCTTCCATCGTTGTCCACCGGATCTTCAAAACCGTCCGGCACGGTGACGGTGGCGGTATTGACCAGGCTACCCGTGGTTGCTGAGGAGCGGGCCTGGCCGGAAATAAAGAACGTCAGGGTGCCTGCGGGCGCAATGTCCACCGACACGCCGGACAGATTGCCGCTGCCGCCAGCCGGGCAACGCGAGCCTTCACCCAGGCGGAAGGCGGACACAGCGTTGTCGTCCAGGCCCACCGTGTATACGTTGCTGCCATCACGGCTTACGGCAACGTCGTAGATCTGGTCGAGACCTTCCACGCCGTTCTGGTTGTCAATGCGCGCCTCGACAAATGTGAGGGCACCAAAGCTGCTGCTGCTGGACTCGGCGTTGATGGAGAAAACACTGAGCGCCTGGTCGGTTTCCGCCGCCACGTAGGCCCGCGTGCCGTCGAGGCTGACGGCGATGGAGCGGGCGCCGCCGAGGTTTTCGATGCCGTCGCTGCCGTCGATGTAGGCCGCCTGGAATGACAGCGCGCCGTAGGTTGCGCTGGCATCATCGGCATCCCGCCGGAATACGCTCACCGAAGAGGTATTGGCCGCTGCTACGTAGACGTGCTCGCCGCTGTTGCTGACCGCCAGTCCGAGCGGACGCTCGCCCACGCCAACCCCATAGCTGGCGTTGAAAGTCAGCAGACCCGAGGTGCGGTCGCGGTCGAATACCACCAGCGCGTTGTCCACCGCGGAGGTGACGATCACCTGGCCCGGCTCAGCGCCGGAGTCCGGCGCCACCGCCACGTTTGAGGCGCCTTCGAGGCCGGAAACACCAGCGTCGGCGTTGGAAATCTTGCTGACGTAGGTCAACGCTCCGGTGCCGCCGTCGATGGAGAAGATGCCCACCGCCGCTTCGAAGCGGGCCGCCACGTAGAGATAGTTATCGTCGGGATCAACCGCCACGGCGCCCGCCCCGGCGAGGCCGTCAAAGCCGTTGACGCCGTCGAACTGGGCCTCCACAAAGGTGAGGGTGCCGTCCACGCTGTTGCGCTGGAATACGGCAACGGCGTTATCACTCTCGCTGGCGGCGTACAGATAGGTGCCGGTGCTGTCGAAGGTGAGATCCGCGAGCCCTTCGAGCCCTTCAATGCCGTTCGTGCCGCCGGTATAGGTTTCGATAAAGCGCAGATTCTGACCGCGGGTATCCACGGTGATGCCGGCGGCAGCGTTGCGCGTGAAGGCTGAGATCGACCCGTTGCCGCCCACCGAACCGGTATAGACATGATTGCCGTCGGGCGAGACCACCACCGCCGCGGGGCCGATCAGTCCGGCGGTCTGCGGCTGGGCCGGCTCGCCCGCCAGGCCGTCCTGCTCAAATTCGATGAAGGTCAGGATCGGGTCCGGGGCCCTTCGGTCAAATACGTTGACCGCATTGTCGACAGCTGCGGACGTCAGCAGGTGCCGCTGGTCCGGGCTGAAGACAAGGAACAGCGGTCCGGCCAGCAGGTTATTGCCGTCGGCGCCGTCCGCCAGCTGGCTACCATCCTGCGCCAGCAGCGCGCCGGTCACCGGGTTGATGCGCAGATAGCTGACCGTATTGGCCGTTTGCGCGCCCGCCGCCACGTGTTCGCCGTCGCCGGAAACCGCAAGCGACTTAATGCCGGCGAGGCTGCCGGCTGCGAGCGTCATATCCGTCTCGCTGAGGTTGGTGCCCCCCGTCAGGGCACCGCCCATGCCCAGCGAGTAACGGCCGATCTGATCGTCGGCAAAGCGGGTGACGTAGACAAAACCGCCGTCCGGCGTAATGACCACGTCATCTACGGAACTGCCGTCTTCGTAACCGACCTGCGTCAGGGCGCCGTAATCGACCGCGCCGTTGTCGGTCTGGCGGGTGAGCACCCGCAGGGTATTTTCGCTGTCTGCATTCAAGGCGCCGACCAGCAGCGTTGCGCCGTCAGGGCTCAAGGCAAGGCTGGTGGGGCTGCTGATTTCACCGCCAGCCGAAGCCGCGTGATCGTAGACGTTGGTGCCACCCGGCGGCACCGTGACCGACCCGTTGCCCGGGTCCCGGTCGAGCCAGACCACGCCGGGCTGATCGGCGGAGGCCACGTAGATGTGTTCACCATCCGCGGAAACCACCAGGTCGGCCGCACCCGCCAGGGAGGGATCGGCGAGCGACCCGGAGTACGTCAGGCGGCCAAAATTGGCGCTGGCCGGCAGCGTGTCACGCTGGAACCAGACCACCGCACCGCTCGCACGGGCGGCGACGTAAACGAATCGCCCATCCGGACTGATGGCGAGGCGTACCGGGTCGTCCATGTCGGCGACGGTGCCGCCGAAGTCGCCGCCATCATCGACGCCGTCGGTTTCCACCTCAAGGAAACTGAGCTCACCGAAGTTGAAGCTGGGGATCGTCTCCCGGCGGTAGCTGAGGACCGAGTCGGTACCGCGCGAAGCCACGTAGACGTGGGAACCATCGGGGCTGAACACCAGACCTTCCGGCTGCACGAGGTCCGCTGCGCGAATCACCGACTCAACGCGGGTCAGATCGCCGGGAACCGGCGTGACCGCGGAACATTCCCAGGTGACGTTGGCGATCGCCGAAGGCAGCACGTCCGTCACCGAGGCGGCGGGCGCAAAGTCCGGGCCGTTGTTGAAGATCTGCAGCGTATAGGTGAGGTCGGTGCCCGCTACCACCGAGCCGGTGGGTCCCTGCTGGGTAATGGTGAGATCCGACGCGCCGCTCAGTACTACCCGTTCGGTGGCGTTGTTGTTGGAGCCGATGGCGTCGGTTACGCCCACCGGCGCCGCCACGCTGGCCGTGTTGGTGACCGAGCCGGACGTCACCAGCGTGTCCACGCTAAGGGCAAACACGGCCGACGCGCCGGGGTCCAGCGAAACGGACACGGCGTTCAGTGCACCGGTGCCGGGCATGGGACAGGCACTGTCGCCCTGGTCCAGCTCCAGCGTGCAGCTCCACGTGGCTGAAGCGACGTCGAAAAACGGGCCGTCCACCGGATCACTGCCGTCAAGCAGGTCGGTGACGGTGGCGCCGGCCACGAAGCTTGGGCCATTGTTGGTGACCCGGATCTCGTAGTCGATGGAAAACGGGCCGGAGCCGCTCAGGGTGTTGCTGACCTTGCTGATGCTGAGGTCCGCTTCGCTGACGGCGCTTGCGCCGGTCAGCGTGTCGATATTGGTGTTGTTCGAGGTGTCCTGCTCAAACGTGCCGGCGGCAACTTCCGCCGTCACGCTGTTGCTGAGGGCACCCGTGGAGCGCGGATCCAGGTCGCCGCTGATGGTGATCACCACCGAGCTGAGCGGTGCCAGATCCATGGCCACGTCGGTAAGCGCCGTCGCCAGCGGTGTGGTGGGGTTGGGCGTGGTGCCGCAGTTGGCGCTGTTGGCGTTGCAGCAGGCGCCGTTAAACGCCTCGCACTGCCAGGTCACATCACCACTGTCAAAGCCGGCGCTGGGAATGGTGGTAAAGGCCGGATAGACATCGCTTACCAGCACTCCCGGCGCGTTGACGGCGGTGGTGTTGGCGATGCGGAAGGAGTAGGTCAGGTTGCTGCCGCCGACGGCGGTGGCCGGCGTGGTTTCCGCCGTGACCACCAGATCCGGCGCCGCCGGCGATGCGGTAATAGCCGCAAAGTCGTCTTCGGATTCGACGCCGTTGTTGGGGGTGGAATCGGAGTCCGCCAGCGAGTCCGCGGTGATCTCCGCGGTGTGCCGATAGTCGCTGCCGGAAAGCACCTCGGCGACGACCTGCAGCGTTTCGCTGCCACCGGAGGGAATGTTGGATACATCCCACTGCAGAACGGGATCCGTGTTGGTAATGGTGCCGCGGGACGGGTTGAACGAGTCCAGGCTGTAACCATCCGGCACCGTATAGCGCACGTCGATGCCGCCGGTGTGACCCGACGGGCCCGAGTTGATCAGCGTGAGCGTAAACGTGGGGGTTTCGCCAATGTTGGGCAGCGAGTCACTGACCACCAGCGACAGGCTCAGGTCCGCTACCTCGATCGGCGTGTAGATGATCTGGTCCGCGTCGTCCTCGGTGCCCGACAGGTTGCCGGCGACCGAATCCCGGTCCGGCGCAATGGCGCCGCCGGTGGCGTCGTCAAAAATTTCTGCCGAGATGTTGTAGGGCCCGGTGCCCTCAACCGTCAGAGTCAGATCAATCGAGTCGCTGGAGCTGGTGGCGATGGTGCCGGCCCGCCAGAAAACATCACAGCCCTGTTCATTGGTGTCCGCCCCGCCGGCGTTAGTGAGGGTCAGGCCAGCCGGCACAGCGACGCAAACGGCTACGTTCGGAGCCGCGCGCTGACTCTCCGGGTCGGCGGTAACCTGCACCGTCACGGTCTCGCTGGCACCCTCCAGCGGGTTAAGCCCTGCGGTGCCGGGAATCAGATCCAGGCTCAGGTCAATGAAATTGGTAATGGCGTCGGTATCGGAATCGTCGCCGGTGTTCACCAGGCCGGTATCGGAGCCGGTGATCGATGCGGTCGCGGTAAACTCCGAAACATCGGCACCGCCGTCGCCAGCCGTGACTTCCGCGTCGGTGCGGAAGGTAGCGGTGTCGCCGTTGTTGATGTCCTGATCGGTGAAGGTGGTGGCGGCGCCGCCGGGGCCCGAGCAGTTCGTCGCGGTGTAACCCCCTGGCAGGGCCAGGGTGATGTCCACACCTTCGGCATTGTCCGGGCCGTTGTTTTCAACCTGGGTGGTGAAGGTGACGCAATCGCCGATATTGGCCTGCGAAGGGCTGACATCCAGCGTGACCGTCAGGTCTACACTTGAGGGGGCAACGGTCTCCGAGTCCTGATCGTCTTCCCCATTGCCCACGCCGTTGCCGGGAATCGAGTCCAGGTCCGGAGCATCGTTATCGGTCACCTCAGCGGTGACGGTGTAGTCGGCAGGCGCGACAATAACGGGCCTCAGCATGACGTCGCAGTCGCGGTCGCCGCTGATCGTTCCCGACGGCGTGAGCACAACCGTGGAGCCCGCGCCGGCCGTCGCGCCACACTGGCCCGACACAAAGGTGTAGCCCGTGGGCAGCGAGACGGTGACGACGACACCCTCCGAGTTCCGGGCGCCGCTGCTGTTCAATTCCACCACGTACGTGGAGTCGACCCCGATCGTGGTCGAACCGGGCGCGTTGAGGTTCAGCGTCAGGTCTGTGGTGTTGACCGTATCGGTGTCAGAGGTTGTCCCGTCGGTGGTCACGCCGCTGAGATTGTCGAACGCGGCCGTCATGGACGTGGCACTGGCTCCGCCGGTTCCAACAACGGTCACCGGTACGGTGATCGAGTAGTTGCCATCCACGTCCGCCCCGGTGAGCGTGACGGACCAGGTAATTAGGGAGGAGCCGCTGGTGTTTCCGCTGAGACTGCCGATGGTGGGCGAGGAGGCTCCCCCGGCAAAGCCGAGGCCGTCACCGATGCTGATGGTGACGTCGAAGGTTCCAGTTTCGCTGTCGGTATCTGCAAGGTTAAAACCGACGGTGACGTTAGGCGTAGTGCCACGGTCGGCGTTGGCGCTTAGCCCCGAAATGGAAACATCGCTGACTTCCTGCGCGAAGGCCGGCAGCAGCAGCGCGGATAAAACCAAGGCCAGCGTGGAGCGCAGCATGACGTCAAAAAGACGTACGCTCCAACGCTGATTACTACAACCAAGCGTTACCAATGTGTATCCCCCAGTTTGCGGCGCGTCCCAGCGCTCGCGTGAAGCCGACAGTCTTCTGTACAGCCTCGCGCCACTATACGCTTGAGGACCCAGCCGTAACCGCCATGTAACCGAAGTTAACACACACGCCGTCGCCACGTCTGTCGTGCGCCCGACAGTAACCAAAGTCTGACGATGCGCGTACAATTCCCGCCGTATATAAGGAATACGGACGCGCTATGAGCAGAACAGTGTCCTGCGTGCTGCTGAAAAAAGAGCTGGAAGGCCTCGCCAGGCCGCCCTACCCCGGCGACCTTGGGCAGCGCGTTTTTGAGTCTGTATCAAAAAAAGCCTGGGCCCAGTGGCTTGCGCACCAGACGATGATCATCAATGAAAACCGCCTCACCCCCATCAACCCGGACCACCGCAAACTGCTCGAACGGGAGATGGAAGCATTCTTCTTCGGCGAGGGCTCCCAGGCCCCCGACGGCTACGTCCCTCCGGAATAACTTTTGTGTGGCGCTCACGGTTGCCTACGACGGGGTCGAACCCGCCCCTACCCGACACCCTTACTACGTAGTCAACCTGCAGGCTTTTTCTCCGGCCGCAGGTAGTAGTTGAATGGTTTGCCGGCAAGCCGTGCGTTAAACCAAAGAATCAGCATCCCTTCCTGTTCTCGCGCATATCGCATCGGACCGAGATCCATCGCGTCAAATCCCATGCTCTCAGCCAGCGCCGCCACCTTGGCCTTGGCACCTGAATCATCGCCAACCAGTGGTATGGTCATCCGCCCACCGGCCAGTTCGGGATCGATCATCACCCGGTACCAGAGCAGGTTAAACGCCTTCACCACGTGCGCGTCGGGAATGGCCTGCTGCAGCGTCACTCCGACCGGTTCCCCGGTACTGGCCACCACAAGGTTGTCCCCGGTGAAGTTAAATGCGTTGGTCGGGTCAATAATGACCTTGCCGCTCAGGTCACCCAATCCCAGCGCCACATCCACAACAACCTCCGCCGGCACCGCAAGCACCACCGTGTCCGCGCCAAGAGCCGCATCAGCGGGCTTATCGACCGCAGCGCCCCGAGTGCCGACGGCCAGAGCCTGAGCTTTTTCCGATTCGGGGTTTCGCGATCCGTAGACCACCTTGTGGCCGAGGTCGGCAAAGCGTGGTCCTAGAGCCTTGGCTACGTCACCGGTGCCAACAATCGCAATGGTTTCGGCCATTGCCGCGAGCGGGCTAGCCAGCAGGACAAGCAAGAGAAAACGTTTCATAGATTAAGGTCCGCAAGGGTTCGAGAACTCGGACCGTACCGTAGCAGCAGGGTTCACACACAGAGCGGGGCCCTCGCAGCCAACTTAAGCGAATCTGTGAGTCAACCGCGCCCCGCCGCCGGCAACAGAATACGGGGCCTGAAGACGCGGATTTCTCTTAGCGATTCAAATGCTTAGAGAATGCGACCGAAGACCCTTGACGATATCAGGTGCAAACGGTCTAATAGCGCCCCTTCTCGGGGGTCTCCCCAGCACCGACGGCCAGGTCGCTCAGTTGGTAGAGCAGCGGACTGAAAATCCGCGTGTCGGCAGTTCGATTCTGCCCCTGGCCACCATTAAATCAACGACTTGCGCCGCACCCAGCATCCTGGGATTTTTTCTTGCGTGAATTTTGCGTGAGTCATGACACGCTAATTCGTCTTAAAACGACCAATTGACCCCCCAATCCCAACGCGGACGACAGACCTCGCCATCTCTGCAGCCTGTGTTGACTGCAAATAGAGCCCTTTCCGCAAGGTGGGCTGGCAGCTGGGAAACAACGCCTGCTGCTCCTTCCAATTCAGCGGATACGACTGTCGCCTGTTGCTTGTATATACAGGTGCTGGGCCCCGTTGCGGCTGATCAGGTTCTCCGCGTTGAGGAACAAAAAACGGTGCCGTAATACAAGGCCTCAGAGTTGGACCTAGCACCTGGTCCCGTCCCCTACGATTCCCCTACGATTCCCAAGGCGTTCGAGTTCAGGTGAGGGAGCTTTGTGCGTGGGTTTTGCGTGGATTCGAGGGTGCAATTTACTGCGCCCGCGCTGACACCAGGCATCTGACCTGATAGTCCAAACACCGCAGTAATTTCGCTTTTCTAGGGGGGGTGAGCGATGAACACGTCTTACACCCAAATGTTCAGATTTTTCCGCAACAAAATCTTGTTCTTGTCGTTAATGGTTTGGGCTGCGCCAGTGGTTGCACAGCCGACGTTTACGCTTGGGCGGGCCGCAGGCCCAATAGACGAGCCTTTGCCGATCACGCTCGATTTCGATGATGGCGGCGTGCCCATCTCAGAATTTGCACTTTCGATTGAGTACGATCCGGCCGTGTTATACCCCGAGCTCCCTTGTGATTTTTTTCTTAGAAGCGCCAATGAAACCCATCACCTACTTTGCACGGACCACCCCTCATTAGGTTCGGTAGAAATTTCTTTAGTCGTTCGCGGGGATATCCCGGAAGCCTACCCTTCCGGCAACCTGGGTGAGCTTAGGCTGACATCGATCAGCCGGCTCAACAATGTAACCTCTGACCAATCCGTGCCCTTGATTGTGTCCAGCGCGATTTTTGTTGGCGTCGACGGGAATCAAGTGGAATCCAGCGCGCACAAGGATGGAGTTATCCATGTTTTTCCGAATTGGCCGCTGGATGACTCTGACGCCGTAGATACAGAACCTGAACCCGTACTCCCACCATTTGATGGATTAACTCGGCGGCTCGTCGGAGGTGGCTTCGAAAGAGCTCTGACCTTTCATTCGCCCGAAGATGAAGATTGGCTGGGCCTGCCAGGAAACGGGACCGGCCAGTACGAGGTCAAGGTCGAAGGCCGGCTGCATTGGCAGATTTTCGATATGGGTGTTATGGGATCGCCGCCACCTTTCCTACCGCGTGAAAGTGGCGACAACTGTACACAGGAGCAATCCTCTGTGGCGGTCGCCGCAGACGCTGGTGCCACACTGCTCCGCCTGACTCCATGCAACGACCTGGCGTTCCCCTCCCATTATGAGGTAGCGGTTTCTGACCGAAGTCTCTTCGCGTTCCCGACAAGCAACATCCCAATTGGGGGCCGGGTCTTCCGGCTCAACGGTCAGTCGGCAGCGGTGGTTCTGGTCGCAGACGACGGTACGGCAACCTATTCCGATCCTGATCAAGGGTTCTGGGACATGACGATTACCGAATCCGCTCTTCCTACGATCAAAGTGTTTTCCAATCGTTACACGCTCGTGGCGGCCTCGATATCGGCAAACCCTTCTGTATCCCTGCCCTCTCAGTCGGTGCCCATTACCGGCGAAACGCTGGATTTGAGTTCCTTCAGAGACCGATTCTCCAGACCGGTGATCGCCATCGCAGTGTCCCTTGGTGATCCGATTTTCCTCAGTTCCTTTGAAGACCAAGAATTGGTCCAGCGACCTGGCGTGTGGGCCAACTGACCCAATCCCTGCAGCCCCGAAATCCCGGCATCGCGCGCTCGGATCATGTCTTACTCACTCCAAGATCTTTACCGTAACACCCGAGGAGCCAGCCGTATCTAGACCAGGAAACACTGACCGTCGCTGATGTCTTCGGAGGGCGCTTCGTTTTTTGGATCAAGTCGGGCCAGTTTGAATACAGCAACAACAAGGACTACTGCCCGGCATTTGACGCGAACATCTCTCCACCGCCCGGTATTGCATTGTGGGCCTCTGTCGGCGGGTACGCACCCGGAGAATCCAGACAGTGCGAATTTGATATTTCGCTCAGCGATTCACTTACAAGCGGCATTCAACTGGATGGGTCAGCCGGAGTGGTCAACATTCTTCCGCCAACACTCCCAGTTCCCGGCCTAGGTGCGTTGGGAGTCCTGTTTATGATCGCGGCCTTTTGCTTAGCCTGTTGCCTCCAGCTAGAGCGCAAAAAACCAAATAGCCTTTAGCGCGGCAGCCCTTTCCTTACGTTGAAGGGAATAGTTGTCTGACCCCGTTTTCTCACCACTAACAAGGCGCTTTCTTTGCAATGAATGCGCCTGAACCACCCCGTGTCTTCCCGGAGACTGTTTCCTGTGATTTGTATTGACCTTGGTATTGCGGACTCTTTCGGCCTATTCTTTGGGCTGATCTGGGTCAATCCAAGTCGAGACGCGCAGCGCGATCGAATATTGGCGTCAGGAAGATAGCGATCTGGTCAAGCACTTCCCGAAAGGACTCTGGGCCGGAAACTCTGGTTTTCGTTAGGAAGGCACTCCACTGCTTCTCAAACGTGTCGTTTTGCAGCAGGTCGGCTACCAACTCATTACAGGCTATCAATTTGGTTTCCCGGTTCTTCAAGGTAAGCCGGATGGCCTCACTCAAAACCGCGGGGTCGAATTCGATTTCCCGCGAGAGCCGCCAGATATCGTAGAAGTCTTTCATCCTACTGTTCAGAGTACCCAAGTGGATCATCGCCTCCACCTTTTCGGCGATGACCGTCTCCGCCGGATACGTGCATATCGATGGTGCAGGCAAATCAAGTATGACCGGGTAGTCGGCCTGAACGGCGGCCGGGTGAATCCGATCGCCGAACCCGACATCGGCCTGCATAGTAATCCTGGCTTTTCCGAGCAGTCCTGTGAACCTGACCCTTGCGCCCTGGTATTCCGCGTTCTCCTTGATGGCGTTTGCGGTGACAGAATCTGGATCGAACTCCAGACCATCATTGCCCTCAATCGAGCAGATTTCGCGAAACATGCCTGCGAGGTTTTTCAGGGAGTTGCTAGTGAACGCGAGGAAATCGATATCGCGCGTCGCGCGGCTGTCAGGCACATCCCACACTCTAAACAGCAGGGCCCCTTTGAGGACAAATGATTGCGCGTGTTCAGAACTGCTCAACCGATACAGGAAACGCTCCATAGCAAAGTATTGAAGGACCTCGTTGAACGGCCTGTCAGACTCTGCGGCAACATTCAGTAGACGCTGGTGAATCGAGGCGGCGAGGTTCCTGACTTCAGTCTTGGTCACAGCATCGCCTGCAGATACGGACGCATTACGTTCTCTACGCGACAAACTTTGGCATATTCGACCAGCTTTCTGGGCTTGGGTCTGCGTTGGTCGCGATACAGGGTCAGGGCTTCAAGTACGGTGTCCATCCCGATTTTGTTTCGATACTTGAAGCAGTCCGCCAGCGTTTTCTCGGGGCTGTAGACCTTAATCCGCGTATTGTCGATGTCGTGCGACTCAACGCCAGCAGAAAACGCCGTACCGGAAAACCAATAGAGCTTTACCGGCGGAAATTTGAGCCTTGGTGGTTCCGCGCCTCTATTCACCGCGATCGATACTGCGTGCGGAATCTGTGTTGTGATGTCGTGGAAGTGCAGCGCCGATATGAGAC
The DNA here is from genome assembly GCA_039195135.1 of Pseudomonadota bacterium. Taxonomy (GTDB): domain Bacteria; phylum Pseudomonadota; class Gammaproteobacteria; order Xanthomonadales; family SZUA-38; genus JANQOZ01. The sequence continues at coordinate 14,486 of JBCCVP010000032.1, read as the reverse complement.
AAATCACCCCTTTCGGAATCTTGCTGCCGACGATCACCAAATCGGGATCCGAGAGCGGCGGTAGATCTGCAAGGCGATAGAGGCCCCGGTCAAGGCGTTCCAGAATTCCCGCGTCGCGCATGGCATAAAGAGTTCGAGGATGGATACCGCGTTCGAGGGCTTCTCTCGTCCGCAGGACTCCACCGCCGCGTTGAAAGACACGCCGTGCTGCCTCGAATTGGTTGTTGCTTGCTGCCGTTCCAGTCACCGGATAAATATACCAGCACAAATCAATATTTGCAGGCTTTTATATCCATCCGCGTTGCGTTGATTTTGCGTGGATCAGCTGTGCAGCGTCGTGAATCGTACTGCAAATCATGCAACGGGCGAACCGGTAACCTATTGAAAAATAGACCATTCACGAATCACCAGCCGTTCTGAAAATCCGCGTGTCGGCAGTTCGATTCTGCCCCTGGCCACCATTCACCTGAAGCCTTACGCGGCCACCCGGTCCGGGTTTACTTGCACCAATTAGGCGAGGGCATGCCCGTCTTCCTCACCGCCCGCTGCTGATCCGCTCGAACTCAAAACTCGCCGTCTTCTGCCAGGCAGCCTCCGCGTTGCGTCGTTCAAACCACTCAAACGCGAGCGTGTTGGGCGAAAGAGTCGTCCAAACGGTCCGTTTCAACGCGTTAGCGTCTTTGCGCTCGATCTTGCTCAAGGTCAGGTTCGTCAATTCGTCTTCGATCACGTATTGGTTGTTGTCATACAGGCTGATGGTGCCGCCTTCGAAGTGCCCTAGCTGATATTCATGGGCGGTACCCGGCCGGGAATCCAGACGGTAGACCCACCAATCGTTTTTGCTGGCGGAAAGGCTGCGCACTTCCAGCAAAGTGACCGGTGTGCCGTTTTCCTGGTGTTCCAGAAAGCTCATCACTGCACACCCGCCCAGCATATGGTGCGCCGTCAGCCGGGCATCACTTTTGCCCTGAGCGTCGCGCCGGGACCCGCGCCAAACGCCTGGCAGGGCGTCAAATCCCCGATAAGCCGGATCATCACACAGGCGCCCCTCATCGTAATTCGGAAAGGGCTTTCCGGGTTTCGGCCATTCAGCGGCTGGCCTTATCTTGGAGAACTCCACCAGCGTTCCCGCCGACCAGGTTTTGCCCTGATCTCGGGTATTCACCCCATGCCAGATGAATCCCTCCGGTCGAATGTCAGAAAAGGTGTAGCGGCGCGTGCGTTCCTCTTCCGGCGTGCCGATGAAATAGGTGCTGAACACCTGAATTCTTCCAAACCGATAAAAACCCTGGAGCTGGTCCCCTACCCCGTTCGTGGCGTTGCGGCCGGGCCACTCCTGGGCCATGACCCAACGCTGCTTATGCGTGTCGAAATAACGCACGCTGAAGCCCTGGACGCGAGTACCGGCCGCGTCAGCGGCATCGTCCCCCATAGCAAATTCCAACAGGACCTTGCCGTTGAGGGTTGGATACACCCAGTGCGTTGCGGGCGAGCCCTGGTCGTCGTGAAAGAAATTCGCCGGCTTCTTGTTGCGCCAGTTGGCCTTTCCCACCCCGATCCAAAAATCGTACTGGCGGTAAGGTGGATTCTGCCATTCGGGCGTGATCTCGGTGAATCGTGACGCATCCGCGCTAACGTGACTGGTAATGAGAAACGCCCCGAAGATCGAGACGCCAAGATTTGCCCTGTTCACCGCACACCTCCGAATCCAGCTAGCACATTGAGCAGTCAGGGCATCTTTGCCGACGCGTCGTCCGGTATGCTTTCAGAATCCTGCTCAAAATGGGTGAGCGTGTGAGTTGGACGAAAGACCACCTGGCCCCAGTTGAAAAACTGCTGTTCAGCAGTGAACTGGTCAAAGTCGGCCGTTTTCAGTGTGCCCCCGACGATCCCAGCTTTCACTGCACCGAACAACTCGACAACGATCTTTTCGTTTTCCCCAGAAGTCCCATGCTCGTGCGTCATGGCGCAGGGGATTTCCGTTTCCAAGGCCCCGGCGGGATTGCCCTGCACCGGTCTGGCGCCACGGTTGAACGCCAACCCGTGAATGGGCAGGACGCTCTGATTTTCTGGTTTGGCATCCATCCCGAAATTTTTGACAACGCACTGGGACACCGCGCGACACGCTATCCACTTATGAACCGGCTGGTCCCGGCGGAGCCACGGTTGGCGGCGCAAATTGAATGGCTACTGCGGGAACTGGAATTCGGCTACCCGGACCCACGGATGATTCAAAACGCGGTGCTGGACCTGCTTGCTCAGATCCGCACGCACTTTTCCCGTCCGCCCGCCGCGGTCGCGGGCCGTGAGGGTACGCGCCGGCGCCACCGCCGGGTAGCCGAGGCCACCCGCCGCTACATCGAATTTCACCTTGGGGAGTCCCTGAGCCTCGAAGAGATTGCCAAGGCCGTCGGCGCCTCGCCCTACCACCTCTGCCGGATATTCCGGGAACAAACGGGAATCACCCTGCACACCTACCGCACTCGCCAGCGATTAGGCCGGGCTATCCAGGTTCTGATGAACGATCGTGTTGAGAGTCTCACCGATCTGGCGCTTGATCTCGGGTTTTCCAGCCACAGCCACCTGACCCGCGCCTTTCGCGACGAACTGGGCGTGCCGCCATCAGCGCTGAGATCTTGCGGGAAGTCCCGGCCTCCAATCCCGGTCGCCGCACCTTTTCCCTAGAACTTGCCATTGGCGTTTATTCCACTCCGACTGGGGTGGAGTCGTTTCGATCACGTCCTTGGCCTGGGCCCTCAGGCTGCGTCGTCGCCTAAGGGCAGCGACGAGCTGAGGATCGACTCGCAAACTCCGAACGCGTGATGCCTTGACCCATGCACGATCTGAATTACGTACTAAGCTCTAGTCGATATCTTCGCGTTGGGAATGGGTCTATGAGGCAGTGGAATTTCTCTGGCGGGTCTTTACTCAAACGGGCCGGCAGCTCGTTGCTGATGTCGGCCGCTGCCCTTTTTGTTGGAACACTGGTGACGTTTGGTGCCCTGGCCCAACTGGACAACGGTATCACCTACCAGGCCCAACTGGCATTTGAAGGCAGCCCGGCCGAGGGCAACTTCGACTTTGAATTTGAACTATATGATGCCGAAGTCGGTGGCAACCAGGTGGGTGTCACCGTTGCGGTTGATGACCTGATAGTTGCTGAAGGAGCGCTGAGCGTCGAACTGGATTTCGCTGCGCCCTTCGATGGCACCCAGCTTTGGATAGCCGTTAGCGCGCGAGAAGGCAGCAGCACCGGGGCGCTCACGGAACTGCTGCCGCGACAGAAAATTACCGCGGCGCCCTACGCGCTGCACGCCGAGATGGTTGCCCTCAATGCCATCAGTGGTGCAGAGATCATCGACAATTCGGTAACCGCCGCTGAGATTGCCGGCAGCGCAGTGGGTGCTTCTGAGCTTGCGACCAACGCGGTCGACACCGGCGCAGTTCAGGACGGCGCCATTACCGCAGCGAAACTGGCGTCCAACTCGGTTGGCCAAGCGGAGATAATCACCAGCGAAGTGCAGCGGCGAATTACCGGAGGCTGCAACCCGGGGTCGTTTGTTCAATCGGTGAACGAGGATGGGTCGCTGGTGTGCACGGAGGCTGGTGCCGTCAAATCCCAGACCCTGGAAACTCTGGAGTCGAGCCTGACGCCGGAGGACGTGGTGATGGTTCTTGGTAGCGATAACCTGCCCTTTATCGCCTTTCGTGATTCGGCGGACGGTAACCGACTTAAATCCATCAAGTGCCGCAACAGCCGCTGCGCGGCACCGTGGGTGGTTCAAACCCATTCTGCAGGCAGCGCATTCGGGGTTGCGGTAGCGATCGGGGACGATGGCTATCCGGTGATGGCCTATGGATCGGGGTCCAGTCTTTCGGTGTTTGACTGTGCCAGCCATGATTGTCAGTTCAGTGACGGAACAAGCATCGCGTTTACCAGCGGCGCCGGCGCCTCCATGGTGATCGACAATGGCGTGCCGTTGATCTCTTTTGTCGACGGCAACGAGGTGCGGCTGGTCCGCTGCGGCGACGCGGCCTGCGAGAATGCCAATACCTTCATTACCGTCTACGAAGAGCTTGGCTCCGGCGTAGTCCTCAATGCAGGAAAGATGGTTTTGGACAATGCCGGACAGCCGAGGATTTCTTTCTTAGCGCGACAGGTTCAGATCTCTTTTGAAACAGCGTCACTGAACCTCGCCGTTTGCAGCAACGCCAACTGCACCGCAAGGAGCATTGAAACGATTGAAAGCCAGACCGCGGTAGGTGGTGATGCCATCTCAATCGGCGAAAATGGTCTCGCCATGCAAACCGATGGATCCGGCCGTGTTCTTATCGCCTACAACTACGACAGCATTGGCACTTTCGACGAAAGGGCACTGCGGCTGGTCCGGTGCACATCTGATGACTGTGCGACCCGAACATCCGCGCTGACGATTGCCGACAACAACCCGTTCAGCGCCACGCCGCTACAAGGACAGTTTGGCACAGGTGTCGATATGATTCTGGACGGTGCTGGCTTACCCTTATTCACTCACAGCTACCAGGGCGAACTTGCTGTTTCCCGCTGTGATTCCGCCACCTGCGAGGGGGATATCAGCCTGGCTCTGGTGGAACTTTCGGACCGGCTGGATGGCCAGACCAGCGTGGTCATTGGCACCGATGGTCTTCCGGTGGTTGCGGCTGCCAGCAGCCGTATCGAAGACGTGTTGGTAATCATCGACCTCAAAGTGCTGCGCTGCAGCAGTGGCGACTGCGTGATTCCCTGAAACGTCGAAACTCCAGTGGGTGTAAGGCCGACGCCGAAATCGAACCTGGCGACGTGCGCTCGATCACAGCCATCAGCTTCACAAGCTAGTATTGTTCGATGGTATGGCTGCAGCTAGCCCTTTTTTGGGGGTGATCAGGGATGTCTACCTCTGTTAACCGATGGACGATGCTGGTTCCGTTGGTTACTTTGTTCTTCGCATTCAGCTCCGCCGCCCAGACAACGCTCGGCAACAGCGGCGTCGTCTTCGAAGGCGGCGAGTTTCGCGTAAACAGCTACTTCCCGGACAATCAGGGTTTTCCCAGGCTCGCCATGAGCCGCGGCGGTCGTGTGCTTGTCGCCTGGGAGAGCATCGGCCAGGATGGCGACCAGGCTGCCGTGGCGGCCCAACTCTTCGCTGCTGATGGAGCCCCACTTGGTCCCGAATTTATCGTAAATACCGAAACGGCGAGCGTTCAGAGTCAGCCCACCGTCGCCGTTTCGCCGGACGGGTCGTTCGTTGTCTTCTGGCGCAGCCGCGATCAGGACGGTAGCGATTTTGGGGTCTTCGGCCAGCGCTTCGATGCCGACGCCACGCCCACCGGGGGTGAATTCCAGGTCAACGAGTACACCGAGAGAGGTCAAACCGATCCGTTTTCTGCGTTTGACGGCGCCGGTAATCTCATGGTGGCCTGGGAGAGTGACGAGCAACCGCTAGACGATGGGCCACAACCGAGCGTGCTGGCGGGGGAGATCTACGGGCGGATTTACAACGCGGCGGGGCAATCGAGTCCGGAGTTCCGCATCAACACCACCTCTCAGTCCTGGCAGAACGAGGTCAAAATGGCGGGTCTGCAAGACGGATTTGTGGCGGTCTGGGAGAGTCGCGACGTGGACTCCGACTGGCGAGCCGTCGTATTCCAGCGTTATGCCTCTGACGGAACGCCGTTGGGCGGCGAGCAGCAGGTCAACCAGACCGAACCCCATAGTCAGCACAATGCCGCAATCGGTTCTGACACGGACGGCGTTTTTGCCATCGCCTGGGAGAACGACTACTCATCGTTTCCGTCCGATTCAGACACCCGCGTCCCGGACGTAATGGCGCGGATCTACACCGCGGACGGAACACCGCTAACGGACGAGCTACGAATCAATCAAAACACCGCCGGCGATCAGCAAAATCTCGATGTTGCCGCGGATGGGCGCGGCGGCTTCGTTGTGGTGTGGGAAGGTCCGGCCCCTGGCGGCGATGATCGCGAGATCTGGGCCCGGCGAATTCTCAAGACCGGCGAGTTTGTGGGCGATGAGTTTCGCCTCAACGCCACGACGAACAACTTCCAGCGTTATCCAGCGATCTCCGGGGATCATGACGGCCGCCTCCTAGTCGTCTGGCATTCTTTCGTCGGCGACCGCGACCCCCTCAGCGTCGCCGGCCGTTTCCTCACTGTACCGGTGATGTTCAGCGACGGATTCGAAGTCAAGAATTGAGGCATAAGACCCGCCGCTAGCACTCAGCGCCTGGCTCCGTCAGTCGAATCTTGCAAATAACACCTTTTGGTGTTATTAATAAATCAAGCCATCGGGAGCCAACCATGAGTCAGGACATCCAACCGATATTTCGCGCCCTTGCTGATCCAACCCGGCGAGAGCTTGTGGGCCTGCTGAGCGAGCAAGTGCTCTCCATCTCATCACTTGCCGCAAATTTCAATTCGTCTCGGAACGCGATCGTGAAACATCTGAAAGTGCTCGAAGAGGGAGAGATTATTGGTTCCTACGCTGAAGGGACTCAAAAGCTCCACTTCCTCCGCCCGGAAAACCTGCAGCCGGCGCACCTTTGGCTCTCGCAGTACGAAGAATTCTGGGACGCCAAGCTCCAGCAACTGAAAGCATCAATTGAGGCGAGCCACCATGAGTGAATTCACCATAGTAAAGACGATCTTCATCAAGGCACCGGCCGAACATGTATGGAAGTTTTTGACGCAGAAAGACAAATTAGCGCTCTGGTTTCACGAAGGTGAGCAAAGCATTGAAAGCACCGGTTTGTATGCTGTCGTCACAAATTCCCTGGGAAAAGAGGGCGACAGACTTTGCTGGGGGGAAGTGACCGAATACACCCCCACAACCCGGCTGGTGCACACGTTTACTCACAACAGCCTGAAAGGGACAGAGACCACCTGTGTGTGGGAGTTAACGAACGTCGACGGGGGAACGATCCTGCGCTTGACCCACAGCGGTTTCGAGCAAGCCGAGGATGGCTTTAATCAGGCAGCAAACCATGATGTGGGTTGGGACGAACACTTTGTGCGCCTTCGCAAGGTAGCTAGCTAAGCGCCTCCGGCCCTTGTGTGTTCGGCTTACCTAGCCGAACCCTGCTGGCTCTACGGATCTCCAGGCGACTGGATTTTGTCGACCATTTCGCTGGCATGGGCATTGCCCGGATCAAGCGCCAGCACTTTCTGATACTGAATCAGCGCAGCGGCCCGGTCCCCGGAGGCCAGTAGCGCCTCCCCCAGACTGTCATGGGTATTCGGTGATTTCGGGAAGAGCTCAGCATTCAGGGCGAATACCTCCAGCGCATCGCGGGTCAGCTCCCGGCTTAAAAACCCATATCCAATCGAGTTGAGCAGCCCTTCTCCGTCAGACAGATCATAGCGCCTCCCCTGCTTAGCGGCCGCCCGGTAGGCGGTCACCACTTCGGCCCCCGTCATCGATTCATAATCGGCCAGTGCTACGAAGAGAGGCTGTGGAGGGCTTTCGCCTGAGGTGATTTCCTGAATCAGCATGCGGGTGAGAGCGATGGCAAGCCAGTTATTTTGCGTGTCATCGGTACACGCCATGACGCCCACCTGCCGATCCGGCGCGTATCTCAAGTTCGCGCGTGCACCGCCACCGCTGTGGCCAAGCGTCAGCACACCGTTCCTGTTTTCTGTGGTGTTTCCGAGGCTGTAGCCATCGAACAGATAGCGTTCGTCGAGCAGAAGATTTTTCCAGTAGGACGCGTCTATGACCGTGCCATCGTTGATCCGCAAAAACAGGCGCGCCATATCGCCGGCGGTCGTCTCATAGCCACCCGCACTCACGATGAGTGAAGGCCGCGTTTTGTCGGTTGATGCCGGGTGTTGGGTGTTGACCATACCGGCCGGTTTGGTGATGTATCGTTCTACCAGCGCGTCAAAACCCGCCCCCAGCGTGCCTCTGAGGATGAACTCACCAACCGCATAACCGGACTGACGGTAACGAGAAAACTCGCCAGGCTGATAGTCCAATGGTGCGGCCTTGACCAGATGATAGATGTCTTTGTTTCCAGCCTCGGGGTTCGAAGCGATATCAGCAAACTCCGGCTTGTTCACCGCCATCGCAATGCCCGACGTGTGGTTCAGCAGCCGGAAAAAGGGAATGTCCCGCCAATGCTCCGGAGCGTCCGCAAGGTACTCACCCAGCGGTGCGTTCAGATCGATGTGGCCATCTTGCGAGAGCCTCGCGTAGGTGAGAGACGCCAGCACCTTAGTCGCCGAGTAGAGGCCGCAGGAGGAAGTGGAGGTATAGGCGTCGCCATTGGCAAGCACGCCATAGCCGGCGGAGACGAGGATCTCGTCGCCGGAGACGGCCGCAACGGCCAAGCCGTCGACCTTGAAGACTTCCATCAGCTCCGGGATCTGCTTGACCGTCGCCAATTCGGGTGTAGCGGCGCCCCCGCCAGGTAAGGCCAGGGCAAGCAGCAAGAAAAATCTGGTGGCTACCTCGAGGCGACGTCGATATCGACCACCGTGATTCCTCGAGGCAGCGTTACCGCGCTCGTTGCGAGAACCAAATATTTGCATGATTTCGGCGTCGTACTCGACGTTGAGTTTCCTCTAGAGCTAGACGGCGGCAACGTTTCTTTCGTTACTCAAAAGACCGGAGCCCAGGGAACTTGGACCGCCAATCTCTCCTACTCCGCGCATTATTTCGGATACATCGAAGGGCAAGCTTATTCAGATATCGGCACCCCGCCCGGATATCGCGGATGTGACCCAATGTCCTCGCAATTTGCGCTTCCAGACTTTAGAGCAATCACTAGAGTCGGATCATCATGGATGTGCATCTCCTTATTTGTCGCGCGCAGCCAGCCTTGGCGGGGCTCTGCAGCCTTTTCTTGGCGTTCGCCGCCCAGAGCGAGACTTTTACGGTCGCGAACAGCAATCCGTCCGGGCCCGGCTCCCTGGCCCAGGCGATCAGCGATGCCAACGATGCGGCCGGTGTAGACGACATTGCGTTTTCAATTCCCGGCCCTGGCCCGCACGTGATCGCGCTGACCTCGCCCCTACCTCTCCTGGCGGAAGGAGTCCGTCTGGACGCGAGCACGCAGCCGGGCAGCGACTGCAGCGACTGGCCGCCCGCGATCACCATCGAAATTGATGCCTCCGGAGCCAGCGGCGATGGCCTGGCCGTGCGCGGTGACGACGTCACGATCAAAGGCCTCACAGTCTCCGGCGCCAGCGCGCTGGGCGTCAGCGCGAGCCAGGCGGACCGGTTAACGATCACCTGCAGCTTCATTGGCACCGACATCACCGGCGAGCAGGCGGCAGGTGCCGCTCAGAGCGGGCTGCTGATTGCTGGGGGAAGCGGCCATGTGATCGGTGAGACATCAGGCAGCGTGGGTAATCTGGTTGCCGGCAACGGGCGGGACGGCATTGTGCTACAGAGCACCACCGGTGCCCGGGTTGTTGGGAACCGCGTCGGCTCTGACGCTGGTGGTAATCAGGCGCTGGGCAACACCGGATTCGGCATCAACCTGCAGCAGGCCGCAGGCACCGAAATTCTGGACAACCTCGTGGTGGGCAACGGCGGTGCTGGTGTGCTGCTTGAGGGCAATTCCACTCGGGGTAATGTGCTGCAGGGCAACTCCATTGGCATTGGCCTGGACGGCGAAACACCCATTCCCAACGTTGAGTTTTTTGGCCCCGGCGGGGGCGGCCCGGGCGTCGGTGTTTTCATTGTTGGTGCCGTCGACAATCGAATCGGTGGATCGGCGCCCGGCGAAGGGAATGTCATCTCGGCGAATGAGCATGACGGTATCGGCGTGAGTGGCGGCGCTACCGGGATTGTTATCGAAGGCAATCTGATTGGAACCGATGCCAGCGGCCTTGAGCCCCGCGGGAACCGGTTTTCGGCAGTCGCCATTTTCTCCGGAGAGAACACGGTGGGGGGCCTTGCACCAGGAGCCGGTAATGTTCTGGCGGACAGCGGCGTGTTCGGCATCACGATCGACGGTGCCGATAACAACCAGGTGCTGGGAAACCTGGTGGGTATTGGTATTGATGGCATAACGCCGCTCGGCAACCGGGGCAGTACCCTCGGTGGCACAGGAACCGGGATTTTTCTGAAAAATGCAAACGGCACGCAGGTAGTCGACAACGTGGTCTCCGCTAACGCCCGCGATGGCATTTTGCTCACTGACGTCACCACCAATACCACCTTGCGAGGCAACTTTGTTGGGACCGACCGGACGGCGACACAGATGCTCGGCACCGGCGCTGATGGCATCGATGCCGGCGGCGATTCCCGAAACAATGGCATTGGTGGCCCCAATGCCGGCGACGGTAATACCGTTGCCTTCAACGCTGAGACGGGAGTCGAGCTGGATGGGCTCAACAACGCGGTGCTGAGTAATGCGGTGTTCGCCAATGTGGAACTTGGCATCGACCAGGGTGCGGACGGTCGCAGCAGCAACGATCTGGGCGATGCAGACGGTGGAGAAAACAACGGCCAGAACTACCCGGAGCTAACCAGCGCAACCGCCAGTGGCACGACGATCAACCTGGCCTACCGCCTGGACTCAGCGCCGGAAAACAGCGCCTACCCGCTGCGCGTTGAGTTTTTCCTGGCCGACGCAGACGGCGAGGAGGGAGCGCAATTTCTGGGCAGCGACGACTACGATCTGGCGTCCGCGCAGCTTGAGCGCAGCGTTCAGCTAACGCCCGCCGCGGCTGTTCGCAGCGGCGACCTGATTGTGGCTACCGCCACCGATGCTGACGGCAATACGTCAGAGTTCTCCGATGCCGCCACAGTTTTGGGTGATGCGGTGCCAGACGCGGTATTTGCTGATAGCTTTGAGACGCCCTGAAGGGCGAGACACCCAGCCGAATCCACAACGCTTATGGGTACCCGTCGGTCATGCCCTGCCTGTGTCCCTGATTAACGCTCGGTTTCGACCTGCGGATCGCCGGGCTTCGTGTGCCCTAGCAACGGCCACGCGGAGTGTTTGTCCCCGACGCGAATACAAACGGACGTGAGGTACGCAAAGAGGAACATCATGAGACCCGAAACCAAAGCGGATCGCGTCGGATCGTGGATGATTGACCAGAACGAATCGGCGATCGCTATGCCAACCAGCACAACGCCCAGCGCAACCAAAATTATCTCCGTGAGCAGTAGCTGCCGACGGGTTGCAGACACCCACCCGCGGCCCAGCATGAGCCTCACCCACAGCGGCAGTTCTCTGTAATCGTTACCTGTCTTATCCATTGCGTATAACTCCAGCTCAAGTTTGTCGACGTCCACCTCGAAGACCTCGGCGATCGCCCGGAGCGATGCGTAGCTGATGCGGTGGCCCGCCTCGACCCGTTGGATGGTGCGAAGACTCAGGCCAGCCGACTCAGCAAGCTGCTCCTGCGATAGGCGAAATCGCTGCCTCAGAACTCTTACGAACACCGGGTGCCTCCAAAGGCAATTAGAGCCAGATCCTAAGCGCCCTGTTGCGCTGTCGGTGACGTCAGTTTGCCGCCAGTTGCCGCATTGCAATGAAAAATGACCCTTTGGGCGGGCCATTGCGGAGATTATAGGCGTTGGCCAAATCTCAAAGCCGTCAGCGACCGGTCTGAAGCCGGAGGACCCAAGGCAATTTCCCGGCGGGCCGGGCGATCCTATCTGCAGGCCAAACCCGGAAGGGTCTCCTTGCTCATTGCTGCGCTGGCCGTAGTTCCGTAACTTACAAGCTTCGAAACGGCACTGATCATGACTCGCCACCCCGCCAGCAAGGATGCCGAACCGGCAACGAAAACAAAGCCCGCTATGTCGTCGCTCGATTTTGAGCGCCGCCTGCAGGCATTCATCGATGGCAAGACCAAACCCGTTGGCTCCCTGGGTCGGATCGAGACTCTGGCGCAACAGCTGGCAAGGCTGCAGGCCACCCTGCGTCCTGACACTTCGTCCTGCGGCCTGACGCTGTTTGCCGGCGATCACGGCATGGCGACCGCCGGCGTCTCTGCCTATCCCCAGGCCGTAACCCGGCAGATGCTGCTGAACTTCCTCACCGGTGGCGCCGCCGCCAATGCCTTCGCTCACGCGCTCGGCGTTTCGATGCAGGTTGTCGATGCCGGTGTGGCCGGGGACCCTGTGGAGCATCCGGATCTGATTTCCCGCCGCATCCGGGGAGGAACCGACAACGCTCTGGAGGGTTCAGCGATGACTCGAGACGAATGTGATCGAGCACTCAAAGCCGGTGAGTTGCTTGGCAAGCAAACCCATCATCCGGTGGTGGCCTTCGGGGACATGGGCATCGGTAACACCGCCGCTTCTAGCCTTATCGCTGCCAAGCTGACCGGTGCGGACGTGGCCGATCTGACCGGACGGGGCACCGGTCTTGATGACGCCGGTCTTGAGCGTAAACGCGCGTTGCTGCAACAGGCCGCAGCGCGAACCGCACCGCAGCTGGAGGCGCGCGAGGCACTTCGAGAGTACGCCGGCTTTGAGATGGTGATGATCGCCGGCGCCATGCTTGGGGCCGCGCGGCACCGGCGCCTGGTTTTGGTAGACGGCTTCATCTGTTCCGCCGCAGCCCTGGCGGCCACACGCATCGACCCAGCTATTCACGCCGCCCTCGTGTTTGCCCATCGCTCCGCCGAAAGCGGTCATGCTCCCCTGCTGGCGGCCCTCGGCGCTCAGCCCCTGCTCGATCTTGATCTGCGGCTCGGCGAGGGCACCGGCGCGCTGCTGGTCTGGCCCCTGGTCCAGGCGGCCGGCGCATTTCTTCGCGATATGGCGAGCTTTGACTCGGCGGGTGTCGACGGCCCGTCGTGAAGCGCCTCGCAAACAACGAAGCTGCGGTGTTTGCCCTGGCGGTGCAGTTTCTGACCCGCATACCGGTGCCAGTGGGCAATGCCTATACACCGGCCCGCCTTGCCGCAGCGCCCCGGTACTACCCGCTTGTCGGTGCACTGATCGGCGGGCTGTGCGCTGTTGTTTATCTATTCACGCACGCCGCGCTAAACCCAGCCGTTGGCGTGCTGCTCGCGCTCGCCGCGGGTTTACTGATCACCGGCGCCTTTCACGAGGACGGGCTTGCGGACACCTTCGATGGCCTGGGCGGCACCAGCCGAGACCAGATGCTCACGATTATGCGGGACAGCCGCATAGGCACCTTCGGGACCGCTGCTTTGGTGCTGATGCTCGCGACCAAGGCTGCCGCCCTGCTCGGGCTTCACCCCGGTCGAGTTGTTACCGCCCTGGTTGTGGCCCACGGGCTGTCGCGACTTTCGGCGGTGCTGGTGATCGCAACCAGCCGCTATGTGCGCGACGAGGGTACCGGCAAGCCGACCGCCGAAGGTATCGGCGCCCTCGGCATTGCGACCGCGGTACTCACCGGCGCACTGCTGCTAGTCGGGGTGGCCCTCGTGCATGGCCCGGGCGCCGTGGTGAGCGCGGTGGCGGGCGCATTGGTTGGCCACGTCGCCATGCGTGCATTGTTTGAGCGACGTCTCGGCGGTTACACCGGCGACACGCTTGGCGCCGTGCAGCAGACCAGCGAACTCGGCGTGTATCTCGGGCTGCTCCTGTGGCAGTGATACTGCTGCGCCACACCCGGCCGGTGCTCGGCAAAGACTATTGCTACGGCCGCACCGACATCGAGCTTGCCGATTCCTTCGAATCCGACGTCCGGCGTGCCATGGCCAACCTTCCGTCATTTCAACGTATCGTTTCGAGTCCTCTGAGCCGCGCACTTCTGCTGGCAGAACGGATTGCAAAGTTGCGGAACCTCCCGGTGAGCGTTGACGTCCGGGTGAGCGAAATGGACTTCTCCGCCTGGGAAGGCCGCCGCTGGACCGACATACCTCGCGCGGAGCTCGATGCCTGGGCGGCGGATTTTCTTGACGCGAGACCCCACGGCGGGGAAAGCGTCCGCATGCTGAGGACCCGTTGCACAGAAGCCATGGAAGACTACACACGCCGCCCCGGGGACACGCTGGTGGTCTGTCACGCCGGCGTCGTGCGCGCCGTATTTGCCCGGGGTAGCAAGGCCGGCGATTTTGCAACGACGATCGACTACGGGGAGACTCGACTCTGGCCTTCCTAAGCCACGCAGCCGTCCGCGAAAATCGGCCGGCTGCAGACACCTCAAAGCACCGATAGCCGAAAGATTTTTCCAAGGCTTGCTGCACCCGCCCGAGTTACGTACCTTGAAGACCCGGAAACGACCCCGACCATGAATCGTCATCCCTCAGGCAAGGACGCCAGTCCGGCAACGAAGCGAAAGTGGGCCCTTGCGTTCGCCAGGTCGCTGAATGTCGAGCGGCGCACGGTAAACATCCGGCTGATCACCATCGCTCTGGTGTTTGGGATCACGGCTCGGGCCATCGTGGTGCACCAGGTTTCCGCCGCGTTTCTGCTGGTACCCCTCGCGGCCGAGCTCGTCATGACATCGTGGTTCGCCGTGGTGCTCAGCCGCACGCTGGTCGACTGCCCGAAGTTTCGATCCGACAAT
>JBCCVP010000031.1:0-40239 GCA_039195135.1 Pseudomonadota bacterium | reverse complement strand
GCCGGTCGCATCCCGCACGGTGGATCCGAACTCCGACTCCAGCAGGCTGCCGGCGACAGAGAAATCAAAGTTGTCGCTCAGCTGGCCGCCCACTTCAACTTCGATTCCACGGGTGGTCGCTTCGTCCACGTTGAAGGAGATTCGCGAGGAGCACGATCCGGCGTCGAGGGTGACCTGAAGATCTTCGATGTCGGAATAGAACACCGCCGCGTTGACCGTAATGCCGCTCTGCAGCCGGGACTTCACGCCAAGCTCGTAGTTGAGCATCGTCTCATCGTCATAGTCCTGGAAACCGCCAAAGATGCGCTCATCTTCAGCCGTACACAGCGCGACGTTGAGCGGATCATTGACACCACCCAGGCGGAATCCCTGGGAAATCTGACCGTTCAGGGTTGTGTTTTCACTGAGGTCATAGCTGGCCAGGAAGCGGGGTGTAAAGCCGTCCGATGAAGTCTCGTCCCGGGTCATGCTGTCACCGGCAGCAAACAGCCCGCCGGTGGTGATCAGGCGTTCTTCTTCGAAATCGTAGTAACGGCCGCCGAGAGTCAGCTGCAGCTGCTCGTTGACGTCGTAGGTGAGCTCCCCAAACAGGGCGACCTGCTCGATGTCATACGGGAGGTCGGAGTTGAACGGCGAATCCAGGTTAACGAAGCCGTTGGCCACTGCTGCCGAGGTGCCCGCACCCAGGGTCAGATCCGTAAAGGTGCCGTAGCCGGGCGTCGGCAGGCGCTGCGAGTACTCACGCTCCGTGTCGGACAGGAAACCACCCACAACCCACTGCCAGGGCCCATCGCTGTTGGAGCTGAAGCGCAGCTCAAACGTGGTCTGCTCCAGGAACGTCTTGTCGCGCAGGTTGGAGGGCAGCAGTACCGCCTCCTCCGGGTACCCCAGATCTACCGAGACGCTGCCGGTGAGCGCGCTGGCGTCGCGGCTGACGAGCAGGTCCCGATCAATGTAGCTGGCCACAAACGTGGCATCGAAGTTCTCAAAAGAGCCTTCCACCACGATATCAGTCAGTAACGTTTCGTCAGAAAACTCCTCATCCAGCAGCAGGTGTTGCTCCCGCTCTCCCAGCTGGACCGGGGCACGCGTGGTGGTGAACGGATTGGCGAACAGGTTGAAAACTTCCTGCCGGTTGAATCCATCGGTCTCGATGGTCTGGTAGATCACCCGCGGCGTAATCGACCAGGTGTCGCTGGGCTCAAACCGCAGCGCCGCGCGCACGCCAGACCGGTTGCCGCTGTTGACGTCCTCATCGACCCGGCCGCCCTCACGGCGGGCGTCGACAAAACCGGCGTACTCCTGGCTGTAAGCCACGACGCGCAGCGCTGCCGTATCGGCCAGTGGCACGTTGACCATGCCTTTTGCGTGGCCACCGATATCTCCGTCCTCGACGGTGTTCAGGTTCAATTCCAGCGAACCCTCAAAGGCCGTGGGATCGGGCTGATTGGTGATGTAGCGGATCGTGCCACCGATGGAGCCGGATCCGAACAGGGTGCCCTGAGGTCCGCGCAGCGTCTCCACCCGATTAACGTCGTAGAGATCGAAGTCGGGGGTGAACAGCGACAGGGAAATCACCGATTCATCGAAGTAGACGCCCACCTGTTCCTTAACGCCGGGCTGGTCGCGGACGATCTGACCCGCGGATACGCCGCGAATCGCCACCTGACTTTGACCGGGGCCGAGATTTTGAATCGACAGGCCGGCAACGTTGCGGGAAAGCTCTTCGAGCGTCGTCGCCCCCGTACGTTCAATATCCTCCTGGGTCTGGGCGTTCACGGAGAACGGAACGTCCTGAATTGAAGAAGCGCGTTTGGTGGCTGTTACCACAATTTCTTCCACGACGTCCTGGGCGCTGGCGGTGCCGGCCAGAGCAAAGCCAATGGCAAGAGGAAGCGTCGCAAAGCGGAGAGCAGCCGATTTTTCGGCATGATTGGTCAACATGGGTTTTGCCTCCTTATTCGGCGATTGGACCGAATTTGTGGGCCGAGTATAAGTCAACCAAAATCCAAGCTGAAATCCGGAATCGAGGCGAAAGACTCATGAAGCGCCCTGTCGCAGTAGCTGTCTAACCCTCAAGATCTTCGCGCACCCTCCCACAGAGCCACTTCAGGCGGCCTGACGCCGGAATCGCGGCCCTTTTGCAGCGTTCTACGCTCGCCTGGGTATCCGCCAGGCCGGATTTGTAAAACTCAGGGCGTTGCTATCTCTGCCGTCTTCGATCGAAGCGATCACCTTCACCGGTCCGCCGCAGGCCTGGCAGGTCGTGCGGGGCCGGGTTACCCCGCCGCCTCCCGCCGCAGCAGTTCCGCCTTTCGCTCAACGCCCCAGCGATAGCCCGACAGGGCGCCATCGCTGCGCACCACGCGATGGCAGGGAATCACCAGCGCCAGCGGGTTGGCGGCGCAGGCGGCGGCCACCGCGCGGGAGGCTTTCGGCCGGCCCATTTTCTTTGCCACCTCGGCGTAGCTCAGGGTGGCGCCCGACGGAATATCCCGAAGCACCTGCCAGACCTGCTGCTGAAAGGCCGTGCCGCGAATGTCCAGCGGAAGCTCGGGCGCCGGCGTGCTGTGCTCCAGCAGCCCCACAATCTGAGCGATACGGGATTCAAATGACGCGTCCGCGCCCACCAGCTGCGCTTTCGAAAAACGCCGCGCAAGCGCGTCCACCAGTTCCTGGGGATCGTCCCCCAGACTGATGGCGCAAACGCCGCGCTCGGTTTCCGCCACCAGAATGCTCCCCAGGCTGCAGCGCCCCACCGCAAAGTGGATCACCTCTCCCGGCCCGCCCGCGCGATAGGTTCCGGGCGTCATGCCCAGACTCGCACCGGCACCGGCGTAGAAGCGGGCCGGGGACCCGAAGCCGGCATCCAGCGCGGCCCGGGCGACGTCTGCACCGGTGGCCAGCTTGTCCCGCATGCGCTCCTGGCGCTGCGCCTCCCAGTAGCTGCGCGGCGTCACGCCGACCACCGCTTTGAAGGTGCGCTGGAAGTGAAACCGGCTCATATGCACCTCGTCCGCCAGCTGATCGAGATCGGGCATTTCCTCGGCCCGTTCAATCTGCCGGCAGGCCTTTTCCATCGCCGCGACGCGGCGCCGAGAGCGGGAGTGGGAGCCAGAGTGCTCAGATTCGCTGGGAGTCATGGGGTCTTTCCACGATGAAACTGGCGCCATCGTAGCCCAGGCGCAGAAAGGCGTCCTCTCGGTTCTTGCGCGTTTGTCGGGGCTTGGAATCGCGGTGTTAAAAGAGGTCCGCGCGACGGGGAGGGGTGCCCCCGCCGCGCCGGCGCGTCCTTGCGCGCCTTCGGACCGAAAGTCGGCGACCGGGGGAGGCAACTCCCGGCGCCTCGGCACGTAATTGAAACGTCCCTGTTGGGTTGGCAAATCCGTTGGGCTTTGCAAACCACGAGCTTAGTTTTAGCGCCCCGATCGAGGCAAAAATGTGAGGCAGGTCACACAAGCCCCGGGATTGGCCGCAAAACGGGACCTGTTTACTTTTGTTCACAGCGCCGCGTGTGGCAACGGGATTTCGCAGTACCATACGCGCGGAGAAAAGCACGATCGGTAGCGTGAAAGAAGACCATCCAACCCCATCACTGGCGGACATGGAAGCCACCCAGGCGCTCATTGCGCCGCACGTTGTGACCACGCCGGTCACGAGCTGGCAGGGTCCGGAAGTCGAGGCGCTGACCGGCAACCGCTGCGAGGTGCTGGTCAAGCTGGAACTGTTGCAGCGCGGTGGCACCTTCAAGACCCGCGGCGCCCTGTCCAACATCCTTCGCCTGTCACCCGAGGCGCTCACCCGGGGAGTGACGGCGATGAGCGCGGGAAATCACGCGGTGGCGGTCGCCTACGCTGCCCGGGCCGCCGGCACCCACGCCAAGGTGGTGATGCTGGCGAGTGCCAGCCCGGCTCGCATCAAGCTGGCCGAGCACTATGGCGCCGAGCTGGTGCTGGTGGATCAGATCGCCAACGCCTTTCCCATCGCCGAGGCCCTGGTGGAAGACGAGGGCCGGATCATGGTGCATCCCTTCGACGGGCCCGGGACCGCGCTGGGCACGGCAACCGTGGGGCTTGAGTTTTGCCGCCAGGCGGGACCACTGGATGCTTTGCTGGTTGCCATCGGTGGTGGTGGTCTGGCGGCAGGCGTGGCCAGTGCGGTCCGCCAGCTCAATTCGGGCTGCCGCATCTTCGGCGTGGAACCGGAAGGTGCCGATGCGATGTACCGCAGCTTTCAGTCGGGCCAGCCCGAAAACATCGGGACTCCCCGGTCCATCGCTGACAGCCTCGCCCCGCCGATGACGCTGGATTACCCGCTGACGCTCTGCCGCCGGCACCTGGAAGACATCATTCGGGTTTCCGACGGGCAGCTGACCGATGCCATGGGCCTGATGTTCCGGGAACTCAAGCTGGCGGTTGAACCGGCCGGCGCCGCGGCGGCGGCCGCTTTGAGTCAGGTGCTTGAACGAGGGGTTGAGGGGCGTATTGGACTGATCTGCTGCGGCTCTATTATCGACCTGGATACCTACGCGCGTTTTCTGGGCCACGAATAAGCAGAACGGGCCTCGCTGCCAGGATCGGCGTTGTGCCGCGGAATTTTTCGGCCAACGTGGTAGGCTCAGGCCACTTTACGAACGGAACCGAGGTGATCGCATGAACCAGCGCTTTTCCCTAACGCTCACCGCCGCCCTGGCGCTTTGTCTGAGCGCCTGCGCCAATTACGTCAAACGGGACGAGTTCGACGCGGCCATGTCCGAGCTCCGCGGTGCCGACAGCGCACAGCGCGAAGAAATGGCCCAGCTGCGAACCCGCTTTGGCGAGCTCACCGATGATTTGGCAGAGAAATTTGAAGATTACAATGCCCGGATCACCGAGCTGTCCGGCCGTCTGCGGGTCGACATGACCGCGCATTTTGCCTACGACGATGCCACCCTGCGGGAACAGGATAAGGAAGCCCTCGGCGCGTTTGCCGAAGTGATTCGCGACCACCATCCGAACGTGCTGGTCACGGTGGAAGGCTTCACCGACTCCGCCGGCGATGCCGATTACAACGAGTGGCTGGGCATGGAACGCGCAAAAGCCGCGCGGGCGTATCTCGTCAGCCAGGGCCTCGCGGCCGATCGGGTGCGGGCCGTCAGCTACGGCGAAGACTCAAACCGCCAGGTCAGCCCCGGTGAGTGGGGTGACGCTGGCGCCGCCAATCGGCGCGTTGCGCTGGTTGTCGACCACGTGCCCGGCTGAGCGAGACGATCAGGGCCGGCAACCCGGGCGGAAGCTCAGGCCCGGCCTTCGATCACCGCGGCAAACTGAGACACGGCCAGGCGCCGGGCGCCGGCCGCTTCCCGACTGCTGAGCCAGGTAGGCGGCAGCGCTTCAAACAGCACCTGGTCCACCAGCACCAGGGACAGCTGGGCGAGGGCCTGGGCAACCGTTGCCGGCTTCTGGGAAAATCCGCCCGCGGCGACCATCGCCGCCCCAACGCCGCGCATCTGCGCCCGCCGTCTTTTTCCCGATTCCGGCGACGCGGACTCCGGGTGCAGCCGCAGCCACAGGTAAAAGGTGCGCAGCAGCCCGCGGCGTTTTCGATAGAAGCGATACAGATCCTCCGCCGCTGCCGCGGCCATCTCCGCGCCGCTCAGACCCTGCCAGCGGGAGGCGCTGGCGTGCTCTTTCACCAGGGGCTCAAGGTCTTTTTCAAATTCCCGGTAGACGTACGCGAGCAGCCCCTGTTTGCTGCCGAACCGCTGATAGCAGACACCGACCGACACGCCGGCCTTGTCGGCAATCTGCTGCACCGTCAGGTCTTCAAAGTAGTGTTCTTCCAGCAAGGACCGCAACGCTCCGATGATCGCTTCATGAGACCGCACGCTGCGCGCCTGCTTCGGCTGACTGGAGCCGGGGACCTTGACGATTAGGTCATCAGTTGGGTGTTTTGAGTTCATAATATGAATTATAGTTCATATTCACTTTTTTGAGGAGCAGCGGTGCTCAGCGCGGATCGCCTAAGCAAATCTTTCAACCGCGTGCAGGCGGTCAAGGACCTCAGCCTGTCGGTCTCCGCAGGAGAGATCGTTGCGATTCTTGGTCCCAACGGCGCGGGCAAAACCACCACCCTGCGCATGCTGGTGGGCCTGGCCGCGCCGGATACCGGGCGCGTGGTCTACACCTGCCGGCACGGCGCTACCCATCCGGCAATTCAGCCGGAGGAACTCGGCTACCTGCCGGAGGAACGTGGCCTGTACGTCGATCGCAAGGTGATCGACGGGCTGGTCTACTTCGCCCAGCTGCGGGGCATGTCCCGGGGGGACGCGGTGGACGGCGCCGGCAACTGGCTGGAGCGTTTTGAGCTCGCCGACCGCGCCGGCGACCTTGTGCGCACTCTCTCCAAAGGCAACCAGCAGAAGGTGCAGCTGATCTCGGCGTTTATCCATCAGCCGCGCATCGCGATCATCGACGAGCCGTTTTCCGGGTTTGATCCCATCAACCAGGAGAAGGTGCTGAAGCTGATCGGCGAGCTGCGCGATGCGGGCACGGCGATCTTATTCAGCGCGCACCAGATGGATCTGGTGCAGCGGGTCGCTGATCGCGTGGTGCTCATGTCGCAGGGGCAGATGGTGGTGCAGGGAAGTCTCGATGATATTCGCCGGCACAGTGGCCTGACGACGAAAATTGAGGCCTCGCTCAACCAACCGGTCGGCCCGGAAGTTCTTGCCGCAGCCCCCGTGCCGGCAACGCTGAAGGACACCACGCTCACCCTTCACGCCTCCGCCGACGAGGACATTAACGACCTGATCCGCTGGGTCTGTAACCAGGCTCAGGTCCGGGATCTGTCGGCGAGTCGGGCGAGCCTTCATGACATGTATCTGTCGCTGGTGGAGGAAACCCCTTGAGTACTCGTCTGACTATCGCCCGCTGGGAGTTCTTTCGTTTTTTCAAATGGAAGTCGGAGCTGATCAGCCTGCTGATCACCGCGGCCCTGTTTTCTGCCGGATTTCTGGTCACGCCGCTGATCAGTTGGGTGAAGTCCACCGACGATCAGACGCTGGTGCTGCTGGGCAACCTGCCGGAACCGTCCGCGTTTGAGGCGCTGCCGCTAACCCTGCAAGCCGAACCGGAAAACAATCGAGACGCGATGCTCGCCGCGCTGGCGGACGGCGCCGTCGACGGGGTGGCCCAGTGGCATCCGGAGGAGGGATCCACCACCCTCACCGTGATGCGGGAGCCGGCCTGGCTGGCCACCTTTGAGGCCGCCGCGGGAGCCCAGGCTTTGCCTCAGCGGCTGGCGGCGGCGGACCTGTCCCGGGAGCGCTTCGCCGGTCTGGTGACCCCCGCCCCGACGGTGCTTGCCTACCATGCCGACGCCGCGCCACCGGCGGGGCGTTTCCAGAAGCTGCTTGGCGTCGCCGCAATTGTGCTGCCGATGATTGGTGTTTTCAGCGCCTTCAGCTATTTCTTCGTGTCCATCACCGCAGAAAAGCAGAATCGGCTGGGGGAACAGGTGCTGTCCGCGGTGGGCCATCGGGTCTGGCTGGACGGCAAGCTGCTGGGCCTCACGGCGCTGTGCCTTAAATCCATGATCACGCTGGCCATTATGGGCGCGGTGGGCATTGCGGTGTATTTCAAATTTACCGGCAAGGCGCTCGACCCCGGCTACGTGGACCCCTTGGCGGTGCTGCTGGCTTTCGGGTTTGCGCTGCTGGCGGTTACGTTCTGGAGCGGTGTCATGGCTTCGCTGGCGGCAACGATCTCCGACCCCAACAGCTCTACCCGGGGCGGACTGATGATGCTGCCCGGTCTTTTTATGCTGCTGCCGCTGCTGGCGCTGGACGTGCCCACCTCCTTTGGCGTGACGCTGCTCTCCATCATCCCGGTCACCAGCACCGCCTTCATGCCCATGCGCCTGGTCCTGGGGGAGGTGCCCTGGTGGCAGCTCCTTTTGTCCGCCGCGCTCATGATCGGAGCCATCGCCCTGGTGCGGCTGGCGGCGCAGCGGGTGCTGAAGGTCGGCATTTTGATGTTCGGCCGGGAGCCGAACTGGGCCGAGGTATGGCGGGCCATACGCCAACCGGATCTCGAACCCGATCAGGCGCCGGCCCCCTAGTGGGCCGCCAGGCCGCTACTGAATGGTCAGGCAGTTGTCGATCACCAGCTCCGCGCCGTTGACAAACCGCGACTCATCGCTGGCGAGATAAACCACCATCATCGCGACGTCCCGCGGGTCCCCGACGCCGACGGGAT
This sequence comes from Pseudomonadota bacterium, assembly GCA_039195135.1. Lineage (GTDB taxonomy): Bacteria > Pseudomonadota > Gammaproteobacteria > Xanthomonadales > SZUA-38 > JANQOZ01. The sequence continues at coordinate 32,002 of JBCCVP010000031.1, read as the reverse complement.
CGCTGCCGGGTTCCGGCAGCGTGAGCCCCAGCTCCTCGTTTGCCTGGGCAATCATCGGCGTATCAATGGAGCTCGGATGAATCGAGTTGCAGCGAATGTTGTCGCCGTTCATCTGGCAGTGCACCGCGATCGACTTGGTCATGGCCCGCACCGCACCCTTGGCGGCGGTGTAGGCGAAGAAAACCGGGTAGCCCAGGTGGGAGGCCACCGAAGACATGTTGATAATCGAACCGCCGCCGGATTCCCGCATCGCCGGCAGCGCCGCCTGGCAGCCCAGAAACACGCTCTCGCTCATCACCTGATTGGCTTTGCGAAACTGCTCAAGGGTGGTCGACTCCGGCGTGGCGCAGATTACGATGCCGGCGTTGTTGACCAGGATATTCAGCCCGCCGAGGCGACTCTGGGCTTCCGCCACCACCTCCTGCCAGCGGTCCGGGTCGCACACATCCTGGGTCATCGCGGCGGTTTTTGCTCCGGTTTGCGCCGCAATCTCCTCCGCCACCTGCGTGACCTCGGGATTGATGTCGGTAAGCATCACGCTGGCCCCTTCCTCCGCCAGCGCCAGCGCATCCGCCTTGCCCAGGCCCGACGCTGCACCGGTTACCACCGCCACCTTTCCTGCCACCCGATTACCCATAAGAGTTCCTTTTGCCGCAGTCCGCGGCCTCGTCCGCAATGCCAATCATGATACCCTCAGCGCCGGCGCAGCCACCACAAACACTTGGCAATACGATGGCGAGGCAAAGCAAAAGTCGCCCGTCCGGCCCCGGGGAAAGCGGCTGGCAGGCATACAAAAGCTCCAGCACCCGACAGCAGATTCTTGATGCGGCGGTGCGCTGCATCGTGGACATCGGCTACGCAAAAACCACCACCATGATGATCGCCAAGGCTGCGGGGTTATCCCGGGGCGCCACGCTCCACCACTTCCCCTCCAAGCTGGACATCATCAAGGCGACCGTCGACTACCTTTACGACAAACGGATCCGGGCCTTTCGCGCCGCCTCCTCAAGCCTGCCGCGCCGCAAAGACCGGGTAAAGCAGGCCGTGAAAGCCTACTGGCAGCACGTCAACCACCCGCTGTTTCTGGCCTTTTTTGAACTGTCAGTCGCAGCCCGGCACGACGAGGAACTGGCCGCGATCCTGCACCCGGCGCAGAAAAAATTTGACGCCGAGTGGTACACCACGGCGCTTGAGGCTTTCCCCGAATGGCAAAGCGATGAGAACGCTTTTGATCTGGCGCTGACCTTAAGTCAGACGCTGATGGAAGGCATCGCCATGAGTCATCTGATGCACCCGCGGCAGAAAAACGAAAAGGCGCTGATCAAGTACCTGGAGTCGCAGATCCGGTCGCTGCTGCCGGGCTGAATACCTGAAGGAGGCTAATCGATGCAGACAGTTCTGGACCGGGTCACCCCCGACGCCATGCCCGCCGCCGCCCGCGGTGCCTGGGAGCAGCTCAACGCGCTGACCGGCGATGCAAGCTTCGTGGAAGTGTTCGCCGCCGCACCGAAGCTGCTCAAATTTGTCATGGAGCAGTTCTACGGCGAGATCTTTTTCGCCGGCGAGCTGGATGTGCGCTACAAGCAGCTCGCCCGGCTGCGCCTGTCTACCCAGCACGGGTGCCGCACCTGCAATAAACAGAACGTCCCCGGCGCGCTGGAGTCCGGCATCTCCCAGGATCAGGTCGACCAGCTGGAAAGCTACGAGACGGGACCTTTCAGTGCTGCCGAGAAGGTGGTGCTTCGCTTTACCGACCTGATGCTGCTGTCCAACCAGCGCCAGACGCTGCCGGACGAACTGGCCGCCGAGCTGAAGCGGCACTTCACGGCGGCCCAGATCTGCGAGCTGGGCGTGGTGACGGCGGTGATCTCCGGCATGGCGAAACTGAGCTTCGTGATGGACCTCGTGGAACGCGAGGACAACTGCTCGTTTGCCTGACGGCGCCGTAAATCAAAGGAAATCGTGATGTTTGATCTGACGGGCAAAATCGCGCTGGTGACCGGCGCCGCCCACGGCATCGGCCGGGGAATCACCGAACTGTTTGCCGACCGCGGCGCTCGGGTGCTCGCGGTAGATCTGGAGCAGGACGATCTAAACGCCGCGTTTGCGGACAACGCACAGGTGTCGACGCTGGTGGCGGACGTCGCCGGCACCGATACCCCTGCCCAGCTCGCGGAGGCTTGCCAGGAGCACTTTGGCGGTCTGGATATTCTGGTGAACAACGCGGGCATCTGCATCGCCGGCGCGTTTGAGGAACTGACCGACGATCAGTGGGAACAGATCCTGGCGGTCAACGTCAGCGCCATCTTCCGCATCTCCCGGGCCGTGCTGCCGCTGCTGAAGCAAAGCAGCGCGGGCCGTATCATCAACCTGGGCTCCATCATGTCGGATCTGGCGGGCCCTGCCCTGTCGATCTACGGCGCAAGCAAACACGCCGTGGCGGGCCTCACCAAAGGCATGGCGGTAGACCTGGGCGGATACGGCATCACGGTGAACTATCTGCAGCCCGGCTCCATCATCACCCGCATGTCCGAACCCTTCATGGACGACCCGGAATTCAAAGCCTACTGGGAAAACAAAGCCCCGGTTGGCCGCCTGGGCGAAGCCGCGGAAGTTGCCAGCGCCGCCCTCTTTCTGGCCTCCGAAGAAGCCCGCTTCGTCTCCGGCGTCGGCCTCAACGTCGACGGCGGCGCCATCGTCAACTTCTAAACGGAACGCCCGGTCGGGGGGCGCCCCCGCCCGAGGCCTGGCCGGAGCCGGGGAGCCCCTTAAAGGAAATAAAGCGGACCGAAGGGAGCCATTCCTTTAAGGGGCTCCCCGGCTCCGGTCAGGCCGCACCGAAGGCAACGAAGCAGAGTCTTTCCGATCTAGCGTTCACCGTTGAGGTAACGATCCAGCTCGGTGTGAAAATGCCGCAGCCGCTGCTCCTGCTCACTCCAGAGCGGTCCCTCAAACGCCCGGGATCGAATCCCCTCCTGCAGCACCGGCAACAGCTCCGAATCCTGATCCAGCACAAGCCCCAGGTTCGGCGGCTCCCCCAGCGGCACGTATTCGATCGGGGGGCGGTCCTCGCCGGTCAGGTCGGTACCCTCAGGGATGCCCATCCAGGCCGGCGCTTTGTAGTTCGGGTCGTCGGCCGGCCGAAACAGGGTCATGGTGTCGTAGAAAAACCGGTTCGGGTCCGTGGGATGCGGCATAAAGCGCATCAGAAACGCCCCTTCCGGATGCAGGCCAATCTGCACGTTGGGGAAAACGCCAGTCGCCCAGCTGTCGGTCAGCTGGCCGTCCTCCAGGGCGCTGTAGTCCAGGCCAATGCGCTCGGCACGCTCCCGCTTGGCCTGCTGAATGGCCGGCCGCACGCCGTGTGCGTCTCCCTGGTAGTCCGCCGGGTCCATGCCAGCGTCCGTCATCATGTACTGAAGTCCCTCGTCCACCGAGTCCTGGTCGTCCACCCGCGGGCTTTTCTGTGCCAGCGGCACAATCATCCGGCTGGCCCCAAAGGGATACAGGTCGTACTGGACGTTCAGGTCCCCCATCACGCCCTGGGTTTCCGGATGGACCGCGTGCAGGTGATAGCTTTCGTAGAAGGCGTCGACGCCGGTTTTCCAGTTGGCGCCCCACTCGCTCACCACGTGGCGCACCACGTTCATCTCGTCAATCCGGTACGCCTCGAGATACCCCGGGGGCAGGCCGATGCGCTCCGCCAGCGGCGGCGCCTCGTCATCCAGGTTGATGAAGATGATCCCCGCCAGCGTTTCGCAGCGCACTTCCTTGAGCCCGGGCCGGTGGCAGACCACCTCCGGGCGAAAGGTCTCCTCGTCGGTGATGTGCTGAAGCTTGCCGCACAGTCCGAAGCGCCAGGAGTGGAAGGAGCAGGTAAAGGAAGGCATCCAGCCCCGATCGTTGTGCACCAGCCGGTTACCCCGGTGTGGGCAGACGTTGTAAAACGCCTTGACCGAGCCATCGTCCTGGCGCACCACGAGAAACTGCTCATGGCGCAGCTTGTAGACCAGATAGTCCCCCTCTTCCGGGATATCCGATTCCACGCCGGCAATCTGCCAAGCGCGCGTCCACAGCATGTCCCATTCGGTTTCCATGAAGGTGGGACTGAAATAGCGCGTGGGGTCCGGGCGTTCCGTGCCGTTGTCCACGTACGGAACCTTGGCCTCCAGCGAATCATCCGCCGCTTCCGGGTTGATGATCTGTCCCTGCTCGTAGTCGTAGCTCATAAAGTTTCCCCTACGCGGGAGCTCAGCTACTCCCGGTCAATCAGCCAAAATCTACCTTAAATTCGTCGGGCACGCCGCCGGGCCAGGTGTCGCCCCACTGGTTGTTGCCGCCATCCACGGTGACCACTTCACCGGTGACAAATTTACCACTGGGCGCGCTGATCCAGGCAACCGCCTGGGCGATATCAAACACGTCGCCGAAGGTGCGCATGGGGTTTGAATCTTTAAACCGCTCGGCGGCGTGGCGTGGATAGACGTTGAACCCCTCGGTGGCGATCGCCCCGGGGGATACGCAGTTGACGCGGATGTTCAGCGGCGCCCACTCGGTGGACACGGTTTTGGTGAGATAGATCACCGCGGCGCGGGCGGCGCAGGTGTGCGCCACCTGCGGCATGCCGCGGGTCACGTTGGCCACGATGTTGACCACGCTGCCGGGCTCGTCGTGTTCGCGCCAGCGCCGGGCGGCTGCCTGCATCATGTACCAGGTGCCGTTCAGGTTGGTATCGATAACCGCGTTCCAGCCCTTTACGCTGAAGTCCAGCGCCGGCTGAGGAAACTGGCCGCCGGCGTTGTTGACCAGTACATCGAGCCCGCCCCAGGTATCCCAGATGGAATCCATGAGACTGTTCACCTGCTCGGGATCGCGGATAGTCATGGGAAAGCCGAGCAGCTCCGCGTCCAGCAGCCGCCGGGCCGCCGCCTGCGCGTCATCCAGTTTGGTCGCGTCCCGGGAACAGATGGCCACGCGGGCACCGAGGCGCGCAAACAGGAAGGCCATGCCGCGGCCCATGCCCGAGCCGCCGCCGGAAATCAAAACGCGCTTGCCGGCAAACAGGTCGTCACGAAAGATCAGCGGATAGCTGGCCAGTTCCTCGTCGGTCAGGCCCCAGCGCGGCTGCTGTTCCTCAACCCCCAGGTCCGCGGCTCGTTTGCTCACCCCATCCCTCCGCTAATCCCCACCGGCTGCCTCGGCGCAGGCGTTGCGCCCGGACTGCCGGCAGATCGGTGAAAAGCTCGTCGGATGGTGTCGCTCATGACGTTGCCGCCGGTTGGCGGGAGGTAGTGGTGTAGCTCGGAGTATAGACACGGCCCCCGTAAAAATAAACAATCGCGATTGTTTTTTTTCTTGCTTGAGCGCAACCTTAAGCGATAAGCCCTCCGTCTCCGGAGGATTGTGTTCTTGATACTCAAGAGGCCGGCGTGAATCCAACACCTGAGATCATTCTCCACCACTTCGACGCATCGCCATTCGCGGAAAAGGCCCGCCTCGCCCTGGGGCTGAAGCAGGCCAGCTGGTACGCGGTGGAGATTCCAATGATCATGCCGAAGCCGGACCTGACGGCCTTGACCGGAGGCTATCGCAAGACGCCGGTGCTCCAGGCAGGCGCTGAGGTGTACTGCGACACGGCGCTGATCCTGCGCGAGCTGGACGCTCGCCTGCCCGGCCCGGACCTGTTCGCCGGCGAGCTGGGGGGCCTCGGTAGCGCGCTCGGAAGCTGGAGCGATCAGACGTTTTTCCAACCCGGCGCGGGGCTGTCCATGGGACTGAACGATCAGATCCCCCGGCCGCTGCTCGACGACCGCAAGGCGTTTTTCAACTTTATGGATTTTGATCAGCTGAAGGACGAGATCCCTCACCTGTACGCGCAGTTTCTAGCCCAGGTAGATCTTGTAACGACGCAGCTGGCGGACGGACGGCATTTCCTCGCCGGAGACCTGCCGAGCGTTGCCGATATCCTGGCTTACTTTCCCCTGTGGATGGCCCGGGGCAACTTCCCCGCGGTGGATGAGTGGCTGGACCACGAGGCTGCGCTGGCGGCGTGGGAACAGCGCATGGCAGCGTTTGGCCACGGCAACTCCCAACCGCTCGGGGCGGAGGCCGCGCTGGACCTGGCCCGCGAGGGTTCTCCAGCAGAGGACCTCGCCGTGGAGCGTAACCCGGAGGCACTCGCCGCCGGCCAGCCCGTGACGGTAACGCCGCAGGATTACGGACGGATTCCGGTGCACGGCGATCTGCTGGGGCTGACGCGAAACCGGGTGACGGTGCGGCGCTCTGATCCCCGGGTGGGCGAGGTGAACGTGCACTTCCCCCGCTCCGGTTACCGGGTTACGGCTCGCTGAGATCCACCTGCACCCGCCCGTCTTCGATGCGGGCCGTATAAACCCGGATCGGGCGACGCGCCGGCAGACCGGTGGGTTCCCCGCTTCGGATATCAAACGTTGCGCCATGCAGCGGACACATCAGGTTATTGCCGCGCACCCGCCCGCCTTCGAAGGTGGCCCGGGCGTGGGAACACCGATTGGCTACCACGTGCACCTCATCACCTTTGCGCACCAGCACCAGCGGCACGTCGTTGACCACCAGGCACTTCAGGCCCTTGCCTGGGAGGTCATCAAAGGCGCAAGCGTCAACGAACATTCAGTTTTCCTTCTGCTGGGCTGGTCAGCGGGCCGGTCCGGTCCTGGACTGTAGAAAAAAAACAGTCATGACTGTTTTCTTCTGGAGGGCGATGTTACCATCTGGCTCCCGTTTGGCCAGCGTTGGAGGCTCTGTGGCAGCACTCACTTTTCTGTCTCGGTTTCAGGTAAAAGCCGGCCGGGAAGACGAATTCCTCGCCCTGGTGGACAAGCTCACCGCCGCGGTGCACGCCGATGAGCCGGAGTGTACCCACTATCAGTTTTTCAAGCTGCGGGAGCCCGAGCGCGGTTACGCCGTATTCGAGTCTTTTACCAGCGAGGCGGCGGAGCAGGCTCACCTGAATACCCCCCATTTTGCTGAACTCGGCCCGCCCATGGTGGAATGCCTGGACGGCGAGTACGTCCGCGAATACCTAGACCCGGTGCGTTCGGACTAGGCCTTTGGATACCCTGCAAACGAGCCGTATCCGCGCGACAACGCTTGGCGACCTGCTGCTCACCGCCGCGGACCAGGGCGCCGACCGGGAAGCTATTGTGCTGCCGGACGAGCGCATCAGCTTCGGCGAGCTTGCCGAGCGCGGCCTCACGATGGCGCGCTCCCTGCGCGCACTCGGGGTGACCGGTGGTGACCACGTAGGGATTCTGCTGCCCACCTGTTCTGAATTTCTTGACGCCATGTTTGGCGCCACGCTGCTGGGGGCGGTGGTGGTGCCCATCAATGCCCGGTTTCAGCCGCCGGAAATTGCCTACGTGGCCGAAAACGCCGATCTCAAGCTGATTCTCACATCGAACAAATTTGCCAACCACGTCGACTTTGTCGGCCGCTGCCGGGAAGCATTCAGCGGTCTTGCCAGCCACACCGCAGGCCGTTTGCAAACGCCCGAGGCGCCGCTGCTTGAGCAGGTGGTATGCCTGTCCGGCGAAACGGTAGCGGGGCTCCTGTCCCGGTCCGATTTTGATGACCTGGCAGACCGGGTCGAGGAAGACGAGGTGCATCTCAGACGCCTGCAGACGCGCCTCGGCAGCACCGCGCTGATTCTCTACACCTCGGGCACCACCGCCAATCCAAAAGGCTGCATGATCAGCCACGAGTCGATGGTGCGGTCTTCCATTGCTCTTGGTCGGCGCTACCAGCTTGGGCCGGAGGATAAATTCTGGTCGCCGCTGCCCATGTTTCACATCGCTGCGATTCTGCCTCTGGTGGCCATATTCGACGTGGGCGGCGTCTACCTGACGGCGGAGCACTTCGACGCCGGCGCCGCCCTGAAGCAGCTGGCGGCGGAACGCGTTACCACCACCTACCCCTGCTTCTGGACCATCATGGGCGACCTGGTGCAGCACCCGGATTTTGCTGATACGGACCTGAGCGCCGTGCGCCTGATGAATGCCAACTTTGCTGTCCAGCCGGAGGTGGTGGGGCAGACGATGGAAAAGGCGATGGCCGACACCTGCTACGTCGGCACGTTCGGCATGACAGAAACCGCCGGCACCGTCTGCACCGGCCGCATCAGCGACAGCCGGGAGCAGCGCTTCACGCGGCTTGGGGAACCGATGCCGGGCATGGAGGTGCGCATCATCAATCCCGAAACCGGGAAGCCGGCCGCCATCGGCGAGCGCGGCGAGTGCCTGATTCGCGGCTACGCGACGTTCACCGAGTACTTCAAAGATCCGGAAAAAACTGCCGAGGCGCTGGACGAAGACGGCTGGTTTCACTCCGGCGATATCTGCTCGCTCGACGACGACGGCCAGATTATGTTTCACGGCCGCCTGAAGGACATGCTCAAGGTGGGCGGCGAAAACGTGGCGGCGGCGGAAATCGAGGCCTGCCTGCAGCAGCATGACGGCGTGCGCATGGCCCAGGTGGTGGGTGTTCCGGACCCCCGCTATCAGGAGGTGGCAGCAGCGTTTGTCGAAAAAAGCGGGGCGGCGGAAGTGGATGAGGACACGCTGGTGGCCTTCTGTCGGGAGCGCATGGCGGGTTTCAAAGTGCCCCGCTACGTCCGTTTTGTCGAGAGCTGGCCCATGTCGTCCACCAAGATTCAGAAATATCGCCTCGCCGACGACCTCAAATCCGAACTGGGACTGGAGTAAACCAATATGCTGGCATTTGTCGCCGTACTGAAAGTTGCGCCGGATAAAGTTGAGCAATTCGAACAGGCGCAGACGGAGCTCTCGGAGCTAACCCACGCCCAGGAGCCGGACACCATCGTGTACGACCTGCTGCGCTCCAAAGACGAACCCCTGACCTATATCTGCTACGCCCGCTTTACCGATCAGGCGGCGTTCGATCACCACATGCAAACCGAATTCCATGACCGCCTGGTGCCGCCGATCCTGGAAGCGCTGTCCAGCGAGATGGAGCTGACCTTTTACGATCACGTGGCCTGACGTGGACCCGGCAACCAACCAGGCTATTCTCGACGGCATTGCGTGGGAGCGGGCCCGGGAGGCGCCGCCGGAGGGATTTCCGCAGCTCCCCCGCATTCCCGCCGGCCGCTACCTGGACCGGAACTTCCTGGCGCTTGAAAAAGCATACATGTGGGATCGCAGCTGGCTCTACGCGCTGCACCGGGACGAGCTGCCGGACGTAGGCAGCTACCGCCTCTGGGACCGCGCCGGGTCGCCGATTGTTATCGTGCGCGCCGAAGCGGATAGGTTTCGCGCCTTCTACAACACCTGCGCCCACCGCGGCGCGCCGCTGGTGCAGGACACAGAGGGCCGGCGCAAGCTGCTGGTGTGCCCCTACCACGGCTGGAGCTACGACCTCGCCGGCAACCTCAAGGCGGTGCGCGATCCCCGCGATTTCCCCAACCTCGACCTGGGCTGCTACCGCCTGCGGGAAGTGTCCTGCGACACCTTCGGACCCTGGATTTTTGTCAATCTGGACCCTGCCGCACCGCCGTTGGGTGAGGCCCTGGCGCCGTTCCCGGATCATTGGTCAACCCTGGATGTCGAGGATATTCGGCATATCCATAGCTCCAGCTTTGAGGTGCCGTGCAACGTCAAGATTCTGCTCGACGCGTTTATGGAGTCGTACCACGTCAAGTCCATCCACCAGAAAACCGTCAGCCGATTCCTGGATCATCTCGGCACCCATATCCAGCTGTTCCGCGGGGGCAACATGCTGATGGTGACGCCCCAGCGCGATCCGGAGTGGAAAGACCCGGGCGCTCGAGGCATGCCGGAAATATCCACCGCCACCAGCGTGCAGCGGGAGCAGAATCCGTCCTATCACTTTTTCCCCAATCTGGTGTCGCCGATTTCTTCCACGGGCATGCCGTTTTTGACGTTCTGGCCGCTGGCCCACGACCGGATGCGCATCGACAGTCACTGGTTTGCACCGAGTGGCGCCGTCGATCACGAACGCTGGCCTATGCGCATCGAAAACTGGGAGAACATTCTGGAAGAAGATCTGCAGTTTGCCGGCGCCATCCAGAAGTCCGTGGAAAGTGGCGGCTTCCAGGGGCTGGCCCTGTCCTACCAGGAGCGGCGCATTTACTTCTGGCATGAGGAGGTGGATCGGCGCATCGGCCCGGAGCGGGTGCCCGAGGAGCTGCGCGTGCAGCCCCTGCTGGCGGGCTACGCCCAGTAGCGCCGACGCGCCGCGGGTAAACTTATGCCGGGCATCGCCGACTGGTCCAGCTACCTGCCCCGCTACCGCCTGCCGCGCAGCGTCATCGCGCAGCAGTGGGGCTGGTTCGGGTCTGGCGGTGGCCGGGCAGCCCGGGGCACCCGCACGCTCGCGAACTGGGATGAGGACGCCCTCACCATGGCGGTGGCGGCAGCGCGACAATTGGGTTCCGACGACGTCGCTTCTCTCACTTTTGCCAGCACCACCGCACCGTTTGAAGATCGCAGCAACGCCGGCCTCGTGGCGGAGGCCTGCGGCCTGCCGCCGGCGATCCGCACCCACGACGTCGGCGGCAGCCAGCGGGCCGCCACCAGCGCCCTGCTGGCCGCCCTGCACAGCGCAGACTCGTCGCTGATCACCGCCGCCGACCGACGCACCGCGCCCCCCGGGAGCAGCGCCGAGTGGCGCTACGGGGATGCGGCGGCGGCGCTGGTCACCACTCCCGACGCCGGCGCCGCGGAATTTGTGGCCGGGGCGTCGGTGCAGCGGGATTTTGTCGATCACTATCGCACCCGGGAACTCGGGCGGGACTACGAACTGGAAGATCGCTGGGTGCGGGATTCCGGCGTGCTCGAGGTCCTGCCGGACCTGCTGCGCCAGATCATGGACCAGGCGCAGCTTGCGCTCACCGACATCGACCACCTGGTGCTGCCGCTGGCCGTGCCCCACGCCCGGGCCGTCGCCCGGGCGCTGGACCTCGACCCGGCAACGCTGACCGATCCGCTGCATGAGGAGATTGGGGAGACCGGAGCCGGGCATCCGCTGCTGATGCTGGCGAAGGTACTGGACACCGCTGACGCGGGCGATCTCATTGCGCTGTGTGGGTTTGGCCAGGGCGGCGACGTGCTGCTGCTGCGGGTCACCGGCGCGGCCGCCGCAGGTCGGGGCGGGCCTAACCCAGCGAGCGTAACCCTGGACGATTACCTGCGCCTCCCGGTCTACACGCGGCAGCTTGCGCCGCCCCTGGGTAATCGGGGAGAAGCTGACAAACGCACCGCCCAGAGTGCCTATTACCGGCGCCGCGGCGCCGTCAATGCCATGCAGGGCAGCCGCTGCACCGCTTGCCAGACGCCCCACTTTCCGCCGGCGCGCATCTGCGTTTCCTGCGGCGCCGTCGATCAGATGGAAACGATGGATTTTTCCCGCCGCGGTGCCCGGCTTAAGTCCTTTACCGAAGACTGGCTGGCGGCCACACCGGCCCCGCCCCTGTGCTACGGCAATGTGGCCTTCGATGGCGGGGGCAACGCGCTGCTGGAGCTTACCGACGTGGCGCCGGCGCAGCTCGCGGTCGGGCTTGAACTGACGATGCAGTTCCGGATTAAGGACTTTGACGACGCCCGGGGCTTTCGGCGCTATTTCTGGAAACCGCAGCCGGTCATCGCGGCGGGAGCTGACCATGGCTGAGGGCATCTGCGACAAGGTGGCCATCGCCGGCATGGGCTGCACCCGCTTCGGCGAACGCTGGGACCTGAGTTTTGACGACCTGCTGATCGATGCCACCCGGGAGGCGCTTACCGACGCCGGCCTTGAGCTGAGCGACGTGGATGCCGCCTGGATCGGCGTGTTTTTTGACGAGCAGAGCCAGGGTAAGTCTGCTCTGCCTATGTCCATGACTCTACGGCTTCCCAACATCCCCGTATCGCGGGTGGAAAACCTGTGCGCCACCGGCACCGAGTCGCTGCGCGGCGCGGTTTACGCGGTGGCCTCCGGGGCTGCCGACATCGCGCTGGCGCTGGGCGTGGAGAAGCTGAAAGACACGGGCTATGCCGGCCTGCCGGAGCGCACCTACGGCTCCTTCGACGACCTGTGGCTGCCAAACTTCACCGCCCCCGGCGCCTTTGCTCAGCTTGCGCTGGCCTACTGCAACACCCACGGGGTAAGCCTTGAGGACCTCAAGCGGGCCATGGCCCACGTATCCTGGAAGAGCCATCAGAATGCCGCCGCCAACCCCCGGGCACACCTGCGCAACACCCCGTCCATGGAACAGATTCTCAACGCCCCGACCGTGGCCCACCCGCTGGGCCTCTACGACTGCTGCGGGGTCAGCGACGGCGCTGCCTGCGCCATTGTCACGCGGCCGGAGATCGCCCGGGAACTCAACGCTGCCGATCCGCTGGTCACGGTCAAATCGCTGCAGCTGGCGGCCAGCGACGGCACCGAGATGAGCCACGCCAGCTGGAACGGCGCCCATACGCTGACCACGCCGGTAGCCGCCGGCCGGGCCTATCAGGAAGCGGGGCTCAAAGATCCGGCGACGGAGCTGGACCTGATCGAGGTGCACGACTGTTTTTCTGTCACCGAGCTGGTGCTGATGGAAGACCTGGGCCTGGCCCCGGAAGGGCAGGCCTGGAAGCAGATTCTGGACGGTCGCTTTGACGCGGACGGGGAGATTCCCTGCCAGGTGGACGGAGGGCTTAAGTGTTTCGGTCACCCGATTGGCGCGTCCGGGCTGCGCATGGTGTTTGAGATCTATACGCAGCTTAAGCAGCGCGCCGGCGATCGGCAGCTGAAACAGCCGCAGCTGGGATTGACGCAAAATCTGGGGGGTATTCCAAACCGCAACGTGGCGGCCATTTCGATCATCGGCCTCAGCGAATAGCCGGCTGTGGCCTACCCGCTGGCGTCCTGCCACGCCGCTGGGTGGTCCAGCACGGCGGCGTCGGCGCAGTTGGCTGCTTCCGCCGACTCCAGCAGCTGCTGGCGCAGCGCCATGTCTGAGACCGGTCGGCTGTAGTAGAAACCCTGGTGTACGGTGCAGCCATGCTCGGTCAGGAACGCCGCCTGCTCTTTCGTTTCCACACCTTCCGCCACCACCTCCAGGCCCATGCTGCGAGCCATGCTTAAGGTGGCGCGAATAATGGTCTCGTCGTCCTTGTCGATACCGATGCCGGACACAAAGGTGCGGTCAATTTTCAGCACCCGTACCGGCAGCTTTTTCAGGTTGGCAAGGGATGAATAGCCGGTGCCAAAATCGTCGATGGCGAAACGAACCCCGTAGCGGTTGAGCTCCAGCAGGCGGGTTACCGCTTCGTCGGGATTCTGCATCACCGCCGTCTCGGTAATCTCAAGCTCCAGCGCATCAGCAGCGACGCCTCTTTCGTCAATCACCGAACGGATACCCTCAAGAAACCACTGGTCTTCCAGATGCCGCGGCGAGATGTTCACCGACATGCGCAGCCGCGGCGCCACCTCGTGCCAGAGCTTCAGACTTTCACAGGCCTTCGCCAGCACCCACTGCCCCAGATCACAAATGACCTGGCTGTTTTCCGCCACGGGAATAAATTCGCCGGGCGACAGGTGGCCCAGGTGGGGATGGCGCCAGCGAATCAGCGCCTCCACGGCCACCACCCGGCCGGTCTCCGCGTCCACCTGCGGCTGGAACGCCAGGCTGAGCTGGTCCCGGGCGATAGCGGACTTGAGATCCGACTCGATGCCGGCGCGACGGGCAACCGCTTCCTGCATGCGGCTGTCAAAAAAGCAGAACTGGTTGCGGCCGCCGCGCTTGGATTCGTACATAGCCATGTCGGCGGCGTCAAAGACCTGACTCGCTTCCTCATCGCCATGGCTGACGGCAATACCTACCGAAGCGGAGACATGCAGCTCATGCCCCTCATGACGAATCGGAACCCGCAGCGTTTCCAGCACCTTGTGGGCCACCCGGGCCGCGTCCATGGGCGCTGAGATTTCATTCAGGAGCACGGCAAACTCATCCCCCCCGAGTCGCGCCACCATGTCATCAGCGCGCACTGCGTGCTGCAGCCGGGAGGCCACCTCACACAGCACCTGGTCGCCGACGCTGTGCCCCAGCGTGTCGTTGATCTCCTTAAATTTGTCGAGATCGATACACAAAAGGCCCATCAGTCGACGGTGCCGGCGAGCGGCCGCCACGCTGGCAGCGAGCACCTGTTGGAAACCCAGCCGGTTAGCAGTGTTGGTGAGGGAGTCGGTGCGCGACTGACGATTGAGCGCCTCCACGAGCCGTCGGTTTTCAATCGCGTAGCGGATGGCCCGGTCCAGCGTCGGCCCGTCGATACGCGATTTTTCCAGATAATCTGCCACCCCGGAGGCCATAGCTTCCAGATCCGTGTGCAGGCTGCCGATGCCCGTGAGCATAATCACCGGGATTGCCGCCTCCTGCACCCGCGACTCATTCAGCCAATCCAGGCCGCTGCGCGCGCCGAGGCTGTAATCAATCAGGCAGATGTCAAAATCGCCGCCGGCAATTTTCTCAAGCCCCTCATCGTAGCTTTTTGCCCACTCGATCTGGTACTGGCTGTTGCTCTCCTTAAGCCACGACCGGGTGATGACGTAGTCGTCCTCACTGTCGTCAACCAGGAGCACCTTGGGAGCTGACTTATCGCCGGGAAAGAGTGTGAGATCCCGCTTCAAGGATTCCTTCCACATATCATCCTGCCATCCTTATCGGCGGCATCCGGGCAGAAGTTTAGGCATCGCCGACGCGCGGTCACTTCAAAACCCGGCGCAGATGCTCAGGATAGGTGGACTTGAGGTATTGCCACTGCACCTGCTGGCTGCGCGAACCCATGCGTTCGGTGATCCGGTTCCAGTTGCCGGCAGCGTCGGCCAGGGCCTGGCGCGGTGTTTTTTCCCCCCGGTCTGCAGCCTGGATAGCCAGCGTAAGTTCATCGAAGTACTCCACCTGCCCCTTCAGATAGAGATCGGGCATCGCGTCTGACATGCCTTGTTGATGGGCGTCGAGAAAGGACCTGGAGTAAATCTCAACCACCGTAGGATCGGCATAGTGGGAGCGGCGAAAAGGGTCAAAAAACCCATCCGCCTGCCGCACCGCCCGGGTCGACATGGTCGGACTGGCGGCGAACAGCGCAAACAGATACGACAGCTCCGGCTGCGAGGTCAGGCTGGAGACCACATAGTTCCAGCCCCAGTTGAAATAGCTGACGGGCACGTGGCTGCCGCCGAGCACCGCCCCCGGCGTGGTGCCATGCACCACCTTGCCGCGAACTCGCGAGGCATCTGAGTTCAGGTGTTTCTGGGTGCCCCCCCAACCGATGTTGCAGTAGATGTCGCCCGCGCCAAAGGCGATGAAGTTTTCAAACAGGCCGTTCTGCCGCGCCCGCGGATACAGGTGTCGGGACGCGGCCGTAAGCGCCTCCAGCGCGGCCACACCCGCGTCGCTGTCGATCTGCGGCGTTAGGTCGTCAGCAAAGGGATAGCAACCTTTCGCATGAAAGCGCAGCCACCATTCCCAGGCCACGTAGCGGTTGCGGTAGAGCGCTCCGCCGTAGAGCCCGTCTCCCGGACGATGAAAAAAAGCCATCTGCGCGTCGAGCTGGTCCCAGGTCCTAGGGACCTTCAGCTCATACCCGTACTCGTCGGCAAAACGCGCCTGCTCCTGCACATCGTTCAGCAGTTCACTACGGTAGAACATCAGGTAGGCATCCCCGTCCGTCTGATAGCCGTAGAGGGATCCCTTGTAGTGGTCGCCGAGGCTGAATAGCGCATCGTCTTTCAGCTCCGCCGGTTCATGCCGCTGGGCGAATCGGTCCAGGTTCAGCAGCACCCCCGCCTCAACAAGATCCGGTATGCCAAAAGACGCTGGCACGGCAACGTCAAAACGCCCCTCCCGACGATCAGCCTCCAGCAGCAGCTCTTCGGTGATACCGTCCAGGGGTACCTCCTCGAGCTGGATACGCACGGAGGTTTCCTGCGCGAAGGTGTCGACAATCGGTCGGAGATTAGCCAGGCTCCCCTCGGGATACATGAGCTTGAGGGCCAGCGTCCGGTCAGCGGCGAGGCGCCGGGCCTCGGCCAGCGCATACTCGTGCACCGGCAGAGTCCCGGTGGCCCGGGGCCGACTGCTGCGGCTGAGCAGCGCGCCTGCGGCGGCACCCTCAAGCCAGCGTCTGCGCGTAAGCATCCTGTGTTCCTCCTGCAGCCGCGACCAGTCGCTCCTGCGGCAGCGTCAATTCAAAGCGGGCACCCTCCCCGGCCGGCTTAACGCAGGCCACGATGTTGCCCCCATGGGATTCAATAATTCGCCGGCAAAGGGCCAGACCAATGCCGGTGCCGGGGTATTCATCGCGCCCGTGCAGCCGCTGAAACACACCAAACACCCGTTCGTGGTACTGCGGCTCGATGCCGATCCCGTTGTCGTCCATGCGGATGACCAACCCTTTCGCCGCAGGCAGGCGTTCGATCCGCACCTCCGGCGCCACATCGCTTCGGACATACTTCAAGGCGTTCCCCAGCAGGTTTTGAAACAGCTGGCGCATCTGGAGCGGATTGGCCCGAATCGTGGGCAGCGAGCTGACGATTACGCGGGCCTGGGTCGTGCGGATCTGCAGATCCAGGTCCTGGCACACCTCGGCAACAATCTGCTCAAGGTCGACGCCCTGGTGGTGCTGGCGATCAGAGCTGACGCGGGACAGAGCGAGCAGGTCATTGACCAGCACCCGCATCCGCTCGGCAGATGCCTGAATCCGCTCGATCACGTCCCGGTCGTCTTCATCAAGCGCTGCGCCACTGCTCGAGAGCAGGCCACAAAAAGCCTGCAGCTTTCGCAGCGGCTCCTGCAGATCGTGGGAGGCGATGGAAGCAAAGCGCTCCAGCTCTTCGTTGGATCGTTCCAGCTCGGCACTGCGCTGGCGCAGTTCCTGATTGCTTTCATCCAGCTGCCGGGTGCGCAGCGCAACCCGGCTTTCCAGCGACGCGTTGGCCGTCACCAGCGCGTGGGTCATGCGGTTAAAGGACTGGCCGAGCGTCCCCAGCTCCCCCGGCACGTCGGTCCTGGCGCGCTGCTCCAGATCTCCCTCGCTGATCTTGATCGCCACCCGGGTCAGTTCATTCACCGGTGCAGCGATTGAGCTGGCTACCCCCAGTCCTACGGCAATGGCAAGCAGCGCCACGCCGATGCCGAGCGCCAGCACCACCAGCTGAAGCTCTCGGGCCGGCGCCCGGAGCGCCTGCGTAGACTGCAGTCCCAGCAGCAGGGACCCGGTCTCGGGCACCCGCTGGGCGAACGCTGATATCTGTCCTTCGGCCAGGTCAATTTCCAACGCGCCATTGGGGGGCTCACGGTTCAGGGCCTCGGCTACGGCAGCGAAAAGTGCCTGCTGGCGCAAACTGTCCCCAAGAGAATCACTGCTCAGCACATGCCAGCTGCCATCAGCCCCCGGGGAAGCAACCACGAACAGCTCACCGGCGATCGTGTCTCGCGGCGCCTTCAGCAGGTCCCACAGGGAATCCATGCTGACGATGGCCTGCAGCGACCCCACGAGCATCCGATCCCGGTGCAACTCGATGTTAACCAGTCCGAGGACCGACGATTGCCCCGCCACCAGCCGCAGCTGACCGGGCGAAAAAGGTGTGGTCAGCCCCGCCGGGAATACGCCGGCCTGGGCGATGGTCTGGCCGTCCTGCCGGCTGACCCGCAGCCAGCGCGCGTCAAATGCCTCAAGCGAATTGTCGAGCACTCGCGCCATGCGTTTGGCATAGCGGCTGTAGCCCGTCTCAAGGAAACGATCGAGCGTCTCGATCAGCAGCACGTCCGCGCCTAGCCGGTGGATCGCCTCTTCCCGGTCCCGGGCCAGCAGGGAAATGCTGGCGGCCCGGGACATGGTGGCTGACTGCATTTCCAGAAGCTTCTGACCGAGCAGCGCCTGGGACACATTCTTGGACACCAGCAGGCCATAGATCAGCACGCTGAGCACGGCGATACCGACCATGGCGAGGGTCAATTTGAGCCGCAGCGTCATTTGTCGGTCGTCAGGCCTTGCAGAGCGTTGAGCGGGTTATCGGTCACGACGATCAGTGGCTTGAGCGAGACGCTAAAACAGAAAACAGTCACGCCTGCTTTTTTTCTTCCCCCGTGCTAACATCCACCCTCGATTTCACGCCGCAAAACACCCTGCCCACGGGAGATCCTATGGACCTTGGCCTGCGCGACAAACGCGCCATCATCACCGGCGCCACCAAAGGCATCGGACGCCAGATTCTGGAGCTGCTGGTGGCGGAAGGCTGCCACGTGGCCACCTGCTCCCGTTCCCCCGAGGACGTGGAGCAGACCATCGAAAAATGTACGACGCGAAAAGCGAAGGTGCACGGCAAAGCGTGCGATATCGGCATCCCCGAGGAGTACTCGGCGTTTATCGACGACATGGTGGCGGAGCTGGACGGGGTGGACATTTTCATTCCCAACGTCAGCGCCGGCGGCGGCATGGACAGTGAGAAAAACTGGTGGAAAAACTTCGAGGTGGACGTGCTGGGCACCGTGCGCGGCTGCGAAGCGGTAATCCCCCACATGATCGAGGGCGGCGGCGGCGCCATCACCATGATCAGCACCACCGCAGCGCTGGAGACCTTCGCCGGGCCGCAGGCTTACAACGCGATGAAAGCCTCGCTGCTCACCTACGCCAAACAGCTGTCCCAGTTTCACGGTCACGAGAAGATCCGGGTCAATTCCGTTTCTCCCGGTCCGATTGAGTTTCCCGGTGGAAGCTGGGACATGATCAAAGACACGATCCCCAAGTTCTACGACAAAACCATCCGCGATCATCCGACCCGCCGCCTGGGCAAACCCCAGGAGGTGGCCCGCTGCGTGGTGTTCCTATCGAGCGCCGCAGCCAGCTGGGTGAGCGGCGCCAACCTGGTAGTGGATGGCGGCTTCACCAAACGGGTGCAGTTCTAGATACGATTTGATGGCTGCTAAACCTGCCAAACAGGTCCTGCGCGTCCGCGAACCCGTCGT
Organism: Pseudomonadota bacterium; assembly: GCA_039195135.1. Taxonomy (GTDB): domain Bacteria; phylum Pseudomonadota; class Gammaproteobacteria; order Xanthomonadales; family SZUA-38; genus JANQOZ01. The sequence goes on along the minus strand of JBCCVP010000031.1, from coordinate 12,996 downwards.
TGGCGGCACGCCGGTGGAACATGAGCCAATCCCGGAGCTTGGCCACGAGCTGATCCCCAAGGAGCGCTACACCACCCGCGCCTACATGGACCGGGAATGGGAGGCGATGTGGCGCAAGGTCTGGCTGCTCGGGGGCCTGTCGGCGGACCTGCCGGAACCGGGCAGCTACCTGTGCACCGAGATTGGCATTGAGTCGGTCATCATCGTGCGCCAGACGGACGGCCGGGTGCGCGCTTTTGCCAACGTCTGTCCGCACCGGGGCAATCGGCTGGTGGACCCCGGCCTGGGGGAGGTAGAGACCTTTCGGTGCAGCTACCACGGCTGGGAGTACGGTCGTAACGGGCGTTTTGTGAACATCCCGAACCAGGAACTGTTTCCCCAGGGTGCCCCCTGCGCCGGCTTAACCGAGCTGCCCTGCGCCGAGTGGAACGCCATGGTCTGGTATAGCCTGGACCCGGACGTGATGCCCTTCGAAGAGTACATGGCGCCGCTGCAGGGTCACTTCGAGCCCTACCACTTCGAACGCATGACCCTCACCCGGGACGTGACGGTGGAATGGGAATGCAACTGGAAAACGTCGGTCGACGCGTTCAACGAAACCTACCACGTGTCCGCCACCCATCCGCAGCTGTCCTGGTATCTGAACGACATGGACGTGCAGATCGACTGCTATGAGCGCCACTCCCGTTACCTGGTGCCCTTTGGCGTGACCAGTCCGCGCATCGAACGCATCCCGGAAATCCCTCCGCCGCTCAAGTTTATGCTCGCCGAGGCGGGCCTGGATCCGGCCTCCTACGAGGGTCCGGTGGACGGCATCCGGGAGACGGTGCAGCGCCATCTGCGGCAGCACGCCGCCACCCAGGGTCGGGACTACAGCGACCTCAACGACGACCAGCTGACCGACGACTACAACTACCTCGTCTTTCCCAATCTCACGTTCAACACCCATGCGGACCATCTGATGCTGTTTCGCCACCGTCCTCATCCGGAGGACCCCAACCGCATGTTCTTCGACACCTGGACCCTGTCGTACCTGGGGACCGACGACGAGGTACCGGAGCGGCGGCCGCGGCACCGCAGCTATGGCCCCAACGAAAAGTCCCTGGGCATGGTGATTGACCAGGATGGATCCAATCTACCCAAGGTGCAGCGCGGCATGCGCAGTGCGTCCTACCAGGGGCTCTGGCTTGGGGACCTCGAGGTCCGGCTCCGCCACTTCCATCACACGATGGACGGCTACCTCAATCCGAAAGGCCCCAAATCGGTCGATTGATGGCAGCCCCGGTTTACATTCTCGGCGGCTGGCAAAGCGACTTTGCCGACAACTGGGCCCGCCGGGATGCGGACCTTATGAGCGAGTTTCAGCGCACTATCGGTCACGGCCTTGAGGCCACCCGGCTGGAGCCGGAACAGATTCAGTGTGCCCACGTCGGTAACTTTGCCGCGGAGCTGTTCTGCAACCAGGGGCACCTCGGCGGTTTTTTTGCCGCCGCCCATCCGGCTTTTGCCGGCCTGCCCTGCGCCCGCCACGAGGCCGCCTGCGCCTCCGGCAGCATCGCTGCCCTCGCCGCCGGCGCCGAAATCGAAGCCGGCCGCTACGACCTGATCGCCGTGCTCGGCATCGAACAGATGCGCAACGTCCCGGGGCTGACCGCTGCCAACTATATCGGTGGTCCGGCCATGTGGAGCGGCCACGAATGCCAGGATGTGGATTTTCCCTGGCCCCACATATTCAGCGAGCTGGTGGAGGAATACGATCGCCGTTACGGTATCGACGTGGCCCACCTGAGGGCCATCGCGCGCAACAATTTTGCCAACGCGCGGCGCAACCCCAACGCCCAGACCCGGCGCTGGACCCTCACCGATGCCCACTTCAGCGACGACCCGCAGCACAACCCGGTCATTGAGGGCCATACGCGGAAGCACGATTGTGGTCAGATCACCGACGGCGCTGCCGTCGTGTTTCTTGCCGGCCCGGAAACGGCCCGGAACTATGCGCGGGACCGCGGCGTCAGCCTTGCAGACCTGCCGGTCATCAAAGGCTGGGGCCACCGCACCGCGCCGATCAGCTGGCGCGCCAAGCTGGCGCTCGGGGCGGAGTCTGACTATGTGTTTCCGCACGTTCGCGGCGCCATTGAAGACGCTTTTGGCCGGGCCGGCGTCGGCGACGTGGCTCAGCTCAGCGGCATCGAAACCCACGACTGTTTCACCAGCACCGAGTACATGGCCATTGATCATTTTGGCATCACGCCGCCGGGCCAGAGCTGGCAGGCCATCGAGACAGGCCGCATTGCCCTCGACGGGGAGCTGCCGGTCAACGCAAGCGGCGGTTTGATTGGTCTTGGACATCCGGTGGGCGCCACCGGCGTCCGTATGCTGCTGGACTGCGCCCGGCAGGTCACCGGCACCGCCGGCGACTGCCAGATCGAAGGGGCCCATACCATGGCGAGCCTCAACATCGGTGGCAGCGCCACCACCACCGTCAGCTTTGTGGTGGGCCGCGGCGCAGGACACTAGTGTGCTGTCCCACAAGTAACGGACAGCGCGCTAGATCCCGCCGAACATCTGCTCCACGTACCAGCGGTCGAAGTCGTGCACGCAGGCCTCGTCCGGGTGATAGGGCCCCGGCTCATGACCCCGGGAGCGCAGGCCCGCCATCGCGTTCTCGCAAAGTGCCCAGTCCTCCTGATTGGTGCGATCCCAGAACTCAACCGCCGGATCGGCGGAAAACCCAGGCTGCGCTGCGTCGGAGGGATTGAACAGCCACCAGGTTTCCACCCGGGTCTGGTCCGGTGACAGCGGCCAGAGTACGTGCAGCAGGGCGTAGTCCGGCAGCACCGATAGAAACAGATTGGGGAACAGGTGGTAGTAGTCCACCCGTTCCGGGTCCACCACCCCCGGCAGCAGGCTCGCGCGCTCCGCCGGCCGCTCGCTCATGGAGGCCACACCCTCGCGCAGCCGCATGGGACCGCCGGTGTAGCTGCCCGACCGGCTGCGGGCTTCGCCGGAATCAACCGCCGTGAGCTCATGCAGCCCCGGATGGGCGCCGGGGCAGTGGTAGCACTCGTTGTAGTTTTCGCACAGCAACTTCCAGTTCGCCGCCACCAGGTATTCGTGATGCGCCACGGCGTCCAGCCCGGACAAATCCGCCGCCAGATCGGGAAACTCGGGCGCCGCGTTCCGATTCGCTCCGGGATTGGTGAACAGCAGTCCATTCCAGCGCGTCGTCGGCACCGCTTTCAGCCCGTAGTCGGCGGCGGAAAAGGAGGACACCGCCTGCATACCGGGCGCCGCCTTAAGCTCCCCAGCGGGCGTGTAGGACCAGCCGTGGTAGGGACAGACAATCAGCCGGCAGCGCTGCTGAGGCGCTGCCACGAGGCGCGTGCCCCGGTGACGGCAGACGTTAAAAAACACCGCCGGAGGCCCGGTTTGCTGAGCCACCACCAGAAGGGACTCGGCGCCGACAAGGATGGGAAATACATCGGTGTCCCGGTAACAGCCGGCGTGACCGAGCGCCAGCCAGCCTTCGCTGAACAGCACCTTAAGCTCACGCTCAAACAGCGCTTGATCCGAATACACCCAGCCCGGGGGTGTCCGCGCCTCCGGCAGATCCCGCGCCGTGCGCGCCAGCGCTGCGAGGTTTACCGAATCCGCCGGGGTGCTCATCAGGGCGAAGCGGCCGTCGCGTTCTGCGCTGCCAGCTCCTGTCGGATGGTCATGCTGGCGACGAAGTAGCTCAAGGTGGCCAGCACGCTGAAACCCACCGCCACGCCGAGCAGCGAAAAGCGCAGCGCTTCATCACCGAAGCGGGGCGTCAGCAGGTCGCTAAACAGCCCCACGAGCGTTGTGCCCAGACCACCGCCGATCAGATTCGTGACCAGCAGCAGCACCGCCGACGCCATCGCGCGCATGCGCGGCGGCACCAGGCCCTGGATAGCGGAAAAGGTAGCAGGGCCCTGCATGACGCTGATCATAAAGGCAGGAAACAACAGCGCAAATCCCACCCAGGCGCTGGAGGTAAAGAACACCAGCAGAAACAGCGGCGTGGCCACACCGACGGCGATCGTCGGCACCAGCGCATACCACCGCGTATCCCGGCCCACCAGCGAGTCCGTGACAAACCCGCTCAGCAGCATGCCGATAATCTGAGAAAAACCCAGCACCAGCGCCAGCCAGAAGCCAGCCTGGGACAGGCTCATGTCAAAAGACCGGGTGAAATAGGACGGCAGCCAGCCGATTACGCCAAGCCAAACCACCGTGTAGAGGCCCGTGCCGACCGCAAACATCACAAACGCCCGAGACTTGAGCAGTCGCGCAGCAACCTGCCGCAGGGATGGCGCATCATCGTCGGCCGGGCCGGCGGCCGCGCCGCCCCGGGGCGGCTCGTGCAGAAAGGTCAGCACCAGGCCGGAAAGCAGGATGCCGGGCACACCGACCGCGATCAGCGCATGGCGCCAGCTGTAGTTCTCCGCCAGCCAGCTGCCCACGATGAATCCCACCAGGATACCCACCGGCGCACCAAGGCTGTAGATCGACATGCCCAGCGTGCGTTTGCCCGCAGCGTAGTAGTCGGAGATGAGCGAATGGGATGGCGGCGTTGCGCCGGCTTCGCCCACGCCCACCAGCACCCGGGCGATTGTCAGCTGGATAAACGACTGCGCCAGGCCGCAGGCGGCGGTCATGAGGCTCCACACCGCGAGCGCCGCGGACACGATGCGCCGCCGCGAGTGTTTGTCCGCCAGCCGGGCAATTGGTACCCCCAAGGTGGCGTAGAACAGCGTGAACGCAAAGCCGGAAATGATGCCAAGCTGAAAATCGCTTAACACCAGATCCGTCTTGATCGCCGGCAGCAGCACCGACAGCATGTAGCGGTCCATATAGTTAAAAAAAGACACGCCGAACAGCAGACACATGGACGTGACCAGCGCGCGGCTGGGGACGGTACCTGTACTCACCAACTTTACTCCTGAGCCCACTCGGGCCAAGCGCCGCATTCTACCTGTACCGGGGTCAACCGGGGCGCAAACTGTTATGCTACGGCAGAAAGCTAGGGCCCTCGCCAAACCTGAATGACCATCCACTGCGACTATTTTGGTGCGACCCACCAGGGCCAGAAACGGTCGGTGAATCAGGACCGCATATTAGTCCGCCAGAGCCCCGGCGACGGGCCTGCGCTGCTCGTGGTGGCCGACGGCATGGGCGGCGAGGCGGCCGGTGACCGGGCGGCGGAACTCGTCGTCGAGTCCATTGCCGACGCACTTGGCGAAGGTCTTAAGCCCAGCCATTATTTTGATCAGCTCGATGCCATGGTGGAAGCCGCCCAGGCCACGGTGCAGGAAGCGGTGCAGAACGACCCCAAACTTTCCAGCATGGGCACCACCCTCACGATGGCCTGCTGCGACTGGCCCCGGCTCTACGTGGTGCACGTGGGGGACAGCCGCTGCTACCGCCTTTCCGGCGGTGAGCTGACGCGGCTCACCGTCGACCATACCGTCGCCCAGCGGTTTGTCGACGAAGGTGTGATGTCGGAAGACGAAGCGGAGAAGTCTCCCATGGCACATCAGCTCTGGAACGTCATCACGAGCAATCGCGAAATTCGCCCGGAACGGGTGGAGGTTCGCCTGTCCAAGGGTGACGCCATCATGCTGTGCAGTGATGGCCTCACCAAACACGTGGACGATCAGGAAATCAGCCCTACCATCACCGCTGCGCAGGAGGCCAAGGGTGCCTGCCGGGAGCTGATCAAAATGGCCAACAGCGGCGGCGGCAGCGACAACATTTCCGTTATCGTCGGGCTTTTCCGGCCCGCTTGATTGTTTTTCCCAACGTTCTAACCAAGGTATTTCCCGGGCGCCGGAGACCGGGCCAGCGGAAGCCACCGCCGCAACAACTGGAATCTCAACTGATGAAAATGTCTTCGCTTTGCTTGAGTGCCGTGGGCGTCCTGCTTACGCTTTGCGCCATGACCAGCCACAGCGCCGAAACCCTCACCATCGAACGACTCTACGCCAGCCCGGATCTGGCCGGGGCCGCGCCGAAGTCGCTGAAGTTCTCGTCGGACGGGCAGCGGGTCACCTATCTGAAAGGTAAAGACTCAGATCGCCTGCAGCAGGACCTCTGGGAATACCACATCGGTGATCGGGAAAACCGTCTGCTGGTGGATTCCCGCGTACTGCAGCCGGAAGAGGAGACCTTGAGCGACGTGGAGAAGGCCCGCCGGGAGCGCATGCGTATCGCCGGGCGGGGCATTATCGAATACGTCTGGGCGCCGAACGGCCAGTCCATCCTGTTCCCCCTCGGTGGGGATCTGTATCTGTATCGGTTGGCAAACCAGGAGGTCACCCGGCTTACGCAGAGCCCGGCGTTTGAAACCGATCCGCAGATTTCGCCCCAGGGCGGCTTTGTGTCCTTCGTCCGGGATTACAACCTCTGGGTCATCGATCTTGAGTCCGGTGTGGAGCGGCAAATTACCCGCAGCGGCGACGGTAGCCGGCGCAACGGCATGGCCGAGTTCATTGCCATGGAGGAAATGGACCGGGATACCGGCTACTGGTGGTCTCCGGATGACCGCTATCTGGCCTTTGCCCGGGTCGACGAGTCACCGGTGGAAGTGGCGCAGCGTTATCAGATTTTTGCCGAAGATTTTAAGGTCACCACCGAGCGCTACCCCTTTGCCGGCAAGGCCAATGCGCGGGTCGAACTCGCGGTCGCGGATCTCAAAGACCAGCGTACCGTCGAGGTGAACCTGGGTTCGGAGAAAGACATCTATCTCGCCCGGGTCAACTGGTTTCCCGATAGCAAACGCCTCCTGGTGCAGCGACAAACCCGCAGTCAGCAACAGCTGGATCTGTTGACGGCGGACGCGGCCAGCGGCGCCACGAAACTCTTGCTGAGGGAAAACTCAACCCACTGGATCAACCTGCACCACAACCTGAAATTTGTCGGTGACGACGGCGGGTTTCTCTGGACCTCGGAGCGATCCGGGTTTCAGCATATCTTCGCCTACGATGCGCAGGGCAAGCTGAGAGACCAGCTGACCGTCGGCGACTGGGTGGTCAAAGACATCCACGCGGTCGACCCGGCCCGGGATCGGGTACTGTTCTCCGGCTTTGCCGACAGCCCGCTGGAGCTGCATCTTTACGAAGCGCCGCTCTCCGGTGCCGGCGCCCCCAGGCGGCTGACCGACCGCAGCGGCTGGCACGACGTGGTCGTTGCAGACGATGGGTCCGCGTTTATCGACAACTTCTCAAGTCCCGACCGTCCGCCGCAGGTCAGCCTGCACAACGCGGCCGGCGAGCGCCTGACCTGGCTGGTGGAAAACCCGCTCGACGACAGCCACCCCTACGCGCCGTTTCTGAGTCGCCACAGTACCCCGGAGTTCGGCACGCTCACCGCCGCCGACGGCCAGACGCTTCACTACTCGCTGCTGAAGCCGCACAATTTTGATCCTGAGCAACGCTATCCGGCCATCGTGCACGTCTACGGCGGCCCCCACGTGCAGGTGGTCAGCCGCCAATGGGGCCGCGGCATCACCTTTCACCAGTTCCTGCAGCAGCAGGGCTACGTGGTTTTTTCCATCGATAACCGAGGCAGCGCCCACCGCGGCACCGCGTTCGAGTTTCCTATCCACAAGCAGATGTCGCTGGTGGAAGTGGCCGATCAGAAGATCGGCACCGAATACCTCAAGTCGCTGCCTTACATCGACGGAGGCCGGGTCGGTATCTACGGCTGGTCCTACGGCGGCTACATGACGTTGATGGCGCTGATGCAGGCCCCCGAGACCTGGGCCGCCGGTATCTCCGGCGCCCCGGTCACCGACTGGGCGCTTTACGATACGCACTACACCGAGCGTTACATGGGCAAGCCAGCGGACAACGCTGAGGGTTACCGGCTTGCCAACGTGCTGACCTATACGCAGCAGCTGACGGATCCGCTCCTGCTGATTCACGGCATGGCGGACGACAACGTGCTGCTGAACCACTCAACGGTGCTGCTGCGGCAGCTGCAGGAACAGGGGAAACTGTTTGACAGCATGTTGTACCCCAACGAAACCCATCGTTTTGCCGAACCGGCGGTGAATGTCCATCGCACCCACCTGATGATGGCGTTTTTTGCGCGACACCTGGGCTCTGCTCGGTGAAGCAGCTCCTGTCGGACACGGCACGGCGGGCGATCCGCTATCTGGAACAGCGCGATCAGCGGTCGGTGGCGCCAAAGGCCGAGGCGGTTGCTGGTCTCAATGAGTTTGTCGAGGCCCTGCCCGAGCAACCAAGCGATCCGGAAGCGGTGGTGGATCTGCTGGACCGGGTCGCCACGCCGGCGGTGATGAATTTCAGCGGCGGGCGATTTTTTGGGTTTGTGATCGGCGGCGCGCTGCCGGCGACGCTGGCCGCTAACTGGCTGACCAACACCTGGGATCAGAACGCCGCCCTGCATAACGTGACACCCGGGATGGCGGTGCTTGAGCAGGTCACCCTCGACTGGCTCATCGACCTGCTGGGGCTGCCCGCCGGCGCCGGCGGCGCCTTCGTCACCGGCGCCACGGTCGCCAACTTCACCGCGCTGGCAGCCGCCCGCAACCAGATCCTGCGCCAGGCCGGCTGGGACGTGGAAGGGGACGGCCTGATTGGTGGCCCGCCGATCACCGTGCTGGCGGGCGAAGAAGCCCACCCCACCCTGCTCAAGTCCCTCGGCATGCTGGGCCTGGGCCGCAATCGCATTGCTCGGGTGCCCGCGGACGACCAGGGCCGGATGCGCGCCGACGCCCTGCCGCCGATCAGCGGCCCGACCATTGTCTGCGCCCAGTCCGGCAACTTGAACACCGGCGCCTTTGATCCCGTGGGCCAGATCTGCCGACAGGTGCGGCCGGCGGGCGCGTGGGTCCACGTCGACGCCGCCTTCGGTCTGTGGGCCGCTGCCGCGTCGTCCCTTCAGGATCTTGCCCAGGGCATGGTGGAGGCCGACTCCTGGGCCACCGATGCGCACAAAATGCTCAACGTGCCCTACGACTGCGGCATAGCGCTGGTGCGCGATCCCGAACCGCTGCAGCGAGCGATGGCCATCACCGCCGAATACCGTCCCACCGATGCCAACGAGCGCAATCCTTCAGATTTCACCCCGGAGCTGTCCCGGCGGGCCCGAGGCGTGGAGGTTTGGGCGGCCCTCAAATCGCTGGGCCGCACCGGGTTGATCGACCTGGTGGAACGGCTGCATCACCACGCCCGGGCGTTTGCGGACCAGCTGCAGGCCGCCGGCTTTGAGATCTTGAATGACGTGGCCTATAACCAGGTGCTGGTCTCCTTCGGCAACCCGGAAACCACCCACGCGGTGATCGCGGCGGTGCAGCAGGACGGGACCTGCTGGTGCGGGGGAACCGTGTGGCAGGGCCACACCGCCATGCGTATCAGCGTCTGCTCCTGGGCCACCACACAGGAAGACGTGGACCTGAGCGTCGCCGCCATTGTCCGCTGCGCCCGCGCTGCCGGCGCCTGATTCACCGCGAAAAACCCGGTCAGCGTTAAAGTCCCGGCAACTTCCGCCGAACTCCTGTGAAGAGAAACACAGGACTGAATCGTGTCTTTTCCCGGAAAATCAGCGGAAGGACTGGGCATCGGTATGCACGGCCGTTATCTGGCCGGGCTGGTCGGCCTTGCCCTCCTATCCACGCTGATGCTTTTGATGGAGCAGCGCGCCTCGTCCCGAAGTCACCATTCGGGACACATTATTGGCGTGGCTGGCGAGCAGGTGGCGCTGTCCCAGCGAACCGCCATGCTGGCCTTTGTTCTGATGACCCGGTCCGACAGGCAGGACTTTGAGCGGGTTCGGGGAAAACTCAGCGATGCCATGGCCGACTTTCGGGCCAATCACCAGTACCTGCGCGATCTGGCCCTGCACGACCAGACCCGCCTGGCCCTGAGCCCCCGCGCCGCCAACCTGCTGAGCCAGCCGCCGATTCACCTGGACGCCCTGGTAGATCGCTACCTGACGGGGCTCCAGCGGTTTCGCGACATGCGGTTTGAGGATCGCTCCCTCGACATTGTGATGGGGACGTCGGAACAGTTTTTACCGCTCGACCCCAACCCGGCGCAGATGGCGGAGGCTCTCAAGGCCCTGTCGCTTATCCTGGAACAGGACGCGGAACAGCAGTCGCGAAGCATCGGCCTGCTCAACGCGGCAGCCTTTGCGGCGGAGCTGGCACTGCTGGCGCTGCTGGGTGGTTTCCTGTTCCGGCCGCTCGTCAATCGGTTTATTGGCGAACACCAGGAACTGGAGGCCAGCTACCGGGAGCTGAGCGCGGTGGTGGAGCGCCAGCGGGAGGCGGACGAAGCACGGGCGGAAGTGGAGCAGCGGTTTGAGCAGGCGTTTCACAACGCGCCCATCGGCATGGGCCTGATCGACCAGCAGATGGTGGTCTACGACGCCAACCCGGCCCTCGCCCAGATGCTTCACCTAAAGCGCACCGGCAGCTGTGGCCAGTTCACCAGCTTCCTGCATCCCGAATCCCGGGATGCCTTTGAAACCTACTTTGGCGAACTGGTGCGGGGGGAGCGGGATCGGATCAGCGAGGTGTTTGCCTGCGAGCGCACCGACGGCGTTGCCCTGATGGCGATGATCAACCTGTCCGCCGTGCGCCGCGCTAATCACGAGTTTGCCTACGCCGTGCTGCAGACCCGGGACGTGACCGAGTCGCACCGGCTGCAGCGCCGGCTGGAGCGGCAGGCCAGCGTCGATGAGCTCACCGAGTTGCCAAACCGGCGGGCATTTGAAGAACGCTTTGCCCAGGTCTGGCAGGACCGGAAGGAAGGCGCGGACACCTCCTTTCTGCTGTTTATGGACCTGGATCAGTTCAAGGTGGTCAACGACACCTCCGGTCACGCCGCGGGGGACGACCTGCTGCGGGACATCGCCCGGATTCTGACCGAGTGTGTACGCAAGAACGACGTGGTCTGCCGCCTCGGCGGGGACGAGTTTGCGATCATCCTGGAGCGCTGCGCCGCCGAGACCGCGGCCGTGATCGCCGAGAGCATCCGCGCCAGCGTCGACGAATTCCGCTTCGAGTGGCTTACCCAGGTATACCGCGTCGGCGTGAGCGTCGGCGGCGTGCCCATCGACCCGGAGCTCGGCAGCGTGGACGACATCCGCCAGATTGCCGACGCGGCCTGCTACGCGGCCAAGGAAGGCGGCCGCAACCAGGTTCACCTGGTTACCGAGAGCGAAGACACGGTGCGCACCCACCGGCGCCAGGTGCGCTGGGTTCAGCGCCTGCGGGACGCCATCGAACACAACCAGTTCGCCATCTACAGCCAGAGCATCGTGCCGCTTAAACCCCAGCCGAATGAGCCGGATCGGGTGGAGGTGCTGATCCGGCTGCGGGATACGGAAAACCGGACCCTTATCCCCCCCGGCGCCTTCCTGCCAGCGGCCGAACGCTACGGCCTGGGACATGAGATTGACCACTGGGTGGCCAACCATCTGCTGGATGCGCTGTACGTCTACAGCATGGTCGACGCCGCCCCGCGCCGCTACTGGGTCAACCTGTCCGGCACCAGCATCGGCGATGAACGTTTTGCCGAGAAGATCAAAGCCGCCGTGGGCCGCTCGCCGCTGCCGCCCGGCACCATCAACTTTGAGGTGACCGAAACCGCGGTGATCCGAAATCTAAGCGCCGCCGGCCGCCTGATGAATGAGCTTCGGGATATGGGCTGCCAGTTTGCGCTGGACGATTTTGGCAGCGGCCTATCGTCCTTCGGCTACCTGAAGAAGCTCAAGGTGGAGTACCTGAAGATCGATGGCATGTTTACCCGCGAGATCCTGACCAGCAAAACCGATCAGATCTTTGTGCGCTCCATCATCGACATTGCCCACTCCATGGGCATCAAAACCGTTACCGAATACGTAGAAAACGAGGAGATTCTCAACCTCGTCCGGGAACTTGGCTCCGACTATGCCCAGGGATATGGCGTCGCGCGCCCCATACCGCTTGTTCCTAATTTCCAAAGCCGCCCTTCCGACCTTGAACCCCAGGAGATCACCTGATGAACGCCAATTTAACCAGCCTGCCCGACCTGAAGATTCTGCCGCCGTTGCCGCAAAGCGCACAGATTATTCTCGCGAGCTTCGACGATGATTTTGTTGACCCCTCGGTGGTGGTAGGCGCCGTGGAATCAGACCCCGGCCTCTGCGCCCGGCTGCTCAGCATCGCTAACTCTGCTTACTATCGGCTGCCGGAGCCGCTGGACAGCATCCAGACGGCGGTAACCCGGGTGATCGGGGTCGACACGGTGCGCACGCTGGCGCTGGCCCTCAGCGCCCAGTCGGCGTTCGATACGCACCGCTGCCGGGCGTTTTCCACCGGCCGCTTCTGGCGGGACGCGCTGCTGGCGGCGCAGAGCACCAAAGAAATCGCCAAGCGTGATCTGCTCATCGACGACGCCGCCAAGGGCATGGCCTATGCGGTGGGCCTGTGCCACAACCTGGGACTGATGGCGCTGGCGCATCTGGCGCCGAAGGAGACGCAGCGGGCGCTGAAGCTCTCGGAAGAGCCGGGGGATCTGTGCAAAAACCTGGTCAAAGAGTTTGGGGACGACCACCGCAGCGTGACCGCCCAGCTGGCCGAGGTCTGGCAGCTGCCGGAAGCCATGACCACCGCCTACGGCTACCGCGCCTCGCAGACCCAGCAGGAGGAAGATCGGCTGGGTCCGATCCTGGCGGCGGCGGTAAGCAACCTGGAAGCTGAGGACGTCACTGACGTCGCCGACGTCTCCGAACACGCCGTTCGCCTGGGCATGTCCGCCCACGAGCTCAACAAGCTCGTGGTGATGCCCGAGAGCGTACGCGAAGCGGCGAACGACATGGCCAGCCGAATGGCTGGCTAGCGGCGGCAGATGGCTAGTCGCCGGGACCAAGACCGGGCAGACCGTCGAGGCTGACCCGGTTGTTCTTCGCCCGATAGGCCTGCATCTCGTCCTCTGTCTTGCTTTCTATCCAGGTGGCCAT
>JBCCVP010000030.1:0-40515 GCA_039195135.1 Pseudomonadota bacterium | reverse complement strand
GGTTTTCCCAGCTGCGGATCAGATGCTCAAGCTGCTCTGCGGACGGCCGCTCAAGGCCGGTCCCGGCCTGGGTCGAAGCAATCACGCGCTGCATTTCGTACGCGTAGATCTGCACCGCGTGGGACAGGTTCAGGCTATGCCGGGAAGGGGCCATGGGGATCGTCGTCAGGGCCTGGCAGAGTTCGAGATCGCTGTTGGTGAGGCCGCTGGCCTCGGGGCCGAAAATCAGCGCCACGGGACCGATGTGTTCTGCGAGCCGGCGGCAGGCCTGGGGCGGGCTGAACACCGGCCAGCGGTTGTGGCGTTGCCGGGCCGAGCAGGCAACCGCAAACTCACAGCCTGCCAGCGCGTCCTCCAGCGAGTCGGTTACCCGAATTCGATCCACCACATCGGCCGCCTCCGCCGCCCGCTGCGAGGCCTGCGGATGGGGAAACTGCTCTGGCGCCACCAGCCACAGGGACTCAAATCCCATGCCGGCGATGGCCCGGGCGACGGCACCGATATTGCCGGGCTCCCGGGGGCGCACCAGGATAAAGCGCAGCTCAGCCGGTGGCGGGGTCAAAGGCAATTTCTTCAAGCGCGCTGGAGCGGGTGCCGGGCCGGGGGTGCACACCGGCCCCGTGGTAGCTGTAGACCACCGATCGTTTGACCTGGCTCGTGTGGTTGCGGCTTGCCGCATGAAACACAGCGGCGTCGAAGAACAACGCGTCGCCGGGATTGAGGTCAACCTGGCGCGCCTCGGCGATCGCCGCCGCGTTCTCGGGGTGATCCGGTTTCAGAAAGCGACCCGAGTCCAGCCGCTCCGGCGAGAGGTCCCAGCGGTGCGAACCTTCGATCACCATCAGCCCGCCGTTCTCCGCTCGTTCCAGACCTAGAGCCAGCCAGCAGTTCACCAGCCGCGGGGGATCAAAAGACCAGAAGCGGATGTCCTGGTGCCAGAGCGTGTCGCTGGAGTACTCCGGATATTTGGTCATCACGCAGTTGTGGTGGGCCTGGGAGAGCCAGATCGCTTCGGAGTTGAGCAGCTGCCGCAGCAGCGGCACGGGCCGTTCCCCCCAGCGCGCGAGGGCGCCACCGCGGCGGTAGGCGCCCAGCAGGCGCCGGGGCGTATCGGCGCCGCGGGCCGCCTCGCTGCGCGGGGCACCGGGATAGCCGACCTCCCGCTCCAGCTCCAGAGGCGCCCGGGCAATTTCCTGCCGCGCCTGCGCGAGAAGGGCTTCTACCTCCGCCTCCGCAGCGAGCTGCGGCACCGCCAGCCAGCCCAGGTGCGCAAAATCGGCAACGTTTTGTTTGGATAAGTGAATCATATAGTTGTATATTGCAACTAAATAGGCAGGAGCGCAAAACCAATGCCCGAATTGATCTCCGACCTTCGCGAAGCCGCCCGTACTCTAGTGCGCGAATTCCGGGTTGTCGACGGCTCCGGCTGTTTTCCCGGCAACAGCGCGCCCGAGTGCCACCTGCTGATGGAGCTGGATCTGCGGGGAGTGGCCACCGCCACCGAGCTGGGCGACATCCTGCTGATGGAGAAGTCCTCCCTGAGCCGCATCATTACGCGGCTGACCAAGGCGGGCCTGATCGACCGCGATACGGCAGCCACGGACCGGCGCCAGCGGCACCTCAAGCTCACCCGCGATGGCCGGACACGGGTGCGGGATATTCACGACCGGGCCGATGATCAGGTGCGTCGGGCGCTGTCTTTTGTGGCAGAACCTGACCGCAGCGGCGTGCTGGAGGGGCTGCAGCGCTACGCCAAGGCGCTGCGCTACGCCCGGCTGAGCGACGAGTTCCACATCCGCCCGATGAAAGAGGAGGACAATCCGTCGATGGCCCGCATCATTCGCGACGTGATGACGGAGCATGGCGCGGTGGGCTGCGGCTACTCCATCGGTGATCCCGAGGTGTCGGACATGTTCAACGCCTATCAGGGCGCCGGTGCGGCCTACTTTGTGGTGGTGGACGGCCACGACACGGTGCTCGGCGGGGCCGGCGTGGGGCCGCTGCCGGATGCCCCCAACGACACCTGTGAGCTGAAGAAGATGTACTTCCGGCCGGAGCTGCGCGGCGCCGGCATGGGGCTGCAGATGCTGCGTCACTGCCTCCACACGGCGCGGCTGCTGGGCTATTCGCGCTGCTACCTGGAGACTCTCGACTCCATGCATCAGGCGCGTCATCTGTACCGAAAACTGGGATTTACGGACCTGGAGGCGCCGGTGGGCAACACGGGCCACCACGCCTGCAATCGCTGGATGATGCGCGAGCTCTGACCCGCCCGCCTAGGCGTCTGCGCGGTAGAAACGCTCGACGGCGAAATGGATGAGCGCGGATTTGCAGCCGGAAGTTTCTGCCGCGCAGACTCCTAACCGCCGTAAACGATGCCCGGCAGCCAGGTCACCAGGGCGGGCAGGATCGCCACCAGCGCAAGCACGCCCAGCTGGATAGCGATAAAAGGCATCACGCCCCGGTAGAGATCGCCGGTGGCCAGCTGTTCACCAGCCACACCGCGCAGATAAAACAGGGCAAAGCCAAACGGCGGTGTCAGAAACGACGTCTGCAGGTTGATGGCGATCAGCACGCCCAGCCAGATTGGATTGATGTCCATGGCGAGGAGCACCGGCCCGATAATCGGCACCACCACAAACGTGATTTCGATGAAGTCCAGCACAAAGCCGAGTAGAAACATCAGCAGCATCACCGCGAGCAGCGCGCCGACCTGACCGCCCGGCAGATTGCTCAGCAGATGATGAACCGCCTCATCCCCGCCGTAGCCCCGAAACACCAGCGAAAAGATGGCGGCGCCAACCAAGATCATGAATACCATGGAGGAGATGCGCACCGTGCTGCTCATCGTGGCGCTGAGCGCCTCCCAGCCAAACTTGCCTCGCAGCAGCGCCAGGATCAGGGCGCCGACGGCCCCCACGGCGGCCGCTTCGGTGGGCGTGGCGACGCCCCCGAGGATTGATCCAAGCACCGCGACAATCAGCGCCAGCGGCGGCACAAGCGCTCCCAGCAGCTTGCCCAGCGGCGGCGCCGGCTGGTCGCTGTCTGCGCCGCGGGGGGCCCGGTCCGGGTTCCGCCAGGCGGCGAACACCACGTACAGCATGTAGGCCAGCACCAGAAGCAGGCCCGGGATCAGCGCGCCGGCAAACAGCTCGCCAATGGAAACCGTGTCGGGCTGAAAAATGCCCAGATTGCGCTGCGCCTGCTGGTAGGCGTTGGAAATCACGTCGCCGAGCAGCACCAGCACGATGGAGGGCGGGATGATCTGGCCCAGCGTCCCGGCGGCGCAGATGCTCCCGCTGGCAAGCCGCGGGTCGTAGCCGGCCCGCAGCATGCCCGGCAGCGACATCAGGCCCATGGTAACCACCGTTGCGCCAACGATGCCTGTGCTCGCCGCCATCAGCGCCCCCACCAGCAGCACCGCAACCCCAAGCCCGCCCCGCAGGTGGTGGAACAGGCCGGCCATGGATTCGAGCAGGTCCTCCGCCAGCCGGGACCGTTCAAGCACCACGCCCATAAACACAAACAGCGGCACCGCCACCAGCGTCTCGCCGGTCATGATGCCGAAGATGCGGTTGGGGGCGGCGGTCAAAAACGCCGGATCAAATCCGCCCAGCAACGTGCCGACGGCGGCAAACAGCAAAGATACGCCGGCCAGCGTAAAGGCCACCGGAAAGCCGGCCATGAGGGCGGCGCAGATGACGGCAAACAGCACCAGCGCCAGCACGCCGTCCATTCAGGGATTACTCTTTGCGTGCCGCAGGCCCACAAAAGACCGGGCCGCCAGCGCCAGGCCCTGCAGCATCAGCAGGCCCATGGCCACGGGGATGACCGTCTTGAGCAGATAGACATAGGGCAGGCCGCCGGCCTCCCGGGACCCTTCCCCGGCGCCCTGGTTGGCTGCCCAGGAGGCGCCAACGTAGTCCAGCGAGGTCCAGAGAATATAGCCGCAGGCGGGCCACAGCAGCAGCAGCACGCCCAATAGATTGACCAGATGCCGGGCTGAGGGCGAGAGCTTGCGATAGAAGATATCCACCCGCACGTGCTCATCGCGCTTCAGCGTGACCGCAGCCCCCAGCATAAAGACCATCGCGTGCAGGTAGATCACCGCTTCCTGCACCGCAACCGAGCCCGCGCTGAAGCCGTAGCGGGCGATCACGATGCCGGCGGTGATCAGCACCATGGCGAGGGTGAACCAGGCGACTACCCACCCGACCACTTCGCTGAGGCGATCAATCCCGGCAGCAAAGCCGGGACCGTCCGGCGCCGATTTTTCATCGCCCGAGGCTAGTTTGCGGTCCCGCAAATGACCTCCTCCGCAGCCCGCCCCACGCCGCCTGATCCTATTCCCACTCGAGAATTTTCCAGTTGACCGGCCGCAGGCCGTTGTCCGATTCAAAGTCCCGGGCATCGAGCTCGCCGTCGCCGTCAACGTCGAACAGGTAGTAGGCCGGCCCTTTGGTGGGGGTCACCTTCACCATGTAGACCCGCCCGTTAACAGAGTATTCCTCAACGATCTGGCCGTCGTCACCGGTCGTGATACGCACGGCGGGCAGCAGTTCATCACTGGAGCGGGCTTTTGGCGGAATCGGTACGCCCTCGTCGTCCATCTCCGCGCTCGCTTCAGCCTCCGGGTCGGCCTGCCGCGGTCCGCTGCGCAGCGGTGGCAGGGGGGGCGGCGGGGCATCCTCAAGCGCGCTTGGATCGGCCGCCTCGGTTGCGGCGGTCTCGCTGGCGAGCGCCCCGCTGGTGTCCTGTGCCTGGGCGGTAACCGCAAGGGGCGCGGCCGTCAGGGCAGCCAGCAGCAGGGTGGTCCAGGAATTGGAGTGGACTTCGTTCATCGATTTAAGACCCGGTCGCTAACAGACAGACACTCCATCATAATGGCTGCCCGATGACGCACCAATGCCTCCCTGGACCATTCATGAGCTCAAAAACCGCGTTTTGCCTCGCCGCGGCGCCGACAGATCGGCGTTCGGCCCCCGCCGCCGCCGGCTCCAGGAGGTTACGCTGATGGCTGCACCAACGCTCTATCTGGTGGACGGGTCGTCGTACCTTTTTCGCGCCTTCCACGCGCTGCCGCCGCTCACCAACAGTGCCGGTGAACCCACCGGGGCCCTGTATGGCGTGGCCAATATGCTTCGCGCCTGGGTGCGGGAGCACGAGCCGGAGCTGCTCGGCGTGGTCTTTGATGCCCCGGGGCCCACCTTTCGCCACGAGATGTACGAGGAGTACAAGGCCAACCGCCCGCCAATGCCCGATGATCTCCGGGTACAGATCCAGCCGCTGAAGGAGATGATCCGGGCCCTGGGCTGGCCGCTGATCGAGGTGCCGGGGGTGGAGGCGGATGACGTGATCGGTACGCTGGCCCGGCGCGCCGCGGATGCCGGCCAGGACGTGCTGATCTCCACCAGCGACAAGGACCTGGCGCAGCTCGTGGACGACAAGGTCACCCTCGTGAATACCATGAGCAACACGCGCATGGACGTGGCCGGCGTTCAGGAAAAATTCGGCGTGACGCCGGCGCAGATTATCGACTACCTGGCGCTTACCGGGGACAAGGTCGACAACGTGCCGGGGGTTAACAAATGTGGACCGAAAACGGCTGCCAAATGGCTCGGTCAGTTTGGCGATCTTAAGGGCGTGATGGCCGCCGCCGACGACATGAAAGGCAAAATTGGCGAGTACCTGCGCGAAGCGCTGCCGACGCTGCCGCTATCGAAAGATCTGGTGACGATCCGCTCGAGTCTGGACCTTGAAGTTGCGGGGGCTGACCTTGAGATCAGCGAACCGGATCGGGAGACGCTGCGCGAGATCTTCACCCGGTTTGAGTTTGGGTCCTGGCTGGCGGACCTGGACGAGGCGGACCCCGATACCGAGGCAGCCAGCACAGAAACCGAGGTGGTGCGCTCGCTGGAAGATCTGGATCGCTGGATTGCCGCTGCGCGCCAGGCGGGCCTCTGTGCCCTGGACCTGGAAACCACCAGCCTGGATCCGCTGCGCGCCAGCATCGTCGGCGTTGCACTCGCGGTGGAGCCCGGTCAGGCGGCCTACGTGCCCCTGACGCATACCGGTGCTGATGCCGGCGAGCAGCTTGAGCTTAAGCCGGTGCTTCAGCGCATCGGCGAGCTGGTGCATAACGATGACTGCGCCATTGTCGGTCAGCACTTCAAATACGACGCCCTGGTGCTGAAGCGCCACGGAATCGAGATTCCGAACTGGGCCTTTGACACGATGCTCGAGTCCTACGTGTTCAACGCTGCGGGGTTTCGCCACGACATGGACACGCTGGCGGAACACTACCTGGCCCGGAAAACCGTGCACTACGAGGACGTGGCCGGCAAAGGGGCCAAGCAGATTCCCTTTGACCAGGTGGCGGTGAGTGTTGCCGCCGACTATGCCGGCGAAGATGCCGACGTCACGCTGCAGCTTCATCACCATCTCTATCCGAAGGTGGCGGAGGACGCCAAGCTGCAACGCGTGTTTGCGGACATCGAGATGCCGCTGGCGCCGGTGCTGGCACGAATGGAGTACCAGGGTGTGCTGGTGGACCGGGACCAGCTCAAAGCGCTGAGCCAGGAATTTGCCGAGCGGATGCATGCCCTGGAGCAGCAATCCTTTGAAGAGGTGGGCCGGAAGTTCAATCTGGGGTCCACCAAACAGCTGCAGCAGATTCTGTTTGAAGAGCTCAACCTGCCGGTACTGCGCAAAACCCCCAAGGGGCAGCCCTCCACCAACGAGGAGGTGCTGGAACAGCTCGCCCGGGACTATCCGCTGCCCAAGCTGATTATGGAGCACCGGCAGCTGTCCAAGCTTAAGTCCACCTACACCGACAGCCTGCCGCTGCAGATCAATCCCGACAGCGGCCGCATCCACACCTCCTACCACCAGGCCGTGGCGGCGACGGGACGTCTGTCGTCGAACGATCCTAACCTCCAGAACATTCCCATCCGCACGCCGGAAGGTCGCCGCATCCGGGAGGCGTTTATTGCGCCGGAAGGTTACACGCTGCTGGCCGCCGACTACTCCCAGATTGAGCTGCGCATCATGGCCCACCTGTCCGGCGATGACGGCCTGATGAACGCGTTTCGGGAAGGGCGCGACATCCACGCCGCGACGGCCTCCGAGGTGTTTGGCGGTGAAGCGGACGCCGACAAGCGGCGGGCGGCGAAAGCGATCAACTTCGGCCTGATCTACGGCATGTCCGCTTTCGGACTGGCCCGGCAGCTGGGCATCGGCCGGAAGGAAGCGCAGGAATACATCGATGTCTACTTTGCCCGCTATCCCGGGGTGAAGGAGTACATGGAAGCCACCCGCGCCAAGGCCCGGGACGATGGGTTTGTCGAGACGCTGTTTGGCCGCCGGCTAAATCTGCCGGAAATTCAGTCGCGCAACTATCAGCGCCGCCAGGCCTCCGAGCGGGCCGCCATCAACGCGCCCATGCAGGGCACCGCCGCAGACATCATCAAGCGAGCCATGTTGACGGTGGATCAGTGGCTGCGAGCGGAATATGCCGAGCGGGCCATCATGCTGCTGCAGGTACACGATGAGCTCGTGCTGGAAGTGCAGCACGACCTGGTCGACGAGGTGGAAGCCGGCGTGGTGGAGCGCATGTCCGCTGCCGCGGAGCTGGCGGTGCCGCTGCTGGTGGAAGCCGGCCGGGGCGGCAACTGGAACGAAGCCCATTAGCGGGTTGTTGAAAAATCCATCCATGGATTTTTCAACCACGCCAACCGAAAAATGTGATTTTCGGTTGGCTTCATTTTCAATGGCTTACAGCCATCGAAAATGCCGGTACATCCCTGTACCGGACGGGCTGGGCTGACTATGGTGCTTGAACCGTGGCAGCTGGTGCTGCTGAGTGGCGTCGGCGTGGTCGCCGGCTGGATGAATGTCATGGCCGGCGGCGGCTCGCTGCTGACCATCCCGGCCATGCTGTTTATGGGTATGCCCGGGCCGGTGGCCAACGGCACCAACCGCATCGCGATTCTTGCTCAGAATATCGTGGCGTCGCTGACCTTCTTCCGGTCCGGGATTGGCAATCTGTCGCTGAGCTTGACGCTTGCCGCCGCGGCGTCGATCGGCGCCGCCGCCGGTGCGTCTGCGGGGGTTCGTCTGGAAGGGGAGTGGTTCAATCGCGTGCTGGCGGTGGTGATGATCGGCGTGATGGTGCTGATGTATCGCGGCGGCGTGCGAAAGACGACCGAAACGATCGAATTGACCCCCGCCCGCTGGTGGGCCGGGCACCTGTGCATGGTCGGCGCTGGGGCCTGGGGAGGCTTTATCCAGATTGGCGTGGGGTTCATCCTGATGCCGATCCTGCACCGCGTGCTGGGGCTGGACCTGGTCACGACCAATGCCCACAAGGTGCTCATCGTGCTCATCTATACCCTGGTGGCCCTCACCGTATTTGCCACCCAGGTGGAGCTGGTGTGGGTGGCGGGTCTGGCCCTCGCGGTGGGGAATGCGATTGGCGGCTGGCTGGGCGCTCGAACGACCATCAGCCGCGGCGATCGCTGGATTCGGCTGGTTTTTAACCTCGCGTTGACGGCGCTGGTTATCAAACTGCTGTTTTTCTGAGTCAACGCGGCTCTGGTCGAAGTGGTTTTTCGGGACAAAACCCCGAAAACTGCTCGTCTGGCGCCTTTTCCCGCATTTTTTTTCCTGCCGGCGGTGCGTTTCTAAACGACTGTTTGAAAAAGAAAAGGTCGAGTTTTGGCCCCTTCGCCGAGCTTTTTCTGCCTAGTCCGAAAGTCATGGTGGCGAAACTTTTTTGAAAACCCGCCGGTCTTAGAGATAAGCCCGCAAGGCTTGGTCCACTGCCCTCCCTGAGTGGACCAAACTTGGAGACGGTGTTCCCCCAAGCCCCGTTTCCGTTATCGGTCCCGGGGGTCTCCCCTTACCCCCGGGGCCACTTTCACTCCGATGCAGGCAAGCGCATGGGAACGAGCCGGACCTCACCGTCCGGCTCTTTTTTTTGGACCTGGCAACAGGTGCTGAGCCGGTCCGCAGTTGCCCCGGCCAGCGGTTGCCCGCGCTGCGTTGCCGACCTGAGGCCGGCTGCGGCTAAACCCAGTCGCGGGGTTTGAGGTAGTCGGACAGGCGGGCTTCTTCGGTGCCCGGTTCCGGGTGCCAGTCGTAGCGCCAGTTCACCACCGGAGGCAGCGACATGAGGATCGATTCGGTGCGGCCGCCGGTCTGCAGGCCGAACAGCGTGCCCCGGTCGTAGACCAGGTTGAACTCCACGTAGCGACCTCGGCGGTAGGCCTGAAAAGACCGCTCCCGGTCGCCGTAGGGCGTATCTTTCCGGCGCTCGAGAATCGGTCCGTAGGCCGGGATGTAGTGGTCGCCCACGCTGCGCATCAGGCCGAAAGCGTGGCCAAACGACTGCTCGTTGTAATCATCAAAAAACAGCCCCCCAACGCCCCGGGTTTCGTTCCGGTGGCCCAGGAAAAAGTAGTCGTCACACCATTTCTTGAAGCGGGGATAGATGTGGTCACCAAAGGGTGCGCAGGCCTCATAGGCAGTCTGGTGCCAGTGCTGAGCGTCTTCGTCAAACGGATAATAGGGCGTCAGATCGAAGCCGCCGCCGAACCACCAGATGGGCTCCTCGCCCTCTTTTTCCGCCACAAACAGACGCACGTTGGCGTGGCTTGTCGGGGCATAGGGATTACGCGGGTGAATCACGAGCGACACGCCCATGGCTTCAAAGCCCCGGCCGGCCATCTCCGGACGTTTTTCCGTGGCGCTGGCCGGTAGCTGCGTGCCGCGAACGTGGGAGAAATTCACCCCGGCCTTTTCCAGCACGTGGCTGTCTTCGAGTACCCGGGACAGACCGCCGCCGCCGTTGTCGTGCTGCCAGGCGTCCTGCCGGAAGCTGCCGCCGTCAATCGCCTCCAGCGACGCACAGATGCTGGCCTGCAGCGAGGTGAGGTAGTCTCGCACCGTTTCCTTGTTCATTGATCTCTCGCTTTTGAATCTGCCGGGTGTAGCCGCTGGAATTATCCCGGCTCAGGGCAGAGCGTGTCACTAGGGGAAAACCGTCCCCGGGGATCCCTCTAGGGGAACCACAAGGGATCCGGGGACGGCGCCAGTTCCGGATGGGGCGCGGGCCAGGCCCGCGCTCAGCTTGCCTTGGCCTTCTTCTTCGTGACCCGCTTTTTCTTGCTGCGCTTTTTGCGCGCGGGCGCCGCGGCGATAATTTCCTCGCACTCGGCCAGCGTCAGGCTGTCCGGTTCCCGATCCTTCGGAATCCGGCCGTTTTTCTTGCCGTTGGTCACGTAGGGCCCGTAGCGGCCTTTCAGAATCTGAATATCGCTGTCGTCAAAGGTCTTGATGATGCGCTCGGCGTCGGCCTTTTTCTTTTCCGCAATCAGCTCAAGGGCTCGGGGAAGCTCGATGGTGTAGGGATCATCGGGCTCTTTGATCGACACGAAGTTCCGCTGACCCCAGCGCACATACGGGCCAAAGCGACCGATGTTGGCCGATACCGGGTCACCGTCTTCGGTTTCGCCCAGCTGGCGCGGCAGCTTAAACAGCTCCAGCGCCTGCTCGAGATCGATCTGGTCCATTTTCTGGCCCGGGAGCAGGCCGGCGAAGGTGGGCTTTTCCTCATCGTCTTTGGTGCCGATCTGCACGTACGGCCCATAGCGGCCCATGCGCACCGAAACCGGCTTGCCCGATTTGGGATCTTTGCCCAGCTCCCGCGCCTGCAGCACCTCGTCCCGGGTGACCGACTCTTCCTTGTCTTTTACCAGCGTGGCAAACGGGTCCCAGAATTCCTGCATCAGGGGCACCCACTCCCGCTCGCCCCGGGACACCTCGTCGAGATTGTCTTCAAGCTGCGCGGTGAAGTCGTAGTCTACGTAGCGGGTAAAGTGCTCGGCCAGGAAGCGGGCCACGATGCGGCCCACGTCGGTGGGGAAAAAGCGCCGACTTTCCAGCTCCACGTATTCCCGGTTGACCAGCGTCTGAATGATGTTGGCGTAGGTGGAGGGACGACCGATGCCGTACTCTTCCAGCGCCTTAACCAGCGACGCCTCGGAGAACCGGGGCGGCGGCTCCGTGAAGTGCTGCTCGCCGCGAATATCTTTGAGTTCCACCACCTCGCCTTTTTCGAGCGGCGGCAGCTTGGGCTCGGCGTTTTTCTTGTCGCCCGCCTCCTCGTAAACCGCCAGGAATCCAGGATCCACGATAGTTGAGCCGCTGGCCCGGAAGCTTGCGCCTTCTCCGCAGGGGAAGGTGGCGGTGACAATGTTCATCAGCGCCGGCTGCATCTGACAGGCCAGCGTCCGGCGCCAGATCAGCTCATACAGCTTGTACTGGTCTTCGCTCAGGAACTGTTTCAGATCTTTTGGCCGCTGCGAGGCATCCGTGGGCCTGATGGCCTCGTGCGCTTCCTGCGCGTTTTTCGACTTGGTCTTATAGGTATTGGGCTGATCCGGCAGCTTGTCTTTGCCAAAGTCTTCGGTGATGACCGCGCGAAGGTTGTCGAGGGCATCCTGCGACAGGGTGACCGAGTCGGTCCGCATATAGGTAATGAGACCCTGCTGTGTGCCGCCGACCTCGACCCCTTCGTAAAGCTGCTGCGCGACACGCATGGTGCGCTGGGCGGAGAAGCGGAGCTTGCGCGCCGCGTCCTGCTGCAGCGTGGACGTGATAAACGGGGGAGCGGGGCGTCGCCGACGCTGCCGCGTGGTCAGGTCGCCCACCGTCAGCTTGCCGCCGGCGGCCTTCAGCAGCTGGTCTCGGGCATCGCCCGCCAGCTTCTCGCTGTTCAGATCAAACTGGTCGAGTTTGCTGCCGCCATATTCCACGAGTTTCGCCATAAACTCGTGTTCCGACTTCGCAAGGTCCGCCTCGATGGTCCAGTATTCTCGCGGCTCAAACGCCTCAATCTCGTTTTCCCGCTCGCAGATCATGCGCAGCGCCGGGCTCTGAACCCGGCCGGCGGACAGGCCCCGGCGAACCTTTTTCCACAGGAGCGGTGAGAGGTTGAATCCCACCAGATAGTCGAGGGCCCGCCGCGCCTGCTGGGCGTTGACGAGATTCATGGAGATTTCCCGGGGCTTGGCAACCGCCTCGGAAATCGCTTTTTTGGTGATCTCGGAAAACACCACGCGGTACACGGGCTTGTCCTTGAGTACCTTCTTTTCCCGCAGGATTTCCAGCACGTGCCAGGAGATGGCTTCCCCTTCGCGGTCGAGGTCCGTCGCCAGATACAGGGCTTCGGCTTTGCGCATCGCCTTGACGATGGCGTCGATGTGCTTGGCGTTGCGGTCGATGTTGGCGTACTTCATGGAGAAGTCGCCCGTGTCCACCGCCCCTTCTTTCGGCACCAGGTCGCGCACGTGGCCATAGGAGGCGAGCACGACAAAGTCTCTGCCGAGGAACTTATTGATCGTCTTCGACTTGGCCGGCGATTCTACGATGAGGAGATTAGCGGTCATGGGGTGGTGTGAAGCACGAGCAGGGGCGCTCCGGCGCTCAGTGGCTGAGCTCCGGCGCGCTTTCGAACATATAGTTTTCCATCCATGCGTAATTCGCTTCCTGTCCTGGTTGGTCAAACAACACCATAAGCACGATCCACTTGAGATCGTTCAGGTCCACGTCGGCGCTTTCCAGCGCCATAATTCGGTCAATGACCAGCTCCCGCCGTGCTGAGTCGAGCACCCCCGCGCCCTCCAGGAAGGTCAGAAACCCCCGGCACTCAGTATCGATGCGCTGCTGTTCACTATCCGTGTACACCCTTACCGGTGCGTCCGAAAACCCCTGCATTTCCGGCTGCTGGCGCTGGCTGGCCAGCCCGTCCAGCCAATCAAAGGCTTTGCCAATTTCGCCGTCGCTGAAGCCGGCCTCCGACAGGCTGGACTCCAGAGAAGCCCGATCGGGATCCTCTTCCGGCTCGTCATACATATAGTTTTCGAACAGGTACATCAGAACGTCTAAGACGTTTTCTTTCATCTAATTTCCTTAACCGGTGCGGCTGTAGCCGCCCGCCGGGCTCATCTGGACGAGGCCGTCCAACTCAAGAATCAGGAGCATGGATGAAACCGCTGCGGCCGTCAAACCGCTTGCTGAGACCAGTTCGTCGACCGATTGTTCATCAAAGCCCAGCGCATCCAGCAGGCGCTGATAGTCCGGATCGGACCGGTCCACCACGGATTCGGCCTGCCCCGCCGGCGGGGCGCCGGCCTCTCCAGGAGGCTGGGGGCGGGTCAATTCCAGTCGCCGCTCGGCAGCGAAGCGCTGGGCCCGGGGAGCCAGCTCGCCAATCAGATCGTCCGTGTCTTCCACCAGCCGGGCCCCCTGTTTGATCAGCCGATGGCACCCCCGGGCGAGGGGATTATCGATGGACCCGGGCACGGCAAACACGTCGCGCCCCTGTTCTCCCGCCAGCCGGGCGGTGATCAGGCTACCGGACTGCACGCTGGCCTCGATCACCAACACCGCCAGCGACAGGCCGGAGATGATCCGGTTTCGCTGGGGAAAGCTGCGCCGGCGCGGTTCCCACCCGGGGGGGAACTCGCTGACCAGCACCCCGCTGCGGGCAATCGCTTGCCCCAGCTCGCGATGGCGGGCCGGGTAGATCCGATCCAGGCCGGTGGCCGCCACCGCTACCGTAACACCGCTGGCCTTCAGGGCCGCCGCGTGGGCCTGGCCATCCACACCCAGCGCGAGCCCGCTGGTAATCACCAGACCCTGGCCGGCGATGGCGGCGGCAAAAGCCGCCGCGTGGCGACGCCCGCCGGCGGTGGGCTGTCGGGTGCCGACAATCGCCAGCTGCGGCAGCCACAGCAGCTGCGGATTGCCCCGGCAGAACAGCGCCAGCGGCGGGTCGCTGATCTCCTTCAGCTGAGGCGGGTACGCTGAATCGGTAATCGGCAGGAGATGACAGTCGGGCTGCCGCAGCCAGTCCACATCAGCGGCGAGCAGGTCCACCGCCGGTTCGGCGATAGCTTTCCGCACCCCCTCGGGGATCTTCGCGGCCGCCAGGTCTGCCGGGCTTGCGCGGAGCAGCCGTGCGGGATCGTCAGCAAAGTGTTTCAGAAACGCCGCTCCGGCGGTGGAGCGGCCGGCGAAGGCGCGAATCAACTGCAGCCAGGATTCGGTGTCAGCGGCTGACATCACCTGGGAAAACGCGAAAAGTGGACGCGCGCCTGATCAGGTGCGGGCGCGGCTGCGAGAAAGCGGCGAAAGGTTCGCCGCTCAGGGCATTTTTAGACGGTCGAGGATCCGGACAGCCTTCTGGCCCCGCATTACCAGCGCATAGCTGACGCGTTCGTGGGCCTTGAACACCATCACGTGCGAGGTGTACTCGTCCGGCAGCGTCACGTTGGCTTTCTTGCGCCGCTCTTTGGAGAAGAAGGTCTTCACGTCGTCCTGGGGGTAGCGGATCTCGTCGCGCATGCGCTGCCCCGGGCGATAGGTGGAAAACACATCGCCGTGCTGAATGCCGTCTTCCCAGCCTTTGTTGATCGCCACAACCTCATTCGGGCCAACGCCAAACAGGGCATTGCTCAGGGCGATCACCTGAGTGTTTTCCGGCACGCCCTCGGGCGAGTGGGGGAAATACTCCAGGTCGTAGTTGGCCGTGAAGGTAGGGATGACCAGATCTCCCGGCAGCACTTCCAGGTCGCTGGACGTGATCAGCAGGGTGTTTGGATCCCCCGTAGCCACCACCTCGGCGGTTGCCGTCTGCAGCACCTCATAACCCAGAATGCGGGTGTTTTTGTACTTGCCGCTCACCACCTTCTGGGTCCAGAAGCGGGCGATGTAGTCGGAAATCGAGTGCTCCGCCGGGTATTCCCAGTCCCGAGCTTCGGGTCGGAACGATTCGGACTTATCGTAAGGCCAGGTTTCCGGCACCTCGCGGAACTCCACCGTGGGACGCACCACCGCGTAGGTCTCGCCGACCTGGGCGTCCGGGAGGTCGCGAACATAAATGCTGTGACCCGCCGCGGCGGCCAGATAGGATTCTTCCATGGCAACCACGTAGGGCAGGCCTTCCAGCTCTGCCGCGTCGAGGATGGTCCGCTTGTCCAGATACTGGCGGATGTCGTTCAGATTGATCGGCTGAATGGCCTCCCGCAGCGACGTACGCCGGGGATAGGGCGACAACTTGCGGGCGCGATTGAGCGAAAGCCGCGGCTGCCCGTCCACGTAGACCAGATTGATCTCGTCGCCCGGATAGATCAGATGCGGGTTCTCAATCTGGGGATTGACCTGCCAGATTTCCGGCCACAGCCACGGCTTGCGCAGAAATCGCTCGGAGATGTCCCACAGCGTATCTCCCCGCACCACCACGTAGCGATCCGGATGGTCGTCACGTAGTTCGACCTGCGCCAGAGCGCCGGCGCACCAGATCAATCCTGCACATATTGCAAGTATTGGTTTAAACATCGCGGCCAATATCTTGATTCCCCAAAGACTTTAGTGTATCCGAATTTCCCCCGGTGGAAAACATGCGCTGAATTTGCCCATTTTTCCGCCCTGGGGCCCCTCGCCCCGTGACTCACCCCGGGAGTTTACCCCGGACGCGGTCCAACAACCGAATAATCGTCGACGAACGCCTTGTTCCGGCGACCGAATAATCATCGACTCGCTTCACCTGTACTTTAAAACGCCTTTTGAAGCACAAATATGAGATGCACTTCAAACTTTTGCGTGCAGAGCCACGATCTTCGCCTGAAACGGCCCTGGCTGTCCGGTCCGCCGGAGGAATCCCAGCGGTGCGTTAACATACGCGCGACGACATTGGTGGCTTCCCCAATCTGATGGCTTTGCTGAATATTATTGAATATCCTGATCCGCGGCTGCGCACCCGGGCCGAACCTGTAGCCGAGGTGGACGAGCAGGTGAAACAGCTAGCCGCCGACATGCTGGAAACCATGTACGAGGCCCCGGGCATCGGGCTGGCCGCCACCCAGGTTAATGTGCACCGGCGCATACTCGTGGTGGACGTGTCGGATGAGCGCAACGAACCCCACGTGCTGGTCAATCCGGAGCTGCTGGAAACCCGCGGCAGCAAACCCTGCGAGGAGGGGTGTCTGTCCGTGCCCGGTATCTACGCCAAAGTCGATCGGGCCGACTGGATTCGCGTTCGGGCGCTCGATGCCAATGGCGAAAGCCGGGAGCTGGAGGCCGAGGGCCTGCTGGCGGTGTGTATCCAGCACGAGATGGATCACCTGGAAGGCAAGCTGTTTGTCGACTACCTGTCGCCCCTCAAGCAGCAGCGGGTGCGCAAAAAGCTGGAAAAAGCCCGCCGCGCCGAATCCCTGGCCTGATCCGGGCCCCGCAGGCCTCCCCCATGACCAACGTCGATTCTTCACCGCAGCAGTCGCTGCGGGTGGTGTTTGCCGGAACGCCGGACTTTGCCGTGCCGACCCTGGCGGCGCTCGTGGCCAGCCCCCATCAGGTGCTGGCCGTCTACACCCAGCCCGATCGGCCCGCGGGCCGCGGACGGCGGCTTACCGCCGGTCCGGTGAAGCAGTTTGCCCTCGATTACAACGAAACGGCCAGCCCACCAATCGATATCCGGCAGCCGCGCACGCTCAAAAAGGAGGCGGTGCAGGCGGAGCTTGCCGCCCTGGAACCGGACCTGCTGGTGGTAGCCGCCTACGGCCTGATCCTGCCCCAGGCGGTGCTGGATGTTCCCCGGCTGGGCTGCTGGAACGTGCACGCATCGCTGCTGCCGCGCTGGCGCGGCGCCGCCCCCATCCACCGGGCGCTGCTTGCCGGCAACGCGGAAACGGGAATCTGCATCATGGAAATGGAAAAGGGCCTGGACACGGGGCCCGTATGGGCGTCCGAGGCGACCCCGATCAGGCCCGATGATACGGGGGGCTCCCTGCACGACCGATTGGCCTCGATCGGTGGGGCGTTGCTGGTGAAGACCCTCGCCCAGCGCGCCACGCTGGCCCCGGTGCCGCAGGACGATACGCTGGCCAACTACGCCGACAAGCTCAGCAAAGCTGAGGCCGATCTTGACCTGCGGCGCCCGGCGGTGGAGCTGGACCGGCAGATCCGCGCGTTCAATCCCTGGCCGGTGGCCCGCGTGTCTCTGGAAGGCCAATGGCTCCGGGTCTGGGCCGCCGAGCTGCGGCCGGCGCTCTCCGGCATCCCGGGCGAAGTGCTGGCCAGCGGCTCGGACGGCATCGACGTAGCCTGCGGTGCAGCGGGCCTGCGCCTCACGCGGCTGCAGCGGCCCGGTGGCAAACCGCTGCCCGCCGGCGACTTTCTGAACGCTTTTGCCCTGCCACCGGGCACCCGCTTTGACTGCGCAAAAGACTAATCCTCGACTGCTCGCCGCGCAGCGCGTGCTCGCGGTGCTCGATGGCCGGTCCCTCGCTCGGGAGCCCGGCGCGGAGCCGCTGGTGCAGGCCCTCACGCTGACCACCCTGCGGCATCGGTTGCTGCTGGAATGGGCTCGGGATCAGTTTCTCAAAAAGCCCCTGCGGCGTCGGGATCGCGATCTGAACGCGCTCCTGCTGATCGGGCTGGCGGAGCTGTCTTTTTTCTCAACGCCCACCCACGCCGCGGTCAACGAAACCGTGGCGGGTTGCGGCGGACTGGGAAAACCCTGGGCGCGGAAACTGGTTAACGGCGTGCTGCGGTCTTTCCTGCGCAGCCCCTACGCGGCGGCGGATCAGCTGGCGGCCGCCGTCGCCGATCCGGCGGTGCGCTTCAGCCACCCCCGCTGGCTGGTGGATCGCCTTACTGCCGCCTGGCCCGATCACGCTGAGGACCTGCTCCGGGCCAACAACGAGCCAGGGCGCCTGGTGCTGCGCATCAATCGCCAGCGTTCCACCGTGGCCGACTACCGGCAAAAGCTGGCGGCGCAGGGCATCGAAGCCGAGGCGATGCCCCTGGCACCCGATGCGCTGCTCCTCGCAAAGGCCGTTCCGGTCGAGGCGCTGCCGGCGTTTGAGGCCGGCGCGGCCAGCGTGCAGGACGCCGCGGCACAGCTGGCAGCTCCCCTGCTCGACCCAAAGCCGGGGCAGCGGGTGCTGGACGCCTGCGCCGCTCCGGGCGGAAAAACCGCTCATTTGAAGGAGTACCAGCCGGACTGCCAGGTAACCGCGATCGATTCCGACCCGGTCCGCTGCCAGCGCATCGACAGCGGGCTGGCCCGGTTGGGCCTTGCGGCGGAGGTGGCGGTGGCGGACGCGGCCGAGTGGTCCGGCGGGCCCTACGAGCGGATTCTGCTCGACGCGCCGTGCAGCGCCACCGGCGTTATCCGGCGTCATCCGGACATTAAATGGCTGCGGCGGGACGACGATATTGCCCCGCTGGCAGACCTCCAGCGCAGGCTGCTGACGCATCTTTGGACCCGGCTGGCCGTCGGTGGCTGCCTGCTCTACGCCACCTGCTCTTTGCTCCCGGAGGAAAATCACCTGACAATACGACGGTTTACTGAGGCAACGGCCGACGTGCGGCTGCTGCCGCTTGAGGTGTCCTGGGGCCTGGACACCGGGTTTGGGCGCCAGCTGCTGCCCGGAATGGACGGTACCGATGGCTTTTTTTACGCGCTGCTGGAAAAAACCGGGCGGGCCTGACGCAGATCAGGTCCGGGGGGTGACGGCGCGCGCGGCGGCGCTGATCGCCACCCTTACGCTTTCCTGCGCGGCGGGCTGTGGCGGCGACGCGGGGCCGCCCGGGTTGGCCAAACCGGGCATCCGGCTGGTGGAGGCCACCCGCACCCAGCCGGACAGCAACCTTGCGCTTGAGCTCCACCACGAGCTGTCGGCGCCGGTGGTGGACGCCCTGCAGCACGGCGTGGCCCTCACCTTCGAATGGCGCCTGGAGCAGCGCCAGCCCCGGCGGTTTCTCTGGGATGCCCGGTCCTGGTCGGAAAGCTCCGAGCGGCAGGTCAGCTACCGGTCTCTGGCGCGCCGCTATACGCTGGTGGAAGCAGCCACCGGCGCCGCCACCAGCTATCCAAGCCTGACCGACGCCCTCGCCGAGCTCAATCGCGTGGAAGTTAAGCTGCCGCCGGCGCAGGGCGAAAGCTACCTGCGGCTGCGGGCCCGGCTGGTACTGTCGCGGCTGCCGCCGGCGCTGCGCCTGCCCTCGTTTCTCTCAGACCAGTGGAAGGTGGACAGCGGTTGGGTCCGGGTGGAGCCGACATGAGCCGGCGTCGCCCCCTGGCGCGTTTTTTCCAGCGCACCCTGCCCATCGCTGCGGCCCTGGCGCTGATGTTTACCGCTTTGTACCTGGCGGGCGATGCCACCCGGGGACTGGGTCGCTGGAGCCAGTACTATCAATGGGTGTTTCCGATCGCCGGGCTGGGCCTGCTGGTGCTCGCCGGGGCCGTCTTCTGGCGCCTGGTGAGCCTGATCCGGCGGCGCCGTGCCGGGCGCCCCGGGGCCCGGCTGACGCAGCGCATGGTGCTGATGTTTGTTGCCCTCGCGGTGCCGCCGGCGCTGATCGTGTACTGGTTTTCCGTGGATTTTCTCAACCGCAGCATCGACCGTTGGTTTGATGTGGACGTGGCCACGGCGCTGGAGGACGCGCAGGAAATTGGCCGCCGCTTTCTGGAGCTCCAGAAGAGTGAAAAGAGCAGCCTGGCGGAGCGCCTCGCGCAGCGGCTGGCGGACCGGCCGAACGAGGACCTGGCGGCCGTCTTACGCGACATGGTGGCGGAAAGCGACGCGCTGGAAATCTCCGTGCTGGGCACCGGTGGCCAGCTGATCCGCACCAGCAGTCGGGAGCTGGACCGGTTCACCGCCGATATGCCCAGCGACCTGCAGCTGCTGCAGGCGCGGCAGCGCGGCAGCTTTGTCGATCACGAACCGGGCATGGCCGAAGGGGACGTGCTGCAGGTGCGGGCGCTGCACACCATTCCCGACCGCGGGCTGGGCCCGGAACGCCTGCTGCAGGGAATCTGGGCCGTGCCGCATGGTTTTGACGCACAGGCCAGCAACGTGGAGGTGCAGTTTCAGCGCTATGAAACCCTGAGCTATCAGCGCATCTGGCTGAAGCGATCCTTTGTGCTGATCCTGTCGCTGGTGCTGACCTTAAGCGTTCTGCTGGCCATGCTGCTGGCGTTCAACACGGCGCGGCGGCTGGTGCAGCCCGTCAGTAACCTTGCGGAGGCCACGCGATCCATTGCCGGCGGCGACTACGAGCGACGGCTCGAGGTGCCGGGCAACGATGAGCTGGGTTTTCTGGTGGAGTCGTTCAATCTCATGACCGAGGAGATTGCCCGCACCAGCGATGAGGCCAGCCAGGCGCGGCTGGAAGCCGAGGCCCGCCGGGATTATCTGGAGACGGTGCTGGGCAGTCTCACCTCCGGGGTGATGACCCTCGACGGGGACGGTCGGGTGCGGGCCGCCAACCACGCCGCGCGGGAAATTCTCGGCGTGGATGAGAGCAGCCTGACGGACCGGACGCTGGCCGATGTCTCGGCGGAACACAGCTGGCTGGCGCCGCTGGCCGAGGCGGTGCGACGCAACGGCCGCTCCAGCCATCGCTGGCGGGAGGAGATCACGCTGGAATCCAGCGGCAACGAGCTGGTGCTCACCTGCCGCGGCGCGCAGCTGGCGGCGGGCAATGCCGCCAGCGGCATGGTGCTGGTGTTTGAAGATATGACGGATCTTGCCCGGGCCCAGCGGGAGGCGGCCTGGGGCGAGGTGGCCCGGCGGCTGGCGCATGAGGTGAAAAATCCGCTGACACCGATTCAGCTTTCCGCCGAGCGGCTGCGCCATAAGTATCTCAACGCCATGCCGGAGTCGGACGCGGCGGTGCTGGACCGCGCCACGCGCACCATCGTCACCCAGGTGGAAGCGCTGAAAACCATGGTCAACGCCTTCAGTGACTACGCCCGGGCCCCCACGCTGCAGCTCGAACCGCTGAAGGTCAGCGAAATGGTGGAGGAAATGGTCGACTTTTATCAGCAGGGAGATCGGCGGCTGACGCTGGAGTGCGAGTGGATGGTGGATGAGCCGCGGGTGTTTGCGGACCGGCTGCGGCTGCGCCAGCTGCTGCACAACCTGATCAAGAACGCTCAGGAGGCCCGGGTGGAGGGCGACCTCGAGCTACGCGCCGCCAGCCATCTGGAGTGGCAGCAGGGCAGCGCCACCTTGTGCTTGAGCATGCGTGATAACGGTCCCGGCCTGCCGGAAGCGCTGAAAGACAACCTGTTTGAGCCCTATGCCACCAGCAAAGATCGGGGCACGGGGATTGGCCTTGCCATCGTGAAAAAAATTGCTGAGGAGCACGGCGGTGACATCAGCGCCCGCAACGCCAGCACCGGCGGCGCGGTGTTCGAGCTGCGCCTGCCGGTGGAAGCGGCGGAACTTGCGGCGACACAACGCAGCGAGGCGGGTTGAGTCGTATAATCGGCCGCCATGAGCCATCACCTTGTCCATCCCTGGACTGATCGGCGGCACTGACGTGGCCGCCGGGCATATTTTGGTTGTTGACGACGAGCCGGATATCCGGGATCTCGTTACCGACATTCTCGAAGACGAAGGGTATCGGGTTTCCAGCGCCGCGGACGCGGAAATGGCCCGGGAGGCGCGTCGCGCGGGCCGACCGGACCTGGCGCTGCTGGACATATGGATGCCGGAAACCGACGGCATCAGCCTGCTCCGGGAGTGGGGTGAGGGCGGCGCCCTGCCGTTCCCCGTGATCATGATGTCCGGCCATGGTTCGGTGGAGACCGCGGTGGAGGCTACCAAGCTCGGCGCCTACGACTTCATCGAAAAGCCCGTGTCGCTGCCCAAGCTGCTTCTTACGGTAGAGCGGGCCATGGAGGCCGGCAGCCTCAAGCGGGAAAACGAAGGCCTGCGGGAGCGGGTGGCCCCGGCGATTGAACCGGTGGGCGGCAGCGACGCGATGCTCGCCCTGCGCCAGCAGATCGAAAAAGTGGCCCGCCACGATACCTGGGTGCTGCTGAGCGGCGAGGCGGGGGTGGGCAAAGCCACCATCGCCCGCTATCTCCACACCATCAGCCAGCGCGGCGCCGGGCCGTTTGTGGAACTGAACGTGGGCAATATCGCCGAAGAAAACTCCGCCCGGGAGATCTTTGGCGCCGAGGCGGACGGACAGGTGAGCTACGGCCGGCTGGAGCAGGCTAACGGCGGCACCCTGTATATCGACGAGGTCGGCGAGATGCCGGAGGACACGCAGGCGCGGCTGTCCAGCGCCCTGTCCAGTGGCCAGGTCACCCGCCTTGGCGGCAGCGACGCGGTGGCGGTGGACGTGCGGGTTATCGCCGCCACCCGGCGGGAGCTGGAAAAGGAAGTGGCGGAGGGCAACTTCCGCGAGGACCTGTTCTATCAGCTGAACGTGGTGCCGCTGGTCGTGCCGCCGCTGCGGGAGCGGCCGGAAGACGTGCCGGAGCTGCTGCGCTTTTACACCGAGTACTTCCCCAGCCGGGAAAAGCTGCCCTACCGGCATTTTTCCGTAGCGGCGCAGAATCGTCTGCGCAACCACCGCTGGCCCGGCAACGTGCGGGAGTTGAAAAATCTGGTGCAGCGGCTGCTGATTCTGGGTACCGGGGAAATTGAGGCGGAAGAGGTGGATACGGCGCTGGGAGCTGCGGCGGAGATGCCGGGCAATCAGCTCCTGGCGGACGTGGACTTTTCCCTGCCGCTGCGCGAATCCCGGGAACAGTTTGAGCGGGCCTACCTGGTGCACAAGCTCAAAGAGGTGCAGGGCTCCGTCGGCCGGTTGGCCAAGGCGGCGGGTATGGAGCGGACCCATCTGTATCGCAAGCTGCGGGCGCTTAACATCGACCCGAAACGGCTTAACGAATGAAGATCATGATCCTCGGCGCCGGCCAGGTCGGGTCCTCCGTCGCGGCCAGCCTGTCCCGCGAAGAAAACGACATCACGGTGGTCGACACCAACTCGCGGCGCCTGTCGGAGCTGCAGGACAAGCTCGACATTCGCGGCGTGCTGGGCAACGCGTCCCACCCCACCGTGTTGACCCGCGCCGGCGCGGAAGACGCGGACATGGTGGTGGCGCTGACCAACAGCGACGAAATCAATATGGTGGCCTGCCAGGTCTGCTACACCATCTTTCACACGCCGACAAAAATTGCCCGGGTGCGGGCCGCGGAGTACCTCGACTATCCCGAGCTGTTTTCCGGTGAGCACTGTCCCGTCGATGTACTGATCAGCCCGGAGCAGCTCGTCACGGAGCACGTCAAGCGGCTGATCGATTACCCCGGTGCGCTGCAGGTGCTGGATTTCGCCGACGGCCGGGCCCAGATCGTGGCGGTGGCGACGGTGGAGGGCGGTGCGCTCACCGGCCACCGCATTTCCGAGCTGGGGGACCTGCTGCCGGATGACATCGAGATCCGCGTCGCGGCCATTTTTCGCGAAGAGCGGGCGCTCATCCCCGATGGCAACACGCTGCTGATCCCCGGTGACATCGTATTTTTTCTCGCCGCGCGCAATCACATTCTTCGCGTGATGGCCGAGATCCGTAAGCTGGAGCAGCCGGCGCGGCGGGTTATTCTCGCTGGCGGCGGCAACATCGGCGCGTCGCTGGCCGCGGTGCTGGAAGACGACTACCTGGTCAAGCTCGTAGAGCGAGGGAACGAGCGGGCGGCCTACATTGCGGAGCGGCTGGAAAAGACCATCGTGCTGGTTGGCGACTGCGCCGACGAGGATCTGCTCCGGGAAGAAAATATCGACCAGACCGATCTTTACTGCGCCGTCACCAACGATGACGAGGCCAACATCCTTTCTTCCATGCTTGCCAAGCGCATGGGTGCCCGGCGCGTGATCTCGCTGGTCAACCGCGCGTCCTACGTCGACATGATGGAGGCCGGCACCATCGACATCGCCCTGTCGCCGCAGCAGGTCACCATCGGCGCGCTGCTGACCCACGTGCGCCGGGGCCACATGGTCAAGGTGCACGCGCTGCGCCGCGGCGCCGCCGAAGCCATCGAGGCGGTGGCCCACGGCGACCAGCGGTCATCCCGGGTGGTGGGCCGGGCGGTGGAGGAAATCCCGCTGCCGGACGAGGTGACGATTGTCGGCATCATCCGCGGCGAGGCCCTGATCATCGCGCACCACGATGAGGTGATTGAACCGGAAGACCACGTCATCCTCCTCGTGCTCGACAAGGCCCGGTTGGGCGAGGTCGAGCAGTTGTTCCAGGTCGGCGCCACCTTCATTTAGCGCGTACCGATGGCCACCCGCGCACATCCCGGCCGGCCCAAGCGGCGCTCCAAAGACACCCGCTTTCGCGCGATCCAGCGCATTATCGGCGTGCTGCTGGCGATCTCCAGCGTCACCATGCTGCCGCCGGCATTTATCGGGCTGATGTATCAGGACGGGAGCGTTACGCCGTTTCTCGAAGGGTTTGCCCTGCTGGCGCTGCTCGGTGCCCTCTGCTGGTATCCGGTGCGCAACGTGCAGCGGGAGCTGCGCATCCGCGACGGTTTTGTCGTGGTCGTGGCCTGCTGGCTGGTGCTCGGGCTGGCCGGCGCCGTGCCGCTGCTGCTGTCCACCGAGCCGAGCATGAGCATCACCGACGCGGTGTTTGAGTCGATGTCCGGCCTTACCACCACTGGCGCCACGGTGCTGACCGGCATCGACTACCTGCCGCGCAGCATTCTGTTTTACCGCCAGCAGCTGCAGTGGCTGGGGGGCATGGGCATCATTGTGCTGGCGGTGGCTATTCTGCCCATGCTGCGCATCGGGGGCATGCAGCTGTACCGGGCCGAGACGCCGGGCCCGATGAAGGACAACAAGCTGACGCCGCGCATCGCAGAAACCGCCAAGGCGCTGTGGAACCTGTACCTGTGGATTACGCTGGTCTGCGCAGTGGCCTACTGGACCGCCGGCATGTCGCTGTTCGACGCGGTGGGCCATGCCTTCTCCACGGTCGCCATCGGCGGCTTCTCCACCCATGACCTGAGTATCGCGCACTTCAACAGCCCGGCCATTGAGATGATCTGCATGGCCTTCATGTTTGTGGCCGGCATCAATTTTGCGCTGCACTTTATGGCGTGGCGGCGAGCCAGCATGGAACCCTACCGGGGAGATCCGGAGCTCAAGACCTACATCGGCCTGCTGATCGCCGGCACCGTGTTCTGCACCTGGCAGCTCTGGAGTCAGAACGTCTATCCCGACCTGCTGCAGGCGCTGCGCTACGGCGCCTTTCAGGTGATCTCGGTGGCGACCACCGCCGGCTTTGCCACCGACAGCTTTTACCTGTGGCCGGCCACGCTGCCGCTGCTGCTGCTGCTGATGAGCTGCATCGGCGCCTGCGCCGGCTCCACCGGCGGCGGTATGAAGGTGATCCGGGTGCTGCTGCTCTACAAGCAGGGTTGGCGGGAGATGGTGCGGCTGGTGCATCCCAGCGCGCTGGCGCCGGTGAAGCTTGGCAACCGCAGCGCTTCGGAAAAGGTGATCCAGTCCGTGTGGGGCTTTTTCTCGGTCTACGTGCTGCTGTTCTGCCTGTTCTCGATTGCCCTGACCGGTTTTGGCATCGATCTTGTGACCGCCGTGTCGTCGGTGCTGGCCTGCATGAACAACCTTGGCCCCGCCCTGGGACAGGCCGGC
The DNA here is from genome assembly GCA_039195135.1 of Pseudomonadota bacterium. Classification (GTDB taxonomy): domain Bacteria; phylum Pseudomonadota; class Gammaproteobacteria; order Xanthomonadales; family SZUA-38; genus JANQOZ01. The sequence continues at coordinate 14,989 of JBCCVP010000030.1, read as the reverse complement.
CCCCACTACGCTGACCTCGCGGACCCGGCCAAGTGGATTCTGGCTTTGGCGATGCTGATGGGTCGATTGGAGCTCTTTACGCTCCTGATCTTGTTCACCCCCGTGTTCTGGAGAAACTAGGCCCGGAGTTAGCCCGGCTTGGATATCACGCTGAACGACTGGATCGCCGGTGCTCGTTATCACGAGTTCGACGGTCACCGCATCGCCTACTGGACGGCCGGCGAGGGTCGGCCCCTGCTGCTCGTGCACGGGTATCCAACCTCGTCCTGGGATTGGCACCGAATCTGGAAGACGCTGGCACGCAAACGCCGGCTGATCGCGTGCGACATGCTCGGCTTTGGTCTGTCCGCCAAACCGGCCTCCGGCTATTCGATCCATCGGCAAACGGACCTGCAGGAGTCGCTGCTTGCGGCGCTCGGTGTCGAGGCGTACGACGCGCTCGTCCACGACTATGGCGTGTCCGTTGGTCAGGAGCTGCTGGCGAGAAGGAACAGGGGGAGCGGAACCGGTGAACTTGGCCGGATCGCGTTTCTCAACGGCGGGCTATTCCCGGAGCAACATCGGATGCTGCTGATCCAGCGGCTCGGCAAAGGCCCGCTAGGGTTCGTGTTCGCGCGGCTGACGAACCGGCGGCGTTTCGGCAGCAGTTTCACGCAGGTGTTTGGTGCAAAAACGCAGCCGACGGAGAAAGAACTCGACGAGCACTGGCGCCTGATCACCCACAAGGGCGGCCATCGGCTTCTCCATAAGCTGCTCCACTACATCGCCGACCGGCAGGCGCATCGCGAGACCTGGGTCGGTGCGCTGCAGCAGTCGGCCATTCCCATCAAACTGATCAACGGCGGCGCTGATCCGGTGTCGGGCCGACATCTCTACGATTATTTCCGCGAGATGGTTCCGGCGGCCGGGGCGGTCTGCTTCGAAGATGTCGGCCACTATCCGCAGATCGAAGCGCCCGGCCGGGTACTGGCGGAGCTGCAAGACTTCCTGTAGCCGCGTCCGCAAGTCGGCAGGCTCGCCAATAGTGGCAACGGTTCGGCTAAGGGGCTCGTGGCGCGCGTTGCGCTGGCTCAACCTCCTCGGCAATAGAAGCCGCCCAGCGTTTGATCGCGTCGGCGTTCGGGTGATAGCCGTCGGCGGCAAACTCCTCCGGCCGCGGCTCAAACTCGCTGGGCACAAACCGCCAGCCGGCTCGGTCCGCCGCCTGCCGGCCCCAGGTCTGCACCAGCCGCGCCCGCTGACCGATGACCCAGCGAAGCGGCTGGGGCAGGGCCGGAAATCGCCACATGGGCGGCACGCCCAATAGCAGCACCTGGGCATCGGGCGAATGCTGCTGCAGGCGCCGGGCGATGGTGTCGACCGCGTTGAGGAACGTTGACCTGCCGGTTAGCCCCGTCACGTCGTTCACCCCCGCGGAGATGACGACCAGACCAAACGGCGTTTGCGGCAGGTTGTCCAGCAGCGTTGCGATCCGCGCGGTGCGGCTGCCGCTCTCGCCCAGGGCGGTCCAGGCGGTTGCGTAACCCTGCTGCTGCAGGCTGTCGGCCAGCTGCGCCGTGAGCGCCTCGGTGGAGTGGGAAACGCCAACGCCATCGATGATGGAGTCGCCCAGGCCCAGCAGGTTCAGGTCTGGCTGCCCTTCCGGGCCGGCGCGGCGGGGACCATCCGCGGCGGGCGTCCGGGGCGCTGTTTTGCGGACCCAGAGCGCCTGCGGCAGTACCAGGATAAAGCCAATCCAAAAAAGCAACGTGCGCACGGCGGGCATTCTGCTGCGCCCGCGCTTTTGTCGCAACCTGCACACGGTGCCCGTTACGGTGCGCGCCATGAACATATTGATTGTGGGTGCCAGCGGCGGCATCGGTGGCGCGATGGCGCTGGAACTGGCGAAGCGCCATCCGGACGCGAACATCTTAAAAGCGGCCAGGAGCGGGGGGCCGTTGACGGTAGACCTGACCCAGCCCGAGTCGGTGCTCGACCTGCACAGCGCGGTGAGCGAGCAGGTTTCGCAGCTTGACTGGTTGCTCTGTGCCGGTGGCACGCTCCACGGGCCGGATTGGTTTCCGGAAAAGCAGCTAAAAGACATCGACGCGAACGGCATGGCGGCGGTGCTGGCGGTAAACGCCGTAGGCCCGATGCTGCTGGCGCGGCACTTCATACCGATGCTCACCCACGACCGGCCGGCAGTGTTTGCCGCCCTTGGCGCCCGGGTGGGCAGCATCAGCGATAACCGGCGCGGCGGCTGGTATAGCTATCGCATGTCAAAAGCGGCGCTTGCGATGGGCGTTCGTACCCTGTCGCTGGAGTGCCGGCGCCGGGCGCCGCGGCTCGCCTGCGTGGCCCTGCATCCCGGTACCGTTGCCACGGACCTGTCGGCGCCATTTCAGCGCAACGTGCCCGCGGCGCAGCTTTTTACACCGGAACAGTCCGCCAATCATCTGCTCGACGTGATCGAGGGTCTCACGCCGGAGCAAAGCGGCCAGCACCTCGCCTGGGACGGCACTCAGATCCCCGCCTAGCGCCGGCGGGGGCCGGGAGCCGGGGGCCGGGGGCCGGCGGCCGGTGCCGGGTCAGACCCACTTGGGGTCTGACCCTCGAAAGTGCCACGGGAGTTTGTCGAGCTCAGGTGTGCAGTTTCCGACGGGTATCGTTCGAGGTTGTCGGCGAACAAGATCCGTCGGAATCCTGGCAGCAACGCTTGTTAGGGATCGCGGCACATTCGGGGGTCAGACCCCGAGCGGGTCTGACCCGGAGCCTTTCGAGGATCAGATTTCTTCGAGGTTGGCGTAGGAGAGGACGAGCCATTTGCGGCCGGCACCCTCGAAGTTCACTTGCACCCGGGCGTGGTCTCCGGCGCCCTCAAAATCCATCACCATCCCTTCGCCGAAGGTTTTGTGGCGCACCCGGGTGCCGAGGGCCAGCCGCGATGACGTATCTTCCGGGATCGGGGCGTGCTGGCCCGGCGCCTGGCGCTGGATACCGGTGCGCGGGCGTACCTCATGGATCAATTCCCGCGGGAGCTCTTTGAGAAAACGCGATGGGCGCTGAAAATTCTGGCTGCCGTGCCAGCGCCGGGATTCGGCATGGGTCAGCACCAGGTGCTCCATGGCCCGGGTAATGCCCACGTAGCAGAGCCGGCGTTCCTCCTCCAGTCGACCCGGTTCGTCCGCCGCGCGCTGGTTGGGGAACAGGCCCTGCTCCATCCCGACCATGAACACGAGGGGAAACTCCAGACCCTTGGCGCTGTGCAGCGTCATCAGCTGCACGCAGTTCTCCCAGGCCTCCGCCTGCCCCTCGCCCGCTTCCAGCGCCGCGTGGGCCAGAAACGACTCGAGCCGCGACAGGCCGGCCTCCTCGTCGTCCGGCGGCAGGGCAAAGCCGCGGCCGGCGTTGACCAGTTCCGCCAGGTTTTCCCGCCGGCCCTCAAGCCGCTCCGCCGGCTCCTTTTCGTAGTGGGCAATCAGGTTGCTGGCGCGGGTGACGTGCTCGATCTGAAACTCCAGCTCCTGCTCACCGCAGTTGCTGTCCATCTGATCGATCAGCTCCAGGAACCGGCCCAGCGCGCCGGCGGCGCGCCCGCCGATGCCTTCTTCCACGATCAGTACCTGGGCGGCGCGCCACAGGGAGCAGCCCCGATCGCGGGCCGCTTCCCGCACGCAGGCCACGGTGCGCTCGCCGATGCCCCGGGCCGGCACGTTCACCACCCGGTCAAACGCCGTGTCGTCGTCTCGACTCGCCAGCAGGCGCAGGTAAGCCAGCACGTCTTTGATCTCGGCCCGCTCAAAAAACCGCAGGCCGCCGTAAACCCGGTAGGGAATGCGGTTGTTGACGAGCAGCTCTTCAAACAGGCGGGACTGAGCGTTTGAGCGATACAGCAGCGCCACTTCGTTGGCGTCCCGGCCTTCCTCCAGCCACTGCTCGATGCGGCTGACCACAAAGCGGGATTCGTCGTACTCGTTGTGGGCGGCAAAAATTTCGATCCGGTCCCCCTCCGAACCGGCGGTCCAGAGGTTTTTGCCGAGCCGGTCGTCGTTGTGGTTGATCACCGCGTTGGCCGCCGACAGGATGGTGCCGGTGGATCGGTAGTTCTGCTCCAGCCGGTGCGTCACCACGTCGGCGAATTCTTTGGTGAAGCGCTGCATGTGTTCCACCCGCGCGCCGCGCCAGCCGTAGATGGACTGGTCGTCGTCGCCGACGACAAACGCGTTGCCCGTATCGCCGGTGAGCACCCGCACCCAGGCGTACTGGATGGCGTTGGTGTCCTGAAACTCGTCCACCAGCACCTGGCGGAAGCGATTCTGGTAATGCTCAAGCACCGCTGGCCGGTTCAGCCAGAGTTCGTGGGCCCGCAGCAGCAGTTCGGCAAAGTCCACCAGCCCGGCACGCTGGCAGTAGTCTTCGTAGGACCGGTAGATGTTCACCATGCCCTGGGTGATGGGATCGGCGCCCGGATCGATATGGTCCGGCCGCTGGCCCTCGTCTTTGCGGTCGTTGATAAACCACTGGGCGCGGCGCGCCGGCCAGCTCGCGTCGTCCAGCTCCAGGTCGCGAATGACGCGCTTCAGCAGGCGCAGCTGGTCGTCAGAATCGAGAATCTGAAAGGTTGCCGGCAGGTTGGCTTCGTCGTGGTGCAGCCGCAGCAGGCGGTGGGCGATGCCGTGAAAGGTGCCGATCCAGGACCCACGGCTGGGTCCCCCCAGCAGGGCCTCCGTGCGCTGGCGCATTTCCGCCGCGGCTTTGTTGGTGAAGGTGACGGCCAGCACGTTGAATGGGGAAAAGCCCATCACCTCAATCAGCCAGGCGATGCGGTGCACCAGCACCCGGGTCTTGCCGCTGCCGGCGCCCGCGAGCACCAGATGGTTGCCCGCCTCGGCGGTGACCGCGGTGCGCTGCGCTTCGTTCAGTTCATCCAGCAGGTGGGAGACGTCCACTAGCGGGTCCTGTTTTGCAAAGAACTTCTCACTCAGGACACTAGATCAGATAGGCCTCGGTTTTGGTCTGGTCCCGGCAGAGTGATCGCAGCAGGGCCGCCAGGTCCTCGCTGGACATGCGGTGCAGGGACGGCAGCTCCACGTCGTGGATCTGCTGAATCAGGTTGACCAGCTGGCTTTTGGTGAGCTCCTCGATCGGCAGCGCAATGCGGCCGCGCACCGGTTTGGGAAACAGCTGGTTGAAGATGGTCTCGTCGCCGCGCCCGGCCTCTTTTTCACTTTGGTAAAAGTCCAGCTGTTCGCTGGTGAGGGGCACCGCGATGATGGCGTCGTCGGTGGTCATGCGATGGCGCCAGTTGCGCACCGCCATCAGGTGGCCGTCGGTCACCCGTCGGGTAAAGATTTTCTGCGCGCGGGGCATAGCTGGATTTTAGCAGGCGCAGCAGGCAGGGTCAGTGCCAGCTGGCCGCTGACGCGTCCGGATCGACCGTCAGGCCGCGCGTTTCCGGGTCCACCACGATGCAACCGGGGTAGGAAAAAGCCCGCTCGCCCTCGCCCAGGTCCTGCATACGATTCATCAAAGCGACCACCCCCTGCGGCACCAGCGGATAGTGATGCTCGAGGCGGGTCAGCTTGCCCTGCGAGTCTTCCCAGCCCACGCTGAAAGCCACAGAACCCAGGTCCGGATCGGCGTGCTGGGTAATCTGCATAGGTCCTTCCGCCGGGCCGTCGATCGCTATGTGGTGCCAGGTGAGGGCCTGCTCTTCCGGTACTTCGCTGCGCTGGGCCGCCCACTGCTCCAGGGAATCCGGCAGCTCAAGCCTCGGTATGACGCGGACGGCCACGCCGTGGGCCGCCAACGTGACAGTGATCTGCCGCTGGCTGCGCAGGCACGCGGCGTAGCGCGCGGCGAGCTCCGACGGCTCAAGGTTCGGGTCGGCGGTGGCCGACCAGGCGTCGAAAGGCTGGAACAGCACGTCCACCCGTCCGTTCAGATAGGCCACCCGGCTGCCGCAGTCGGTTTGCGTGAAGCGTGCCGAATCCGCGTCAAACAGCGCGGCATCGAGCAGTTCCCACAGCTCCGGCAGGCCCACGTTGGTGAACTGCAGGCTGAGCATGGCGGCCAGATCGTTGAGCGTCAGATACTGGGCGTGGACCGCCGTCATGCCAAACAGCTCGTTGAGGACCAGCGCCGTTTGCGGCGAAACCTGGCCCTGCTCCACCAGGGTCTTCTCAAGTTCCGTGGCTGCTTGCGCAATGAGTTCCTCGGGGCCGGTCAGCACCCAGGGAATGATCAGCAGCGGGCCGGTGAGACGTTCGGTGACGGGCGCCAGCTCTTCCCGGGGCAGACTGCCCTCGTGGGCACCAAGGGCCATGCGCAGCGGCTGGAAGGCGCTGCCCTGGCTCTCAGCATAGAGTTCCCGCAGCGTCTCGTGCACCACAAAGCCCGGTGACAGTATCTGGGTCTGGTCGTAGAGCGCTGCGGACAATCCCAGGCCCAGATGCTGGATGCCCGGAATCAGATTGTTCAGGTCGGCGCTCAGGCTGTCGCTCAGCTTCTGGGCGCCGTTTCGCGGCAGAAGCTGACGTTCCGGCAGGCTGACGGTGGGATCGATCTCGATGGCGATCAAGGCCTGCGCAGCACGAATTTCGATAGTGATTCCCCTTCCGTTTTATTTTAGTCGGACGGCCAGTGTAGCCTGACCCGGCCAGGGTCTGGCAGGAGCCAGGATCTCACCGCCAGATTTAATCTCCGGCGAGATCCCGGGCGAGCCGAATGCCGGAGAACATCCAGCGCTGGTGCGGATAGAAAAAATTGCGGTAGCTGGTGCGGGCGTGACCGGCGGGGGTGGCGAAACTACTGCCCCGCAGCACGATTTGATTGCACATGAATTTGCCGTTGTATTCGCCGAGCGCGCCGTCGGCGGCGGCGAAGCCGGGGTAAGGCTGGTAGGCCGACTGGGTCCACTGCCAGAGGGCTCCGGTGAACTGCGGCCAGTGGGGTCCCGAGGGCAGCGGCACGAGGGTGCCTTCCGGGCGCGGCCCCTGGCGGGCAGAGCACTCCCACTCGGCCTCGGTGGGCAGCCTCGCGCTGCGCCAGCTGGCGTAGGCGTCCGCCTCAAACAGACTGACGTGGGCCACCGGGCCGGCGAGGTCCAGCGGGCGCAAACCGTTGAGAGTGAACTCGAACCAGGCGTCGTCCCGCTGCACCCAGTAAAGCGGCGCCTGCCAGCCCTCTTCCTGGATCAGGCTCCAACCGTCAGACAGCCACAGGCTGCTGCTTCGATAGCCCCCGTCCTGAATAAAGTCGAGGTACTCGCCGTTGGTGATCAAGCGGTCGTTCAGCTGATGGGGCGACAGCACCACCCGGTGCCGCGGCAGTTCGTTGTCGAAGCAGAAGCCGCTGCCGCCGAAACCCACCTCCGCGTCGCCGCCGGCCACGTCGATCCAGCCAGCCTGGCGAGCGGTGCCTCGGGTCGGCGGCGCCACCTCCCGGTAGGCCGGGAATGTGGGGTTCTGAAACAGCACGTGTTTGATGTCCATCAGCATCAGCTCCTGGTGCTGCTGCTCGTGATGGATACCCAGCTCAATGACCGCCAGCTGCTCGCGCTTCAGAGCGCCGGCCTGAAACAGCGCGTGGACGTGCTGGTCCACGTGCTCCCGGTATTCGCTGATCGTCTGCAGGGAAGGGCGGGTGATCATGCCGCGGCGATGGCGGGCAAACTGAGGCCCGACCGCGTTGTAGTAGCTGTTGTAAAGGTGTTCGTAGGCAGAATCGAACGGCGTGTAGCCCTCCATGCCAGACAGCACAAAGGTCTCAAAGAACCAGGTGGTATGTGCCAGATGCCATTTCCCCGGACTTACGTCGGGCATGGACTGCACCAGCAGGTCTTCCGCTGATAGCGGCTCACAAAGCTGGAGACTGTGATTTCGGGTGCGCAGAAACTGTTGTTGCAGCGCGTGCGCTGACGCTGGTGCGGGGTTTAGGAGCACACGGTACCCCGTTTGCTGGAAGCGACGCGCATTGTAACATTGCCGCCTCTTTTTGCCGTTAGGTCGGACCCATGTCGACGGACTCAAGCAACGCCGAAGCCCAGCTCGAAGCGCAGGCGCTTGAGCGGGAATGGTTTTACCCGTTCCAGCTTCCCAGCGGTGCGGTAACGCCCACGTACGACGGGGGGCGCCTCAACGCGGTGCACGAAACCCGGTTGAGCATGATGGACAGCGCCCTTAAGCCGCTTTTTGGTGACGGTCTGGACGGCGCCAGCGTGGTGGATCTGGCCTGTCACCAGGGCTACTTCGCGCTGCAGATGGCCGCCCGGGGCGCCGGGGAAATCCTGGCGGTGGACGCCCGATCAAGTCACGTCGACGACGCGCGGCTGATGGCCGAGCTGACGGGCTGCGAACGGTTTGAGGCCCTTCAGAGCGACATCCACGACCTGGATCCGGCGGCCCTGGGAACCTTCGACGTGGTGCTGATGCTGGGTTTGATCTATCACCTGGAAAACCCGGTGGGCGCCATTCGGCAGGCCCAGGCGCTGACCGGAAAAATCTGCCTGATTGAAACCCAGGTGGTGCCGCACCTGAGCGGCAATGTGGACTGGGGCAACTACCGCTTTGTAAAGCCGCTGCAGGGTTGTTTCGGGATCATCGATGAGACCGATGAAACCCACGGCCCGGAGGCCAGCACCCAGGGCATTTGCCTCGCGCCGAGCACCGAGGGACTGGTGTGGATCATGCACAAGGTCGGATTCAGGGAAGTGAAACTTCTGGAGCCGCCACCGGACGCCTACGAGCAGCATCGCTACGGCAAGCGCGTGATGGTGGCCGGCCTGGTCTGAATTGGCGTATCCTGAGCCATCCCCAGTGACTTTCCCTTGATCCGCTTCCATGAATAACACCCGACCGGTCGCCATCTGCGGTGGCACCCGCATTCCTTTCTGCCGCAACAACACCCAGTACGCCGACATCGGCAACCGCCAGATGGGCATCAAGTCTCTCGGCGCCCTGGTGGAGCAGTTTGGCCTGCAGGACAAGACGCTTGGTGAGGTCGCGTTCGGCGCGGTGATCAAGCACTCCCGGGACTGGAACCTGGCCCGGGATATTGCCCTGTCCAGCGGCCTGTCGCCGCTCACGCCGGGAATCACGCTGCAGCGGGCGTGTGCCACCAGCCTCGATGCGGCGATCACCGTGGGCAACAAGATTGCGCTGGGGCAGATCGACGTTGGCGTCGGCGGCGGTTCTGACACCACGTCCGACGTGCCCATCGTGTTCGGCGACGCGTTCGCCAGCCGCCTGCTGGCCACCGCCCGGGGCCGCAACCTGGGGCAGCGGATCAAACCCTGGAAGGGGTTTCGGCCGCGGCATCTGGCGCCTTCCTTCCCCGGCGTAGCGGAGCCGCGCACCGGCAAGTCCATGGGCGATCACTGTGAGCTCATGGCGCGGGAGTGGGGCATCACCCGGGAGGCACAGGATCAGATGGCGCTGGACAGCCATCAGAAGCTGGCGGCGGCCTACGATGCCGGGTTTATGGACGATCTGGTGGTTCCGTTCCGGGGCCTGGAGCGGGACGGTATTCTTCGGCCTGATTCCACGCTGGAAAAGCTCGCGACGCTGAAGCCGGCTTTTGACCGCCGGTCCGGTCACGGCACGCTGACCGCGGGTAACTCCACCTCCCTCACCGACGGGGCGAGCACGGCGCTGCTGGCCAGCGAGGAATATGCCCAGGAAAACGACCTGCCGGTGCTGGCCTACCTCACCCATTCGCGCACGGCGGCGGTGGACTTTGTGGCCGGCGAAGGCCTGCTCATGGCGCCCACCGTGGCGGTGGCGGAGCTGCTGAAGGCCACCGGCCTGACGTTTGCCGATTTTGACTTTTTTGAGATCCATGAGGCGTTTGCGGCGCAGGTGTTGTGCACGCTGGCGGCCTGGGAGTCGAAGGAATACTGCCGGGATCGCCTGGGGCTGGACAAGCCCCTGGGCTCCATCGATCCGGCCAAGCTGAATGTGAAAGGCTCCAGCCTGGCCGCCGGCCATCCGTTTGCCGCCACCGGCACCCGCATTCTGCCCGTGGCCGCCAAGCTTGTTGCCGAGGCGGGCAAAGGCCGCGCCCTCATCTCCATCTGCACCGCCGGCGGCATGGGCGTCGCTGCCATCGTCGAAAAATCCTGAATCCGACAGGGCGACGGAGCCCGCCCCGTCCGGGTCAGACCCCGGCCTTAGGGCTTAACGGGGTGAGGGGCCTACCGCGGGACGCGGGGTGCTGGGGCTCGCCGCCACCACCGGCGTGGCGCTGCGGGCGGGAATGGGCTGTTCGTGCTCGGTGAGCCGCACATACATCTCAAAGTAGCCGCGGATGCGCTCCACGTAGTTGATCACCTGCTGGGCATCCAGCGCCCGATAACGCGGCTGCTTTGCCAGATCCGCCATCGCCAGCTCCACGTGGCCAAACCAGCGCCGCGGATCCCGTCCCTGGCGCCGGGCGAGGTCCCGGGCAGCGTTTACGTGGGTGAGACCGCCGTTGTAGGCCGCAAGCGAAAACCAGGTGCGATCGCGGATATCCAGCTCGGCTTCAAATTGATTGCGCGCCCAGTCCAGATAGCGCACCCCGGCGTGAATGGCCGCTTTCGGCTCAAACAGGCGGGTGATGCCCACCTGCCGGGCCGCCGCGTCCTGCACCTGCATCAGGCCGCGGGCGCCAGAGCGGGAAACCGCTTTGGGGTCAAACCGGCTCTCCTGCAGCACCACCGCCAGAATCAGGCGCCAGTCAAATGCGTAGTAGCTGGCGTAGCGGCGGATCAGGTCGTCAAACGGAGATAATCCATGATCGCGCTGAAAACGCTCAATCGCCTCGCGCACGGTGCGGTGCACCCGCAGCCCGGCAAAATATTTGCTGGTGCCCACCTGCCGGCGGCGCTGGCTGGCCTTGGAAGCCAGAAACTGATTGACCCGGCTAAGCAGCTGCGGCGCGTCCGGGCGGACTGCCCAGACGCGCGGTGAGGGTGCTTCCAGCGTCATCAGGCTCACGATATCGTTGCGCCAGACGGAGAGCAGCTGGTACTCGTGGGCATCGATGACCGCCAGATCCGCCTGGCCGCCCATCATCGCTTCCACCAGGTCTGCGCCGGCCAGCGGCGAGGACAGGATGGTGACCGAGACGCCGCTGTCAACAAGCTGCTGGAAGTATTCGGCGTAGGGACTGCGTTCGTTGATGAGCACGCGCTTGCGCTGAAAATCCACCGCGCTCAGCCGGTAAAACCGGCCCCGGGGGCTGACAAGACGCCCGCGGGCCTGAAAATAGGGCTCGCTGGCCGTTGCCGCTTCGCCCAGATCTTCCGACGTCAGAAACGCGGCGGCCAGATCCGCTTCCCCAGCCGCAAGTCGCTGGATCATGTCCTCCCGATCCCGAGCGATCACAATCTCCAGATCGACTTTGTTGCTCTGGGCAAAAGCCCGCGCCAGGTCATACTCAAATCCCAGGAATTGCCCCGCCCAGGCAAAGTAGGTTTCTGGCCGATACAGCGTCACAACCCGCAGCCGGTCCCGCTCGGCGATGGAGGGCCAGTCGCCGTGGTCGACGTAAAGGGCGGTTTGCGTAAGCGACCGTTCGCGGAGGAAGTCGTTCACCTTCTTGCGCAGTACCCGGTCCTTATCCCGCAGCACCCAGCTCAGGGCCACGTGGTCCCGCAGCTGCTGGCGAGCGCGCAGGTCCGGGATGTTCTGGTCAACCAGCTCGTGGGTGTAGGCCAGGGACGCGGCACGTTCGCCCCGGGCAACCTGGGTAAGCAACGCCAGCCGGCTGTCGCTGGCCCGCGCCACGGCGACGCGCAGGTCGGCGTTGCGTTTTTTAAGATCTAGCGCCTGATGCCAGGCGTCGGAGGCAAAATGCACCGTCAGCGGAGCTGCCCGGCTGCGGGCGTCGGACATATATGGGCTTGAGACCAGCCACAGGTCCGCGTGGCGCACCGGCAGGGTGAAACTCAGATTAGATGGCAGTGGCCGGGCCGGGGAGAGCGGCTCGATGGCAACGTCCACCTGCCCCATCTCCAGCGCCTGCAAAAGGGCATCGACGCCGACAAGATCAATAAAATAGGGCCGCACGCCCAGACGCTCGGCCAGCCCAAGCGCGAGGGCCCGGTCCTGCTCCGCGGTGGCGCCGGCCGGCGCGAGTTGGCCCACGCGCAGCTCACCCGTCGCCTTGATCCGGTTAAAGGTTTCAAAGCCATAGGCCGGTGCTGCCAGCAGCAGCACACAGGCCAGGAGCAGCCTGCGGCGGAGCGCAGTCAGACGTTGTCTTCTTCCTCCCCCGAAAAGGGATTCAGCGGTCATATCCGTGACCCGTATCCGTCGGGGGGAGCGAGTCTACCTCGGGAACGCTTCCCGAACCAGTCGGCCCGGGGAGGTCAGAACAGCTTGAAGTTGCCCACGCTGCCGCCGGAACGCCGGCGCCGGGATCGGCGGGACTTGATGCGGCTGTGCAGCCGCTTGCGCCGGGTAACCAGAAAATCTTCCCGCGCCAGCTCATCTTCGCTGATCTTGCGGCGCGCCGCCTCGGTGCTGCGAAAGACGCAGAAATCCCGGTAGGCCTCGATCTCATGCTTGAGCTCCCGGGCCGCCAGCTCGATCATGATGGCGTCATCGAGAAAGCCGAGACCGGGAATTTCATCCGGTATCAGATCCTCCGGATCGCTGAAGTACGCCAGCGCGCTCATCACCCGGCGACGCTCCGGCTGCGGCAACGCCCAGCCTTCGTCCTGCACCATGTTGATCAGCACCTTCAGCCGGCCCAGCCGGTCGCTGATGAAATTGGGTGCCTTCTTCTCGTTCACCTGTTCCAGCAGCGTGCTGGCCGCGGCGATGATGTCAGCTTCGTCCGTGTCCTTGTGCGCCTTGATCGCGCGCCGCATCACGCCGCGGAAATGGTTGAGATCTGTGTCGGTCAGGTCGAAGGTGACGCGCAATGTCATCGGGTGGATCCTGCAAACGGGAAAGCTGATCAGCGTACCGTCCTGGCGGCAAAGCCGTCAACGAACAGAGGCGATCCGGCCGGCGGCCCCGCGGAGGGCGAAACGGACTGATCTGCTAGGCTGAAGGTGGAGGGCTGATCGAGATGAGCAAACCGATGCGAAGCAACCGGTATGTGCGGCTTCTGCTGCCCGCCGGGCTGTTGCTGGTGGCGTGCAGCGCTGGTGCCGAGCGCCTGGCACCTTCGCACCTGAGTCAGCTGCTGGCAGTCGCGAACCCGGCCGGCGGCAGCTCGCTGCCGCCCAGGTTTCTGGGCAGCGCTCCGGCCAACGGCGCGGTTAATGTGTCGGTACTGAATCCAGTAGTCGCCGCGGTCTTCGACCAGGAGCTATCGGCGACCGCCCAGGGGGTCATGCTCTCCTGCGGCGGTACTCCCGTTACTCTTCCTGAGCTGCCGATCACCGCCTCGGCACTGGTGTTCGAGGCGGACCTGGCGTTTGTATCCACCTGCCAGCTGACGCTGGTGGCTGACCAGCTCAGCAACGCAAGCGGTCAGACGCTGGACGGCGATGGGGACGGCGTTGCCGAAGGCTCGCCCCAGGATGACGTGGTCATCACGTTCGCCACCACCGGGTTCTCCCCGCCGGAAGGGGAACTGCTGGTGGGTACCGCCTTTGCCGAGCCCGGTGGCCTGGCTACCGTACCCATCGACCTGCGCACCAGCATACGGCGGGGAACCGATGCGGTGTCCGCCACCATCCGGATCTCCCCGGCATTGGCGGACATCGAAGCCGTCCGTTGCACACCGGTGCCAACCCAGGATTCCAGCGGCGACCCGACCGGAACGACACCCCCGCGGTGTTTCCTCGTGGACGCGCATACGCTGCAGCTCGACGTGCCCAATCCACGTTTCAGAAGCGATGACCTCGCCGGGGGACGCGTGGCGGAGCTGGATCTACGTCTGGTCGCCGATCTGCCGGAAGGTGCCTCGAGCAGCGTGGTAGCGACCTACGAAAACGAAAACTTCGTGTTTGGGGCTGCCGGCACCGTCACCGCCGCCCGGGACTTCAGTGGGCTTTTTGATCGCATCTGTCCGAGCGAGATTCCTGCCCCGCCAGACCGGTTTGAGCCGGACAACACGCTGGCCAGCGCGCAGCAGGTTGCACCGCGCATCGCGGCGCCGGCGTCGGCCCTGGGGGGGCTGGTTTTTGAAGAGCACAACTTTCACACCGAAGACGATGAGGACTGGCTGGTGCTGCCGGCCGGGCGCTACGACGTGGTGGTCGATCTGCGCGCGTCGGGACCCGGCACCGGCCTGATGATGGATCAGTCGCTGGGGCGGGGTTCTGGGTTGCTGGTGCAGTTTTTTGATGAAAACGGCACTCTGCTGCCGGCTTTTTCAGAAGTAGACCGGGATTCGAATAACCCCACCTACGGCGGTGTCTGTTTTGATCCGCTGACATACGACAGCAGCTTTGGCCCCGTCACGGGCCGGCCCAACCAGTTCTACGCCATCGGCACCAATAATGATGGCCCGCTGTATATCCGCATCAGCCAGTGCCGCACCGAGGGGCTCGACGAGGATGGGTCGGGCCGGGACGACCGGGATGAATATTGCCTGTCACCCTCCGGCGCCGTTTATGGCGTGCGCGTATCCGAGGGGCTGGAGGCCAGCCCGGCGCTGGTCGAGGGCCGGGTGGTCGATGCGGACTCGGGCGAACCGATTGCGCTGGCCGCCGTGCTGGGCACCCAGGTGGTCAACTTCACCAGCTTCAGTAACTTCGACGGTGTGTTCCGGCAGGATTTTACGCGCCTCAACGAGCCGGCCCAGGCACGCATCGAACGGGAAGGCTATCTGCCGGTTACGATCGAGTTTCAGGCCGATTCCCGGGAGCGCATCGAATGCGGAGACATCCCCATGACCCGCGACGCAGGCCAGGCGCCGGATCTTCGGCCGCTTTCGCCGGGCGTTGAACCCAACATCACCGTGGAAGGCGCCGCGGTAACCACCTCGGTGTTCGTCTCCAACGTGGGGGATGAGGCGTCCGGCGCCACCAACGTCAGTTTTGTCGCCTCCGACGACCCGGTGATCGATC